>JAYWGO010000146.1:0-12793 GCA_043778205.1 Polaromonas sp. | reverse complement strand
TGGTGGCGCCTTCGCCGTCGCGCACGATGGCTTGAGCCAGCTGCCTGGCGACGCCCATCATGGCTGCAAGCAACGCTTGACCGTCGGCGCTATTCAATACGGTGATCGGCGTGTGGCCGGCTTGGTTGCTAGCGACCACCACGAACGAGTCGTTGGTAGACGTATCGCCATCTACAGTGACGCGGTTAAACGAGCCTTCCGCCAGTTCGCGCGCCAACTGCCCCATGATAGATTGAGATACGCAAGCATCGGTCGCCATAAAACCCAGCATGGTCGCCATGTTGGGGCGGATCATGCCTGCGCCTTTGCTGATGCCGGTGATGGTGACCGTAGCGCCGCCCAGCAGCACCTTGGTGCTGAACGCTTTGGGCAGCGTGTCGGTGGTCATAATGCCTTGCGCAGCGCGCAGCCAGTTGTCTTCTTTAGCATCAAGCAGTGCAGCCGGTATGCCGGCTACGATGCGCTCGTGGGGCAGTGGCTCCATGATCACGCCGGTGCTAAAAGGCAAAATTTGCTCGGGCGCAATGTCCAGCTGGCGGGCCAGCGCGATGCAGGTCGCGCGGGCGCGGGCCATGCCGTCGTCACCCGTGCCCGCGTTGGCGTTGCCGGTATTGATCAGCATGGCGCGAATGCCGATGGTTTGCCCGCCATTTAACGCAAGGTGGTCGCGGCAAATTTGCACTGGTGCGGCGCAGTAGCGGTTTTGCGTAAACACACCGGCCACCGAAGCACCTTCGGCAAGCAGCACCACGCTTAAATCTTTGCGGTTGGCTTTGCGAATACCGGCTTCGGCAATGCCTATTTGCACACCGGCTACCGGGTACAAACCGCGTGGGTCAGGGGTTACCAGATTAACTGCCATACAAGCTCCTGTGGACGCTATTCATACAAAGAAATAGGGCTATGACCCAAGGAAATGCTGCACAAGCAGCTATTAAATTAGTAGTAGGCAGCTTGCTGCTGGGTGCATGCTGCCGACCTTAATTTAAGCTAACTTGCCGTGGCAGAACTTGAACTTTTTACCACTGCCACACGGGCAGGGGTCGTTGCGACCTGCCCGCGGCAGCCCTGCGCTGGGCATGGCTTCGCGTTGGCGCAGGGTGTCTTCGTCTACCGTGGTTTGCACTTCACCCGTTTCGGTGGGCGCTGTGTAGGTGACGTTGCTGATGCTCTCGGCGCGCTGCTCCATCTCGCTGGTGGCTTGCTCGATCTGTTCGTTGGTTTGCACTTTCACGGTCATCAAAATCTTGGTGACTTCGTTTTTTACCTGGTCTAGCAGTTGGCCAAACAGCTCAAAGGCTTCGCGTTTGTACTCCTGCTTGGGCTGCTTTTGTGCGTAGCCGCGCAGGTGAATACCTTGGCGCAAGTAGTCCAGCGAGCTTAAATGTTCGCGCCAGTTTGAGTCTATGCTTTGCAGCAGCACCATGCGCTCAAACTGGGTAAATTGCGCTGCGCCCACCAGTTTAACTTTGTCTTCAAAAGCGGCATGCGCAGTCGCTACCACTTTGTCCACAATTTCTTCGTCGGTGATGGCGCTGGCTTGGCTGACCATGGTTTGCAAGTCCAGCTCCACCTGCAAGTCGGTGGCCAAGGCTTTTTCTAGCGCGGCAATGTTCCACTGCTCTTCCACCGATTCCACCGGCACGTGCTGGCGCACCAGGTCGGTCAGCGCGCCTTCGCGCAGCGACTTGATTTGCTCGCTGAGGTTGTCGGCATCCAAAATATCGTTACGCTGCTGGTAAATCACTTTGCGCTGGTCGTTGGACACATCGTCGTATTCCAGCAGCTGCTTGCGAATGTCAAAGTTACGCGCTTCTACCTTGCGCTGCGCGCTTTCAATACTGCGGGTCACAATGCCGGCCTCAATCGCCTCGCCCTCGGGCATTTTGAGGCGCTCCATGATCGACTTAACACGCTCGCCCGCAAAGATGCGCATCAGCGAATCGTCCAGGCTCAAGAAAAAGCGTGACGAACCTGGGTCGCCCTGGCGGCCTGAGCGGCCCCGCAACTGGTTGTCAATACGGCGCGACTCGTGGCGCTCGGTGGCCACAATGCGCAAGCCGCCCAGGGCTTTCACGGCATCATGGTTGGCCTGCCACTCGTCTTTGAGCGTGGCAATTTGTGCGGCCTTGGCGGCCTCGTCCAAGCTGTCGTCGGCTTGGATAGTTTTAGACATGTTCTCCACATTGCCGCCCAGCACAATGTCGGTTCCCCGGCCTGCCATGTTGGTGGCAATGGTGATCATTCTTGCGCGGCCCGCTTGGGCAATGATGTCCGCCTCGCGGGCGTGCTGCTTGGCGTTAAGCACTTGGTGCGGCAGGCCCGCTTTGTCCAGCATGCCCGAGATCAGCTCGGAGTTTTCAATCGATGTGGTGCCCACAAGGACAGGCTGGCCGCGCTCGTAGCAGTCGCGAATGTCGGTAATGGCCGCGTCATAGCGCTCTTGGCTGGTTTTGTATACCCGGTCTAAAAAGTCTTCGCGCTTGCTAGGGCGGTTGGGCGGGAGCACCATCGTCTCCAGGCCGTAGATTTCTTGAAACTCATAGGCTTCGGTATCGGCCGTGCCGGTCATGCCCGAGAGCTTGCCGTACAGGCGGAAATAGTTTTGGAAGGTAATCGAGGCCAGCGTCTGGTTCTCGGCCTGAATTTGCACCCCTTCTTTGGCCTCTACAGCTTGGTGCAGGCCATCGCTCCAGCGGCGGCCCGTCATCAGGCGGCCGGTGTGGTCGTCCACAATGATGATCTCGCCTTCTTGGTTGACATAATGCTGGTCGCGGTGGTACAGGTGGTGGGCCCGCAGCGCAGCATTAATGTGGTGCATCAGCGTGATGTTAGACGGGTCGTACAGCGAAGCGCCTTCGGGAATGAGGCCTATGCTTGCCAAAATACGCTCAGCACTTTCGTGGCCTTGCTCGGTCAAAAATATTTGGTGGGCTTTTTCATCTACCGTAAAGTCGCCAGGCTTTATCACGCCCTCTCCTGTGCGCGGGTCGGCTTCGCCTTCTTGGCGGGTTAGCAGCGGCACAATTTTGTTCAGCGCCACGTAGGTGTCGGTGTGGTCTTCGGCCTGGCCGCTGATGATCAGGGGTGTGCGGGCTTCGTCGATCAAAATCGAGTCTACCTCGTCTACTATGGCGTAGTTCAGGCCGCGCTGCACGCGGTCGGCGGTCTCGTACACCATGTTGTCGCGCAGGTAGTCAAAGCCAAACTCGTTGTTAGTGCCGTAGGTTATGTCGGCGCGGTAGGCGGCTTGCTTGGCTTCGCGCGGCATGTTGGGCAGGTTTACGCCTACGCTCATGCCTAAGAAGTTGTACAGGTTGCCCATCCACTGCGCGTCGCGGTTGGCCAAATAGTCGTTCACGGTAACCACGTGCACGCCCTTGCCAGACAGCGCATTAAGGTACACCGCCAAAGTGGCGGTGAGGGTTTTGCCTTCACCAGTGCGCATCTCGGCAATTTTGCCTTGGTGCAGTGAGATAGCGCCTTGCATTTGCACGTCAAAGTGGCGCATCTTCATCACCCTTTTAGAGCCTTCGCGCACTACCGCAAACGCCTCGGGCAGCAGGTCGTCTAGCGTCTCGCCATTGGCTACACGGGTTTTAAACTCTTCGGTTTTGGCCTTGAGCGCATCGTCACTGAGCGACTCTAAGCCGGGCTCTAGCTCGGTGATGCGCCCTACCGTTTTACGGAAGGTTTTGAGCAAGCGGTCGTTGCGACTGCCGAAAATTTGGGTCAGAAAATTTGTTGCCATGCCTGCAGTCCTGGCCCACCAGCCAAAGGGCTTGCAGGGCAGGACGAATCCTTTGCGTTATGCTGATCTGAAACTGGGGCCTGCGTATGTAAATTCAAGCTGCAGCGGTATCTGCTGGCTCTGGGCGCGCGGCCACCAAAACTGTTGATTTTAGCGGGTCGCCGGGCCTGTTTGCATAGGCGGCAGGCCGTGGCCATGCTTAGCGGGCTTTGGGCTTGGTAACCAAGGCCACATCGGGTACTTTTTCACCGGCCGTTAAGAACTTTTGCGGGTCTTGGGGCACGTTTTGTACCAGCACCTCAAAATGCAAATGCGGGCCTGTTGAGCGCCCTGTGGTGCCCACCGCGGCAATTTTTTGGCCCCGTTTGATGACATCGCCTTTTTTAACGAAGGTGGCCGAGGCATGCGCATAGCGGGTCACCAGGTCGTTGCCGTGGTCAATTTCCACCATATTGCCGTAGGCAGCATGGTATTCCTGCGTGACCACTACCCCGCCCGCTGCAGCCAAAATAGGCGTGCCTGGGTCGGCCTGAAAGTCCAGCCCTGTGTGCAGCGCAGAGCGGCCGTTGATGGGGTCGGTGCGAAAACCAAAGGACGAGCCCAGCACACTGCCTGGCACAGGCTGGGCGGTGGGCACCATCATTTTGCGAATCTTCTGGTCAAACAGGCGCGATTCCACTACCGTGAGCAAATCGACCTTTTGGTTGCTTAAAGTCTCTAAGTCGGCCAGTACGGCTTGCAACTCCTGCATGGTCAGGTCGCGCCCACCAATAAGTACGCCGCCTTTTCCAGGCTCGATGGCTGCATTTTTGCCTGTATCTTTACCGCCATTGGCCTTGGCAGCATCGGGCACCGGAATGCCCGCCAAGCCTGAGACGCGCTCGGTTATGGACTCTAGCTGGACTATTTTGACCTGCATTTCGCCCACTTTTTTGGCCATGGCGTCCAGGTTTTCGCGCATAAAACGGTCGCGCTGTTCAAACTCGTCTTTCACCACCAGCTTGACCAAGCTGCCTACTATGGGCCAGCCTTCGCGCGCGCCTTTAAGAAACACCCAGTGGTACAGCACAGCAGCCACCACCATCAAGGCCAACGACAAAGCCAAGCCCGCCAACACCAGCTTGGTGCCACTGAGGTGGATGGGACGCGTTTTGGCCAGCCAAGCGTCTGTAATGATCATGTGCATAGTCTGCTCCAGTAATGCAGGGCACCTATTGTGCCACTCTTGCTGGCCAGTCCGGTAGGTACAGCTTTTGGGCCGACTTCGCTTAGACTGTGCCTCTTATGTTGCGTTCAACCATCACCCTTGCCCCGCGCTACCCACGCGCCTTGCAGCCCAAGCCAGCGGTGCCGATACTGCAGGCGGTAGAAGCTGCTCCCACCTTGGCACGCTTGGTCAAACTTGCGCGCGAGTCAAGCGACTGGCTCTGTGCGGTAACCCAGCTGCTGCCCCCTGCTTTGCGCAGTGGTGTGCAAGCCGGGCCCATAGACGGCCCAGAGTGGTGTCTATTGGCCGCCAACAGCGCAGTAGCAGCCAAGCTACGCCAGCTCAGCCCCGCACTTACAGCGCATCTGCGGTCAAAGGGTTGGGAGGTGCACTCCATCCGCATCAAAGTGCAAATGCGGTCGCTGTAGGCGAGGCATTTGGCTGAATGCGTTGGCCTGCGGTGCTGGGTGTTTGGGGGGGAATTACCAGGGCAAGAATACACTGGGGTATAAAAATGGTGCCGCTTGTCGGAATCGAACTGACGACCTACCGCTTACAAAGCGGTTGCTCTACCAATTGAGCTAAAGCGGCGAAGCTATATTTTACTTCGGTTTTGCGGCAAAATTTTGCACATGCAAGCGTTCATGTGGCTTGGTGTGCGTTGGTGCACGCGCAAGTTGAAGGCCTTGCCTAAAAAATCGTTTACTTAACCCGCTTAAGGGATGGACGTGGCCCAGAAGGCGGGGGTACCGGGGGCTCGGGTGGGGCATCATCGCCCACGTCCTCTGCTGAGACCGGCGGGGAATCAGTAGCTGCGCTGACAAGTTGCATTACGCGCGAGCTTGGCTGCGCGTTGGAATCTGGCTGCGCGTTGGATTCCTCCAGCTCGGCTGCGGCGGAATCTACCATCACAAGAGGGTTTTTCTTGGCGACTGACTGCATCTTGGGTTCTGGCTCGGTCACGTCGCCACGTGCTTGCACGCTTTGGGGTACTGGGAAAGCCATGCCTTGGCCGTTTTCGCGGGCGTAAATTGCTATTACGCGGTCAATAGGCACCATGATCTCGCGCGCAGAGCCTGAAAAGCGGGCTTTAAATTCTATAAATTCATTACCCAGCTTGAGTGAGCTGGTGGCATCCATGCTGACATTGAGCACGATTTCATTATTTTTAACATGCTCGCGCGGCACCTGCACGCTGGCATCTACATACGCCGCAATATAGGGGGTGTAGCCGTTGTCGACACACCATTCGTACAGCGCCCGTATCAGGTACGGGCGGGTAGAGTTTGGAGAAGGGGTAAGTGCTGAAACGCTCATACCTGTATCGTACCGCATCGCAGGCCACGGCCTGCAGTGCGCTGCATAGGCTTGTATGCTTTAGTAAGCCAAGCCAGAGCGGCTTATTTGCGCATAACTTTTTCAGACGGCGTGAGCGCCTCAATGTAAGCTGGGCGCGAAAAGATGCGCTCAGCGTACTTGAGCAACGGGGCCGCATTTTTAGACAGCTCGATGCCGTAAAAATCCAAGCGCCACAGCAATGGGGCCAAGGCCACGTCTAGCATGGAGAAGTTGTCACCCATGATAAATTTATTTTTCAAAAACACCGGGGCCATTTGCGTCAGGCGGTCGCGGATATGACTGCGCGCTTTTTCCAGCGCCTTGTCATTGCCTTTGTTAGAGCGGTTTTCCAAGATCGACACATTGGTGAACAGTTCTTTTTCAAAGTTGAGCAAGAACAAACGCACACGGGCGCGGTCCACGGGGTCGCCAGGCATCAGCTGGGGGTGAGGGAAGCGCTCGTCAATGTATTCGTTAATGATGTTTGACTCGTACAAAATCAAATCGCGCTCCACCAAGATGGGCACTTGTCCGTAAGGGTTCATCACGTTGATATCTTCGGGCTTGTTGTACAGGTCTACGTCCCGAATTTCAAAGTCCATGCCTTTTTCAAACAGCACGAAACGGCAACGGTGCGAGAAGGGGCAGGTGGTGCCCGAGTACAAAACCATCATGGTGCAGATCCTTTTGAAAAAGTGAAAGAGTGGCTAAGCCACTCTTGGTAAGGGTTGGTTGACTAAAAACTGCTGCCATAAGGCAACCGTTTTCAGTGTTACAAAATACGCCTTGGTGCCGCTAAGCAGCCAGTTTAGGCCTATTTTTACTTGATGTCGCGCCAGTAGCTGGCATTTAAGCGCCATGTAAAAATAATCAGCACGCTTAAAAACAGCAGCACCCACACACCAACGCGCACACGGTTGTTTTGCGATGGCTCGCCCATCCAGCGCAAGTAGCTGACCAGATCGCCCACGGTTTGCTCGTACTGCAATGGGCTCAAAGTACCGGGTTTAGCTTGTTCCCAGCCTTTGAAGACCCGTACTTCGTGGCCATGCTCTTGCTTCAAGTCAAACAAGGGCTTGCGCTCACCTTGCAGCTCCCACAAGGGGTTGGGCATGCCAATGTTGGGGTAGGCCAAATTGTTCCAACCGGTGGGTTTGGTTTCGTCGCGGTAATAGGTACGCAGCAAAGTAAAAAGATAGTCAGGGCCAGAGCCTTTAGCGCCATCAGCACGCGAACGCGCAATCACACTCAGGTCGGGCGGCACGCCACCGAACCATTCTTTAGCTTGCTTAGGGTCAATAGACGCTTTCATGGTGTCGCCCACTTTGTCGCTGGCAAACAAAAGATTGTCTTTGATCTGCTGCTCTGTCAAACCGATGTCTTTCAAGCGGTTGTAGCGCATGTAGGCGGCGCTATGGCAGTTTAAGCAGTAGTTAACGAACACTTTGGCACCGTTTTGCAATGCGGCCATGTCGTTGGTTTTATTGGGTGCCAAGTCCCAGGCAATACCTTCGCTGGCAGCTTGTGCGCTGGCAAAATTAAAGGCCACTAAAAAAGCGAGGAGAATTTTTTTCATGTGATGGGGTCTCCTTTAGTGCGCAGCAAACACCACACGGTCAGGGACTTGTTTAGGGGTTCCTAATGCACTCCACCAAGGCATAAGCAAAAAGAAGCCAAAGTAGTACAAGGTGCCCAGTTGGCTCACGCGCTCGCCCACGCTGGACGGTGGCTGTACACCCAAGTAGCCCAAGATCAAAAAGTTAACCACGAACACTGCGTAGACATATTTATGCCAATCAGGGCGGTAGCGAATTGATTTGACAGGGCTGTTGTCAAGCCAAGGCAAGAAGAACAAAATCATGGTGGAAGCACCCATCACGACGACGCCCCAGAACTTGGCATCAAATGCCATCATGGCAGCTACCGCGCCGATAGACACCACCACCACGGCAGCTTTCACAAAGCTTGGAAGCTTGCTTTTGAGCGCCGTAAAGCCTGCCGCACCGACTACGCATGCCATCAGCACGTACATCATTTCAGTGGTGATGGCGCGAAGCATAGAGTAGAACGGGGTGAAGTACCACACTGGTGCAATGTGCGCGGGTGTTTTCAGAGGATCAGCAGGAATAAAGTTGTTGTATTCCAAGAAGTAGCCGCCCATTTCTGGCGCGAAGAACACAATGGCCGTAAACACCAGCAAGAAAACACTGACCATGAAAATATCATGCACGGTGTAGTAAGGGTGGAAAGGAATGCCGTCCAATGGAATGCCGGTTTTGGCATCTTTGGTGGCTTTGATTTCTACGCCATCAGGGTTGTTAGAACCCACTTCGTGCAGCGCAATGATGTGCGCGGCCACCAAGCCCAACAACACCAAAGGTACTGCAATGACGTGGAATGCGAAGAAGCGGTTAAGCGTAGCGTCGCCCACCACGTAGTCGCCACGGATCAGCAAAGCGACATCAGGGCCGATGAACGGAATGGCTGCAAACAAGTTAACAATCACCTGTGCGCCCCAGTAAGACATTTGGCCCCATGGCAACAGGTAGCCCATGAAGGCCTCGGCCATCAAGCACAAGAAAATACCGCAGCCAAACACCCAAATAAGCTCGCGCGGCTTGCGGTAGCTGCCGTACATGAGCCCGCGGAACATGTGCAGGTACACCACCACAAAGAAGGCTGAAGCCCCTGTGGAATGCATATAACGCACCAGCCAGCCCCAAGGCACATCGCGCATGATGTACTCTACCGAGGCAAACGCCAAAGCGGCATCAGGCTTGTAGTGCATGACCAAGAAAATACCGGTGACGATTTGAATCACCAGCACCAACATGGCCAGAGCGCCAAAAATGTACCAAATATTAAAGTTCTTTGGTGCGTAGTACTCGCTCATGTGCTCTTTGAAGAGCTTGCTTGCGGGGAAGCGATTGTCTACCCAGTTGAGCAGCTTTTCAGGCGCGCTTGCGTTAGGAGATATTTCAATCATGTCAGCCATTTGTGTTGCCTCAATATAAAACTACGGGAGTGGACAGTGCTTGCGGGTGGGTTGGAATACCCAACCCCACAAGCCAGTTCCGCAGGTTTAAGCTTTCGTGTCTTCGCCAATAATGAGCCTGGTGTCGCTCATGTACATGTGCGGCGGCACTTCTAGGTTATCGGGCGCAGGTTTGTTTTTGTAAACGCGGCCCGCCAGGTCAAAAGTAGAGCCGTGGCAGGGGCACAAAAAGCCGCCTTGCCAATCGTCTGGCAACGAAGGCTGGGCGCCGGCTACAAACTTGTCGGACGGCGAGCAGCCCAAGTGAGAGCAAATACCCACACCTACAAAAATCTCTGGCTTGATGGAGCGGCCTTCGTTGCGGGCATATTTGGGCGTCAGTTCATCAGCGTTGCGTTTGGATTCGGGGTCGGCCATTTGCGGGTCTAGTTTTTTCAAACCCGCCAGCTGCTCGGGCGAGCGCTTCATGATCCAAACGGGTTTGCCGCGCCATTCAACGGTCATTTTCTCGCCCACTTTCAGGGCAGAAATATCGACTTCTACGGCTGCGCCAGCGGCTTTGGCCCGCTCTGACGGGCTAAAACTGCTTACAAATGGCACGGCAGTGGCGGCTACGCCCACGCCGCCTGCAGCGCAGGTCGTTACAAGCCAATTACGTTTGCTGTGGTCCACGTTACTCATGGAATTCCTCGGTTTTTCAGGTACTTAGGGACAACCCCAGATTGTAGCCCACCCACAGGGGTAAATTCAATGGTGTGGGTACAAGACGGCTTGCCGAGGCAATGAGCGGCCTTCTGCCAGCACGGGAATGTGGCATGACCGCCATGTTTAACCGGGCATTCAGTGACAAAGTTACGCTTTTGCAATCTGTAACTTGACATAGTGGTTTTAGTGGACATACTCCCGCCCTAGACGCGTTTAACTGTAAAGCTGCCAGCGTCAGCAGCAGAACAACAGGAGTATTTCTATGGGCATGATGCAAGAGTTTAAAGATTTCGCCATGAAGGGCAACGTAGTTGACCTGGCTGTCGGTGTGATTATCGGTGCCGCTTTCGGCAAAATTGTAGATTCTTTGGTCAAAGACATCATCATGCCTATCGTGGGCTTGGTGTTTGGCAACGTTGATTTTTCCAATATGTTTATCACTTTGGGCAAAATACCAGCAGATTTCAAAGGCTCAGTCACCTCGTTTGCCGACTTGAACAAAGCGGGGGTCAATGTATTGGGCTACGGTAACTTTATTACCATCTCAGTCAACTTCCTGATCTTGGCCGCCGTGATCTTTTTGCTGGTCAAGCAAATGAACAAGATGAAAAAGGCTGAGCCTGCAGCGCCTGCGCCTGCAACGCCAGAAGACATCGTTTTGTTGCGCGAGATTCGTGACAATCTGAAGAAGTAAGCCTCGTTTAGTTACTTTCTAAAGCCGCCAAAGCCGCAGTATCCGCAAGGGTACTGCGGCTTTTTCTTGGGCAGCGCGCAGTTGGGGGCCGTTTTTTAAGCAGCTGCCAGCAGCTTGGCTTGCCGCACCGACTCTACTAAGCTACTGGCATCGGCTATGCCCTGCCCTGCAATATCAAACGCGGTGCCGTGGTCAGGGCTGGTGCGCACCAGTGGCAGGCCCAGTGTGACGTTGACCCCTTTGTCTACCCCCAAATACTTGACCGGAATCAAGCCTTGGTCGTGGTACATGGCCACCACTACGTCAAATTTGGCAAAACCTCGGGCTTGCATAAACACCGTGTCAGGCGGCAGTGCGCCCATGGCATTGATGCCCTCGGCGCGCGCGGCCGCAATGGCTGGGTTGATTACCTCGATCTCTTCGCGGCCAAACAGCCCGCCCTCGCCTGCATGCGGGTTAAGCCCCGCCACGGCGATGCGCGGAGGGTGCCCTAGCGTTTTACTCAGTGATGCGTGGGTGATGCGCAGGGTTTGCAAGACACTGTCGAACGTCACCGCGTCTATGGCTTGGCGCAGGCTGGTGTGGATGCTGACCAACACGGTGCGCAGCTCGTCGCTGGCCAGCATCATGCGCACAGGCACTTGCAGCAGATTTTGGCCTGAATACGCCGCCGCTTCGGCCTGCAGCAGCTCGGTGTGGCCTGGGTAGGGCACCCCCGCAGCGCCCCAAGCTTCTTTGTGAATAGGCGCAGTCACCAGCGCAGCCACCTCGCCGAACAAAGCCGCCCGCGCCGCCCATTGCACACAGCGCATAGAAAATGTGCCCGCCAGGCTGCTTACCAGTCCGCTGTTTAAATGCACAAGCAGCTCTGATCTTGACAGTGCGTCTAAGCCGCCCTCATTCGCCAGCTGCAACACCGGCAGGCAGCGCGGCGGCATGCTAAGTGCCTGCGCGGGGCTGCTAAGCAGCGCCACCGGCAGCAGGCCGCCCAGCTGCTGCGCTGCTGCGCGCATCAGCACTACATCGCCCACCACAAAGCAGCCTTGCAGCACATCAGGCGCGTCACGAAAGGCTTTGGCCACAATTTCGGGGCCAATACCGGCGATGTCACCGGGGGTGATGGCGATGGGCATCAGCGGTGAAGCCCGTTCAAGGATGGTTGAATTGGGGATTATTTGCATGTCTAGTGACAGGTTACCACCGCGGCGGTACATTTGAAATATTCAATCTGACAAGAAAGAAGTTTATGGCGCAATTCGGTACAGCTTCTGGTGCAAGTTCTAAATGCGCCCGGGTTTTGGGCTTGGCCGCTGCGCTGTGTTGCTTTCAAGCAGCAGCGCAGAATACACCGCCACGGCTGTATGAAGTCAACATCACGATAGAACTGCCTTTTTTAGCGGCCTTGGTAGCGCAAGCGCAAGCCCAGAAAACACTGCAAGAAAAAGAGGCTACTGCAGGGAAATTGGCCAAAGATGGCATAGACGCAGACGGAATTATCAGACAGCATAGCTTGCAGTGCCTTACCCAAAACACGCTGCGCGAAGCGTATAAAAAAAGCCCGCAAAGCTTGCCGAAAGGCCTCCAAGATGTAAGTTGCGCGAGTATTACATTCCCCCCGGCAGGCCCCACGCAAAACATCAGCTTTGCCTGTACGGGCACTAACTTTACGAACGAGGGATTTTTCTCCCTGGTAGATGAAAACAGCTTTGTTATGAAAACCGTGGTCACTGCTACGGCCAAAAACCAAAGCCAGCGCATGGCGGCCTACATATCAGCCCAATTTATAAGCAACGATTGCGGTGACATAAAGCCCACCGCTATAGGTTTTTAAGCCAAATAAAAGCTGCGAAGCAGCTGCCGCCAGCCAAAATCTACCTAAGCGGGATTATCGACATCGATAAACGTATGCTTCAGCCCTAACTGGTTGGCAATATGCGCAGCCACCGCAGGCGCGCCGTAGCGCTCGCTGGCATGGTGGCCACAGGCAATGTAGCCCACGCCCATCTCGCGTGCATAGTGGGCCTGGGGTTCAGAAATCTCGCCTGTGATGAAGACATCGGCCCCGGCGGCGATGGCGGCTTCAAAGTAACTCTGCGCACCACC
>JAYWGO010000145.1:0-50108 GCA_043778205.1 Polaromonas sp. | reverse complement strand
CGCCCATATCAATTGGGCTGCAACCCTTTTTAATAGGTAAAAATGGCTCAAAACGACACCGCCAAGCCCTTTGTTGACTTCACCGATGTTTGGCTGGCCTACAACGACGAGTTGTTGGCCAAAAAGCAATACGCGGTGGAAGCCATCGACCTGAAAGTCAAACAAGGTGAGTTCATCGCGATTGTTGGCCCGTCAGGTTGCGGCAAGTCGACTTTCATGAAGCTGGCCACCGGCCTGAAAATGCCGTCGGTGGGCAATATCTTGATTGATGGCCAGCCCGTGACTGGGCCGCTCAAAATATCCGGCATGGCGTTCCAAGCGCCATCGCTGCTTCCATGGCGCACCACGCTAGACAACGTGCTGCTGCCGCTAGAAATTGTCGAGCCGTACCGCAGCAACTTCAAAGCCAAGCGCAAAGAATACGAGGCGCGGGCATCCACACTGCTGGCCACCGTAGGCTTGGGTGGGTATGAGAAGAAGTTTCCTTGGCAGCTGTCTGGCGGTATGCAGCAGCGCGCCAGTATTTGCCGGGCACTCATCCACGAGCCCAAAATGCTGCTGTTAGACGAGCCCTTTGGTGCGCTGGATGCGTTTACGCGCGAAGAGCTGTGGTGCATTTTGCGTGACCTGCATGCGGTACAAAAATTCAACGTTATTTTGGTAACGCACGACCTGCGCGAGAGCGTTTTCTTGGCCGACAAGGTGTACGTGATGAGCAAATCGCCCGGCCGCTTTGTGGTCGAGCGCACCATCGACCTGCCCCGCCCGCGCGAGCTAGAGTTAACCTACACCAAAGAGTTTGCCGACATCGTGCTAGAGCTGCGCGGGCATATTGGTGCCATTCGCAAAACCACGGCGGTGGCTCCACCTTAAATTGCACCATGAACACAAAAACCCTCGAACGCTACTCCCCTTGGCTGCTCTTGATTGCCACCATTGTGCTGTGGGAGGCCATCTGCCGTATTTTTAATGTCACCGAATTTATCTTCCCCAGCCCGTCGCGCATAGCGGCGCAGGTGTGGGAGTTTCGCGGCACCATTGCAGGCCATGCGTGGCGTACCTTTTGGGTCACCATGGTGGGGTTTGGCATTGCCATTGTGGTGGGCGTGCTGCTGGGGTTTTTAATGGGCAGCTCACGCGTAGCCTACACCGCCATGTACCCGCTGATGACCGGCTTTAACGCCCTGCCCAAAGCGGCCTTTGTGCCGATCTTGGTGGTGTGGTTTGGCATTGACGTAGGCCCGGCTATTTTGACGGCTTTTCTCATCAGCTTTTTCCCCATCATGGTGAACATCGCCACCGGGCTGGCCACGCTAGAGCCCGAGCTGGAAGACGTGCTGCGCGTGCTGGGTGCCAAACGCTGGGACGTGCTTACCAAGGTTGGCATGCCGCGCTCTATGCCCTACTTTTTTGGCTCGCTCAAGGTGGCCATTACCTTGGCTTTTGTAGGCACCACGGTCAGCGAGATGACCGCTGCCAACGAAGGCATAGGCTACCTGCTGATCAGCGCCGGCAGCGCCATGCAAATGGGCCTAGCCTTCGGCGGCCTGGTGGTGGTAGGCGCAATGGCGATGGTGATGTACGAGCTGTTTGACTATGTAGAAAAAAACACCACCGCCTGGGCGCACCGTGGCTCGCAAAACCATTGATGGATTCTTGCGTTATCGCTCATCACCTTGAGAGGGGCGCACATTTGGCACACGCGCGAGAATTGCTTTAAGTTTGGTTTGGCTGCCGCGTGCGGCGCGCTCTTCAAAAAATGCAGCTGTATCCAACGCTGAAACCTTCTCAGCAACCGCTACCATAATGAACTGGTTGAGAGAGGTTTGATCGCGCTCGGCCAGCTTTTTGGCGTGGGCGTACAAAGAATCTGGCAAACGCAGGGCAAAAGTGCTCATTACTTTTTCTCCATTTGTTTTAGAACCTCTGATGCCTTAAGTCCATGCATTTTGCGAATTTCTGCACGCTTTAACACAGCTTCTTACTCAAGCCACAGCGCAGCTGAGGCTGCAAAATCTATGCGTTGTTCAGCTACGGCCTCTAGCAATGCAAACGAAGCACCTAAACGACTACCCAAACCAGCCACCAGCACATTGGTATCGAGCAATACTTTTAATTTCATGATGTTACGGGCGGTGTTATCACAAGCGGCTTTAAGTCACAAAAGCCCATTAAAAAAGACTGCCGAAGCAGTCTTTTTATTTAAGCGCAAGTGCGCATTACCCCATGTGCAAACCACCATTGAGCGAGAAGTCTGCGCCGGTTGCGTAGCCACCTTCTTCTGAGGAAAGCCAAGCAATGATGGAGGCGATTTCTTCGGGGGTGCCCAGGCGTTTGGCGGGCACGCCAGAGACGATTTTCTCTAGCACGTCAGGCCGAATGGCTTTGACCATGTCGGTGCCAATGTAGCCGGGGCTGACGGTGTTAACCGTTACGCCTTTGCTGGCCACCTCTTGGGCCAGGGCCATGGTAAAGCCGTGCAAACCGGCTTTGGCGGTAGAGTAGTTCACTTGGCCAAACTGGCCTTTTTGGCCGTTGACCGAGCTGATGTTGATGATGCGGCCAAAGCCTGCCTCGATCATGCCTTCAATCACCTGCTTGGTCACGTTGAACATGCTGTCTAGGTTGGTGGAGATCACGGCGTCCCAGTCGGCCTTGGCCATTTTGCGGAACTGGCCGTCGCGGGTGATGCCTGCGTTGTTCACCAGCACGCTGACGTGGCCGTGCTCGGCTTTGACTTTTTCAAACGCGGTAACGGTGCTGTCCCAGTCGCCTACGTTGCCTACGCTGGCATAAAAGCTGTAGCCCAGAGCTTTTTGCTCGGCCAGCCATTTGTCAAAGTCGCGCGTGGGGCCGCAGCCTGCGATGACTTTAAAACCATCTTTGTGCAGGCGCTGGCAAATGCCAGTGCCAATGCCGCCCATGCCACCGGTGACGTATGCAATTTTTTGGCTCATTTTGTTTCCTCTTTCATGTTTTTTTAAAAAACTGTTAACTAACGAATACTACTAATTTAATAGCTGCTTGTGCAGCATTTCCTTGGGTCAGAGCGTTAATTTAGCCTAAAAACTAGCGTTCCACACAGAGGGAAACCCCCATGCCGCCGCCAATGCACAGTGCGGCCAGGCCGCGCTTGGCGTTGCTGCGCTGCATCTCGTGCAACAGCGTTACCAAAATGCGGCAGCCTGACGCGCCAATCGGGTGGCCAATGGCAATGGCACCGCCGTTGATGTTGACTTTGGCAGGGTCGATGCCCAGCTCTTGGTTGACCGCGCAGGCTTGGGCCGCGAAGGCT
The DNA here is from genome assembly GCA_043778205.1 of Polaromonas sp. Lineage (GTDB taxonomy): Bacteria > Pseudomonadota > Gammaproteobacteria > Burkholderiales > Burkholderiaceae_C > JAAFIP01. The sequence goes on along the minus strand of JAYWGO010000145.1, from coordinate 46,813 downwards.
TCGTTCAGCTCAAACACGTCTACGTCAGAGGCCTTCCAGCCTGCACGCTCTAGCGCCTTGCGCGATGCAGGCACAGGGCCCATGCCCATGGTGGCAGGGTCTAGCCCGCTGGTGCCAAACGACACAATGCGGGCCAGCGGGGTAAGGCCTAGTGCTTTGGCTTTGGCGGCGGACATTACCACCACAGCGGCAGCGCCGTCGTTCAGGCCTGATGCGTTGCCTGCCGTTACGCCACCGGCTTTGTCAAACGCAGGGCGCAGGCCGGCCAATACTTCAGCAGTGGTTTTTTTGTTGATAAATTCATCGGCGTTAAAGACAATCGCGTCGCCCTTTTTTTGCGGGATAACTACATCCACAATCTCGGCTGCAAACTTGCCTGCCGCCTGCGCAGCCGCAGCCTTGGTTTGCGAACCGAGCGCCAGCGCATCTTGCGCCTCGCGCGTGATGCCGTGCGCCTTGGCCACGTTCTCAGCCGTAATGCCCATGTGGTACTGGTTGTACACGTCCCACAGGCCGTCCACAATCATGGTGTCTTGCATCTTCCAGTCGCCCATGCGCTGGCCGTCGCGGCTGCCCATCACCACATGGGGCGATGCGCTCATGTTCTCTTGACCACCGGCCACCACAATCTCGCTGTCGCCCCAGGCCACGGCCTGGGCAGCCAGCATGACGGCTTTAAGACCCGAGCCGCAGACGGCGTTGATGGTGAGCGCGGGAGTTTCTTTGGCCACGCCCGCCTTCATCATGGCTTGGCGCGCAGGGTTTTGCCCACTGCCCGCAGTAAGCACCTGGCCCATGATGACTTCGCCTATTTGTGCGCTGTCTAGCTTAGCGCGTGCGATGGCCTCTTTGATGGCGATAGCGCCCAGCTCAGGGGCAGATACCTTGGCGAGCGAGCCGCCAAACTTGCCTACGGCGGTGCGGGCGGCGGATACGATGACGATGTCTTGCATTTTGTCTTCCTTTGGTTAGAGAGTTGGTTGGTTAATCTTAGGTTTAATTCGGGGTCATTTTTTTGAACGCAGAGAGCGCGAAGGTTACGCAAAGAGCACAGAAGAAGAGAAAAAGAATACAAAAAATTTATTTTAAAATTTTAGATTTGAATCTATTTTTTTGTTTACTTATCTATTTTGCTTTTCTTTTTGTATTCCTTCTGTATTTTTTTTGTATTTCTTTTCTGCGCTCTTTGCGTAACCTTCGCGCCCTCTGCGTTCAAAAAATCCCCGTATTCGGTTTTCAAGCCCGGGCCTTCACATACCGTCCAGGCGCAGGCTCGATGGCTTTAAATTTGGCATTGCCGTAGGTCTTTGGCGCGGGTACCAGCTTACCAGCGTGCGGCTTTACCCAGGCACACCAGTCGTCCCACCAGCTACCGGGGGTTTCCACTGCGGTTTTGAGCCAGTCGCTGTGCGCTGCTGGAAACGCGCCTTCTTTGCCCAGCCAGTGGGAGCGTTTTTTGGCAGCGGGAGGGTTGATCACCCCGGCAATGTGGCCGCTGGCACCCATAACGAAACGTTTTTTGCCGGGCAGCACCTGGGTAGATGCGTAGGCCCCGCCAATGGGCACGATGTGGTCTTCGCGGCTGCCGTAGAGGTACACGGGGAGGTCTACTTTGCGCAGGTCTATGGCCTGGCCGCACACGGTGACTGCACCGGGCTTGACCAAGTTGTTCTCGTGGTACGTGTTGCGCAGGTACCAGCAGTACATGGGGCCGGGCAAGTTGGTGCTGTCGCTGTTCCAGTACAGCAAGTCAAATGGCGGTGGGGTTTCGCCTTTTAAATAATTGCCCACCACGTAGTTCCACACCAGTTCATTAGGCCGCAAGAAGCTAAACGTGCTGGCCAGCTCTTGGCCTTTGAGCAAGCCGCCTTCGCTCTGGCCTATGGCGGCTTCGCGCTTTTGTACAGACTCTTCGTCGATAAAAATATCCAAAATACCGGTGTCACTAAAGTCTAGCAAAGTGGTGAGCAGGGTGGCGCTGGCCACGGGTTTTTCGCCTTGGGCGGCCAGCACCGCCAGTGCGGTGGTCAAAATAGTGCCGCCTACGCAAAAGCCCAGCGCATTGATCTGCTTGACCCCGGCAATGGCGGCGCAGCTTGCTATGGCCTTGATGGCACCTTGGGCAATGTAGTCGTCCCAGCTGGTTTGCGCCAAGCTCTCGTCGGCATTGCGCCAGCTGACCACAAAAGTGCGGTGGCCTTGGGCTACCAAATGCCGCACCAAAGAATTGGCGGGCTGCAGGTCCAAAATATAGTATTTGTTAATGCAGGGCGGCACCACCAAATAGGGTTTTTCAAACACTTTGGCGGTCAGCGGTTTGTATTCAATCAGCTGAAAAATGGCGTTTTCAAACACCACCGCGCCCTCGGTGGTGGCCACGTTGCGGCCAATCTCAAACTGGCTTTCGTCGGTCATCGACAAATGGCCTTTTTGCATATCGGCCAGCAGGTTTTGAATGCCTTTGCCAATGCTGGCACCCTGCGAGTCGATGGCTTTTTGCATCGCGTCGGGGTTGAGCGCCAAAAAGTTGGATGGCGCGGTGGCTGCCAGCCACTGCTCTACGGCAAAGCGCACTTTGGCTTTGATTTTGGCAGTGCCTTGCACGGCATCGGCCAGGGCCAGCAGGGTGCGGGTGTTCAGCAGGTACTGCGCGGCGCTAAAGTGGGCGCCGGGGTTGGCGCTCCAGGCGCTGGAGGCAAAACGTCTGTCGCCTAAAAGTGGCGCGGCGGCAGGCTGGGATTGACTTACAGCGGCCTGCGCTTGCAGGCCTTGCGCCCACAGGGCTTGCAGCTCTTGCAGGTAGGTATGCTGCAAACTTTGCAGGGTTGCAGGGTCAAACGCAAACTGCGCAGGCAGGTTGGCCCATGGTGATTCAAAATGCATGTTGTCTCCGGGTGGCGTGTCTGTGCACGCTGCTGGCATGGTTCGGGAATACCCTTAGTATCGGCGATATCTTGCTGCAGCGCAACATTTATTTCGGCCCTGGTGTTTCGACCTCAGTACTATCTTAATTGCTTTCACTCTATTTTTGCCCAGTATGTACCTTATCGCAATCGCTTGGATTTATGTCGCCCTGATGATGGCCGTGGCCGAGGCCACCAACAGCAACGGCACGGTGCTGGGCGCGATAGTGACCTTTGTGCTGTACGGCGTGTTGCCCGTAAGCATTGTGATGTACGTACTGCTGGGGCCCACCCGCAGCCGCCTGCGCAAGGCCAAAGAGCGGGCTGAATGGGTAGCGCAGCAAAATGCGATGGCAGCCCAGGGCACAGAACCACCCAGCCCGGCAGATGCTTTAGCCAGCGCTGTCCAGCCAAATGCAAGCGGCCATGCGCCCGGTGCTGCCCAGGCGGGCAGCGTCACGCCGGTGGGAAAAGAACTGTAGCGGGTTGCCCACCGTGCACCATGGCGCAGAGCCGTCGTTACCGTAAATCTGCGTAATACCCAAAGCCTGCAGCCGGTCCCGCGCCAGTGCCGGCAAGTTGGCCAGGTATTTAGCGGGCTGGCCCAGCGGTGTGTTGATAGCTTCGAAGTGCTGCGCCGCACCGGCCTGGCTGGCTTCAAAGGCTGTTTTCACCTCAGCGCCTACCTCAAACTGCTGCGGGCCAATGCACGGGCCCAGCCATACCAAAATATCACTTGCTCTGTTTTTAGTAGCTACCCGTGCAGCATTTCCTTGGGTCATAGGGCTAAAAGACTGGTAAATATGCTCTACAACACCCTCACCACCTGGCCCGCACAGCCCACGCCAGCCTGCATGCGCTGCGGCTACAAAGCTGCCTGCACGGTCGGTAAACAGCACCGGCAAACAGTCGGCCACCATGATGGTGCAGGCCAGGCCACGCTGCTGCGTTATGCACGCATCGGCCACCGTACCATCGGCGCTGGCAGCGTCCAACAGCGCAACCTCTACCCCATGCACCTGCTTTAAAAACACCGGCCGCGCTTGAATGGCGCGTTGCAGCGTAGCGCGGTTGTGCGCCACATGCGCGGGCTGGTCGTTCACATGGTCGCCTAAGTTCAGGCAATCAAACGGCGCGCCTGAGATTCCACCCGCGCGGGTAGTAAAAGCCGCGCGCACATGCGCTGGCGCTGGCCAATCAGGTTGCATTAACAGCATAGACATTTCTATTATTTTCCCTTGTTTATCACCGCACTGCGCCAAGTCGCTAAAGTGCAGGCACTGTACCCGATAGTCTGCTAGGATAAATTTCCGCTTCTATCCCGGCTAGAAAGCACCGCATGAATACCTTGGACACAGACTACCTTGTAATTGGCAGCGGTGCAGCCGGCCTGGCCTTTGCCGACACACTGGTGCAAGAGACCAGCGCCCACATCACCCTGGTAGACCGCCATGCCAAGCCCGGTGGCCACTGGAACGATGCCTACCCGTTTGTCGCATTGCACCAACCTTCTGCTTTTTATGGCGTTAACTCGATGGAGCTTGGCACCCACAGCAAAGACACTTTTGGTGTCAACCAAGGCCTGTACGAGCTGGCCTCAGGCCCCGAGGTAAGCGGCTACTTCGACAAAGTAATGCACCAACAGCTACTTCCCACAGGCCGCGTAAGCTACCACCCCATGTGCAATTACCTGGGTGACGGCAAATTTGAATCGCTGCTTTCGGGCCAGCAAACGCAAGTGACCGTTCGTAAAAAGCTGGTTGACGCTAACTACTTTAGCCCCAGCGTGCCAGCCACCCACACGCCCCAGTTTAAAGTGGCCGATGGTGTGCGCATAGCGACACCTACCGGCTTGGCCCAGCTGTGGCAACAGCCTAACCCAATGACCGATCGGCCTGCCCACTACGCCATCTTGGGGGCTGGCAAAACAGCCATGGACGTAGGTATTTGGCTGCTGAAATGCGGCGCAGCACCAGAATCTATCAGCTGGGTGATGCCGCGCGACTCGTGGTTGGTTAACCGCATCACCACGCAGCCAAGTGCAGAATTTTTTAACCATTCCATTGGCGGGCAAGCTGCGCAAATGCAAGCTATGGCTGAGGCAAGCAGCATTGAGGATATGTTTTTGCGCCTGGAAGCCAGCGGGCAAATGCTGCGCATTGACCCGCAGCACACGCCCACTATGTTTCACTATGCCACCATCTCGGTGGGCGAGGTAGCGCAGCTACGCCGCATTACGCAGGTGGTACGCATGGGCCGGGTGCAGGCCGTCGAGGCAGGCGCTTTGGTGATGGCCCAAGGCCGCCAAACCATGGACACCAACACCTTGTACATCGACTGCACCGCATCGGCGGCAGAGCAGCGGCCCAAGCTACCGATTTTTCAAGACGGCAAGATCGTGCTGCAACTGGTGCGCGCACCTTTGCTCACCTTCAGCGCCGCCCTGATTGCGTATGTAGAGGCGCACTACGACGGCGATGCACAGAAAAACCTGCTGTGCGGCACTGTGCCCTTTCCTGCCAACACAGCAGGCTACGCCCGCGCCAGCTTGGCCAACATGGCCAACCAAATGCAATGGGCGCAAGACAAAGTGTTGCGCAACTGGGTGCGCAGCAGCCGCCTAGACGGCTTCGGCAAGCTCATGACAGGCATAGACCCAAGCGAAACTGACAAACTGGCCATCATGGACAAACTGCATACCCACGCAAAAGCCGCTGCAGGCAACATACCCAAGCTGCTGGCGGCTTACCAGCGGGCTTGAGCAGGTATTTGTTAACCAACGAAAGAAATGCATCGACAAACTTTACGTAATTAACTGCAGCATCTAACCAATCTTGAGGTGATGATGTGGCATTCGCACCAAGGGCATAGGCGTATAAATCTGCTGGGCTGCCGCTTACTTTGAGAACATTTTTAGTGAGTTTTGCGTAATCTGTAGCCATGATTTATTTCCTTTTAATCAAAAAATGATCTGCGTGGTTTAGCTTGCGGGGAAGGTTTGCTTGGTGCATTTTCAGCAATCAGTAAATTGGACTCAAGTGCATTAAGTTTTGCAGAGGAACCGTCCGTATCGAGCTTTCGTATTGGATCGCTTTTTTTATATGTCAACCAGATAAAGTAGAGATAACAACAGCACATAAAACCAAATAAGACTGCGTTACGCGTGAATGCATAAAGACTTGCAACCCTCCCTCTTGATATGTTTTTAGATTCGCCATAGTCATTCATTACTGATAGGCGCTGGGGATACTTGATAAAGTCTATTCCCCAATATGGGTCATAACCAATTTCATAAACGTCATCAGGTTTTGGTTTTGCCCCTAATACTGTAGTAAACCAACACTCACCTTTTTTTGGAAGGTACCGACAGTGAAACTCCACCTCCCCGTTACTGGTTTGAATAAAGTATTTAGGCGGTATCCAACCAGTCTTGGTGCGTTGTAGTTCACCTTCAAATCTCACCGTTCCTACATAGCGCGGCGCTGTCCCCGGCTCGGGCATGCCCACCACATACACCATAAAGTACGGGCTAGCGCCCCAGGCTGCAGCCAGCAGCATGGGCCACAGAATAAAGACGGTTTGGTACCAACGCAGTTTCCACAGCCCATGCAGCAGCACGGCACTCAAAATTCTGTGCTGGCCCAGCCAAGTGCTTAGTTTGGCTTTGCTTGGTGCAGCAGGTGTGCTGCCCGGCGGCAGATTAGTCATGGCCTGCTCCAAGGTGAAAGGTTGGCTTTTTTGCATGCCTTTTAGCCCTATGGCCCAAGGAAATTCTGCACGAGTAGCTATTATTTTTATAGTATCTACGTTGTCTAAGCGTTTGCGCTGTGCAGCGCTTTGGCGCTCTTTCGCCACGTTGCGTCATCAGGTGATTGCCAGCGTAGTCGCCGTAGTAGGTGTTGGTAGGGGTGCCCGGTGCGCTGTCTACGCCTTGCGCGTTTTGCAGGCACAGGCTTAAAGTGCCGGTCTGGTCTGCGGTGATTTCGGCATCACTCACCAGGGCAAAGCTAACTTGGGTTTGGCCTTCTGCCAGGGTGATGCCTGCGCCTTGGCCAAAGCTGGAGCTGCCGCTGAGGTTCGCGTCGCTGAAGTCTTTTTGGGCATAGGGGTTGCCTTGGGCTGCCAGGGCTGAGCCCAGGGCCGCTACCAGTACTTTGGTGGGCGCTATTTTGATGCCCAGGTAGCCGCTGCTGCCAGCTTGGCTGCTTTGGGCTTTGCCCAGGTCAAAGTTATTAATGGTGATGGTGTTGGCGGTGTCGGTGCCTTTAAACTGGCCAAGGGTGTAGCTAACTCTGGCGCTACCCGCGCTGGTGCGCTGGCCGATGATGAGGTCTGGGCCTTTATTTTGACTTTTATAGTGCATATTGGTCTTCTGTCCCAAGGAAATGCTAATTAAGTAGCTATGCTTTTTATAGTATTCAGTGGCTGGTCGCATGGCTAGTGTCCAATGAATGGTTCGTGGTTAAAGGTTGCCGCACTATGCCCAGCAATGTGTGTTCGGCGCTGCGCTGCGCTGGGATGTCTGACTCCCCCATACCGCGCGTAAAAACGCATATTAATAGTGGTAGCGAATCTTCGCTATCTCCACGGTGTTGCCGACCAGGCGGTATACCAAACGGTGTTCGTCGGTTACCCTGCGCGACCACCAACCCGACAGTTCGTGTTTTAAAGGTTCGGGTTTGCCAGTGCCCACATACGGGTCACGCAGTACCTCTTTGACCAAGCCGTTGATGCGTTTGAGCATGGCTTTGTCGGTGCTTTGCCAGTAAAGATAGTCGTCCCATGCATCGGAGTCAAATTTCAATGCGCGCATGGCGGCTAATCAGCCAAGTCGGATACGTCCCGTGCAATGCCTTGGCCTTGGTTCAACCGGTCGATCGCGCCTTTAAGGCGGCGCGCGTTTTCTGGCGAGCGCAGCAGGTAAGCGGTTTCTTCCCAAGCTGAAAAATCTTCCAGGCTCATCAGCACCGCCGGCTTGCCCTGCTGGCGCGTAATCAGCACTGGCGCATGGTCGTCGTTCACTTTGTCCAGCATGGCAGCAAAGTGGGTGCGGGCTTGGGTGTAGGTAACGGCGTGCATGGGCTGTGTGGGAGGTATGGAGGTTATTTACGTACATAACATTGTACCTAAATTAGCCCTGCTCTGTAAATTTAGGCCTCAAAATCCGGGCAACTCGACGGCTGGGCTTTTTGGAAGGCTGCTAGCTGCATGCAGGCGTCAAAGGCGGCCATGGTGCGGGGCAGGCCTGTGAGGTCACAGCCAAAGCGTTGGGCGTTGAAGATTTGCGGCACCAGGCAGCAGTCGGCCAGTGTGGGGGTGTTGCCATAGCAGTACATGCCAGCGGGCAATGTTGCAAGCTGGTTCTCAAAGCTTAAAAGGCCGCTGCGCACCCAGTGCTGGTACCAGGTGTTTTTAGTGTCTTCGTCTAGCTTAAGCGGGCCGGTTAAATACTTCAGCACGCGCAGGTTGTTCAGCGGGTGGATTTCGCAGGCAATGCTTTGCGCCAGGGCGCGCACATGGTGGCGGCCTAGCGCGTCTGCAGGCAGCAGCGCTGGGGTGGGGTGGGTCTCGTCCAGGTACTCGATGATGGCCATCGACTGGCTGAGCTTGGCCGTGCCGGTGTCTAGCAGGGGCACCAGGCCGTCGGCCGCCAGGGCCGCGTAGGCGGGCTTTTTATGCTCACCTTTGGCCAGATGCACACTGATGTATTCATAAGGGATGCCTTTAAGGTTGAGCGCGATACGCACGCGAAATGAGGCAGAGGAGCGGAAAAAGTTATAGAGTTTCATGGCTTTAAGGATAACCCGATTGCTCTATGATGGGCGCACCCAGCACATTCAAATTGTGAAACAAGAACACAGCGACCTCCTTACCCAAACAGGCCCGGGCACGCCCTGCGGCGCGCTGATGCGCCAGTATTGGCAGCCGATTGCGCTGGTAGATGAATTTAACCCTGCGCTAGACCCGCGCATGGCCACGGCGCACGGCCCCCGGCCTGTTAAAGCCGTGCGCGCGCTGGGGCAAAACTTTGTGCTGTTTCAAAATGCGCCCCACAGTGCAAACACAACAAACCCCAGCCCCAGCTACGGCCTGCTCGACCGCGACTGCCCGCACCGGGGCGCAGACCTGGCCTTTGCGCGCTACGAGATAACGGTGGACAGCGCTGGCCAAACCCACACCGGCATCCGCTGCCCCTTCCACGGCTGGAAGTTTGACTCTACCGGCCAGTGCCTTGAAACCCCTGCCGAGCCTTTGGGCAGCCAGCTGTGCACGCGCATACAGCAGCGCAGCTACCCGGTGCTAGAAAAGTCGGGCGTGCTGTTTGCGTGGCTGGGCGACGGCGCTGCACCGCCCTTCCCCCGCTTTGACTGCTACAGCGCCCCGGCCAGCCACAGCTTTGCCTTCAAAGGCCTGTGGCAAGCCAACTGGTTGCAAGCCTTTGAAGTGGGCATTGACCCGGCGCACCCGTCTTTCTTGCACCGGTTTTTTAACGATGCCGGGCTGCAAGATGTGGGCGATAACGCCGCAGGCAAACAGTTTCGCAGCGCCAGCGCGGGCGATGCTGACGGCCCCATGGGTGGGCAAAAGTGGCCCATGACGCGCGTGATGCGCGAGCTGCACCGGCCCGACATTCGCTGCGAGCCCACGCCTTCGGGCATGCGCCTAACCGCCTTAAGACAACTCAGCGACACCACCATGCACGTGCGGGTAACCAACGCCATTTTTCCGCACACTTTTGTGATCCCTTTAAGTGAGTCGATGACGATCACGCAAATACACCTGCCGGTAGACGACACGCACACCTACTGGTACAGCCTGTTCACCAGCTTTGCAGGCCCGGTAGACAAAGAGGCCATGCGCGCCCAGCGCCTGCAGTACACCACCATGCCCGACTACCTGCCCCTGGCGGGCCGCCACAACGCCTGGGGCTTTAACCCCGCTGAGCAACAAACCAGCACCTTCCTGGGCATGGGCGAAGACGACATTAACGTGCACGACCAGTGGGCCGTAGAAAGCATGGGCGCAGTACAAGACCGCACCCGTGAGCATTTGGGTACCAGCGACAAAGCCATCATGGCCCACCGCCGCGCGCTGCACAAAGCCATTGAAGCAGTAGCAGCGGGCAGCCCCGCGCCCCACTGCGCCGACAGCGCGCAGGCAGCGCAGATGACCGGGCCTGATACGATCGACGGCTTTGCCCCCGCTGACAGCTGGCAAGGCTGGTGGCAGACCCAAGCCCATAGCAAACGGGCAGCAGCCCCGTGGAACACCCCATGACCATTGAAGACACCTTAAAGCGCATGGCCGCGTCTAACATTAACCAGGTGCGCTTGGCCTGGTGCGATGTGCATGGCGAGCTGCGCAGCAAAACCCTGATGCCGCTAGCGGTAGAAGACGCGCTGCACCACGGCATAGGCATGGTGGGCACGCTGGCGCTAAAAGATTCCTCAGACCGCACCGCTTTTAAAGTGTTTGAAGCTGACAGCATGCACGCCCTGCCCGAGCTGGGCGCCCTGGCCCATGCCGCCAACCTGACTTTGCGCCCTGTGCTGGAAAGCTACCAAGAGCTGCCGTGGGCACCGGGCACGGCGTGGATGCAAGGGCAGCTGCACCATGCCGACGGTCGCCCGCTGGCGGTAGACACGCGGCAGATGCTAAAAACCGCCCTTGACCAGCTTGAAGCCCAAGGCCTGGGCCTGCGCTGCGGGCTAGAGGTGGAGTTTCATATCTACAAAATTGAAAGCACCCGCCCCCAGCTGGACCCAGAGCTGGCCGACTGGCCCGGCCTGCCGCCTGCTGTGTCGGTGGTGCACCCCGGCTACAAGCTGCTGTCTGAGCAGTACACCGACCTGTGCGAAGCGCCCCTGCGCATTGTGCGCGAGACAGCGCAGGCGCTGGGCTTGCCGCTCACCTCACTAGAGATTGAGTTTGGCCCGTCGCAGGTGGAGGCTGTGTTTGCGCCTACCGATGCTTTGATAGCCGCTGACAACATGGTGCTGTTTCGCAGCGCTACCCGCCAGGCCTTGCGCCGCGCGGGCTACCACGCCACTTTCATGTGCCAGCCGCCGTTTCCCCACGTGATGGGCAGTGGCTGGCATTTGCACCAGTCCCTGGTCAGCTTGGAAGACAGCAACAACGCACTGGCACTGCCCTTGCCACCCGAGGCACTACAGGACTGGTACAAGCGCGCCATGGCCCCCGTGCAGGCCATGCTACCGCTGCCTAAGCCCCTGCAAGCCGCCAGCTACTTAAGCCCCACAGGCTGCCATTACCTGGCCGGCCTGCTGGCGCATGCGCGCGGGGCCACTGCGCTAAGTAACCCCAGCATCAACGCCTACGCCCGCTTTGCGGCCAACGCGCTGGCACCACAGAGTGTGGTGTGGGGCCACGACAACCGAGGCGCCATGCTGCGCGTGATAGCCCCAAGCGAACAGCCAGGTGCCACCCGCATCGAAAACCGCGTGGGCGAGCCCCTGGCCAACCCCTACCTGTACCTGGCCTCGCAAATCTACGCCGGGCTGGACGGCATAGCCCGCCAGCTTGCACCCCCCGCAGCCACAGAGTCGCCCTACCAGGCCGGCGCCGCCAAGCTGCCCATGTCGCTAGACGAGGCGCTGCAGGCACTGCAGTCTGATGCTGTGCTGTGCGCGGCCTTGGGGCCAAATTTTGTGGATTACTTTTGCACCATCAAACGCCAAGAAACTGCGCGCTACGCAGCCGCGCAAGACAAAACCGACTGGCAACGCCGCGAAATATTTGCCCGCTTTTAAAACACCATGCATAATTTAATTACTATCTATTTAATAGCTATAGAAGACCAAATTCCTTGGGCCATAAGCAGTTTTAGTGTTAAAAATGGCCAGTCACTCATGCAGGGCGCTACGCAAGCAGGTATTGACGGCATTGCCGCCGACTGCGGCGGCAGCCTAAACTGTGCCACCTGCCATGTGTATGTAGACAGCGCGTGGCTGGACAAGCTGCCCGCGCCCAGCGCAGACGAGCTGTCTATGCTAGAGATGACCGCCGCACCACGCCTGCCCAACAGCCGCCTAAGCTGCCAGCTGGTGGCCACCGCCGCGCTAGACGGCCTGCGCATGGGGCTGCCCTTAACACAGTATTAACCCAATATTGGTGCAATATTGGTGCATTCTCAACACGTTTTAGCCCTCTCGCCCAAGGAAATGCTGCACAAGCAGCTATTAAATTTATAGTATGCAAGATTTGCTAAACACCCTGCGCCAAGCCCTTGGCCACCCCCATGTGCTAACCGATGGCGACCTGTCCGCTTACGAGCAAGACTGGCGCAAGCGCGTGCGCGGCAAGGCGCTGGCCGTGGTGCGGCCCGGTTCGGCGGCTGAGGTGGCGGCCGTAGTGCAAGCCTGCGCTGCAGCGCGCGCAGCAGGCCTGCCGGTCAGCATTGTGCCGCAAGGGGGCAACACCGGCTTGGTGGTGGGCTCCACGCCAGACGACAGCGGCACGCAAGTGGTGCTCAGCCTGCAGCGCATGGCGGCGGTGCGCAGCCTGGACCCTGCCAACCTGACCATCACGGTAGAGGCCGGCTGCATTTTGCACACCCTACAAGCCGCTGCCGAACAAGCCGGGTTTTTGTTCCCGCTCAGCCTGGCGGCCGAGGGCAGCTGCACCATTGGCGGCAACCTGGGCAGCAACGCAGGCGGCACCCAGGTGCTGCGCTACGGCAACGCACGCGACCTGTGCCTGGGCCTGGAGGTCGTCACAGCCCAGGGCCAGGTGTGGGACGGCCTGAGCGGCCTGCGCAAAGACAACACCGGCTACGACCTGCGCAACTTAATCGTGGGCAGCGAGGGCACGCTGGGCATCATCACCGCCGCCACGCTCAAGCTGTACCCGCAGCCCGCAGCGCGGCTGACGGCCTGGGCGGCGGTGCCCTCGCTAGGCGCGGCAGTGCAGCTGCTGGGCCTGGCGCAAAAGCACCTGGCCAGCGGGCTCACGGGCTTTGAGCTGATGGGGCAGTTTGCGCTGTCTTTGGTGGCCACACACTTTCCCCAGCAGCGGGTGCCCCTGCTGGGCAGCGGGCCCTACTGCGTGCTGCTAGAAAACAGTGATTTTGAGAGCGAGGCCCATGCGCGGCAGCGCTTTGAATCTCTGATGGAGCAAGCCCTGGAAAGCGAGCTCATTACCGACGCGGTGATCGCCGAAAGCATGGCCCAGGCCAAGGCGCTGTGGCATGTGCGCGAGAGCATTCCGCTGGCGCAGGCCGAAGAAGGCCTGAACATCAAACACGACATCTCCATTCCCGTATCGCGCATCCCCGAGTTTGTGGCCCGCACCGACGCGCTGCTGCAACAGCATGTGCCCGGTGTGCGCTTGGTTAACTTTGGCCATTTAGGCGACGGCAACTTGCACTACAACGTGCAATGCCCCGAAGGCGCAGATGGCCCGCAGTTTTTAGCCACCCAAGAAGCTGCGGTCAACACGCTGGTGTACGACAGTGTGCTGCAACACCAGGGCAGCATCAGCGCAGAGCACGGCGTGGGCAGCTTGAAAATAAACGAGCTACCGCACTACAAAAGCGCTGTAGCACTGGACATGATGCGCGCAGTAAAGCGGGCACTCGACCCGCAGAACTTGCTCAATCCAGGCCGGGTCGTTGGCTTTTAACTTGAAAGATTCTCCCTTGGCGCAGCTCTTTTTACTTGGCATTATTTACATCTCGTTCATCAGCATTGGCCTGCCCGACGCGGTGATGGGCACCGCCTGGCCCGCAGTGCGGCAAACCTTTGGCCAGCCACTAGAGGCGCTGAGCGGCATCGTTATTGCGTTTACAGTCAGCGGTGCGGTATCAGGCTTTTTTGGTGGGCCGGTGATTAAAAAACTCGGCTCGGGCCTGGTCACTGCCATCAGCTGCTTGCTGACAGGCTTGGCCTTGGTGGGCTTTGCGGTGGTGCCCAGTTTTATTTGGCTCATAGTGCTGGCCGTGCCGATGGGTTTGGGCTGCGGCGCGGTGGACTCTGCGCTGAACAACTTTGTGGCCCAGCACTACAGCGCGCGCCACATGAACTGGTTGCACGGCTTTTGGGGGGTAGGGGTAACGATTGGGCCGCTGGTGTTAGGGGCCGCTATGGCCAGCCCCGCAGGCTGGCAACGCGGCGCGCTCACGCTAGGCCTGGTGCAGCTGGCCCTGGCTGTGGTGTTGGGTTTAACGCTGCGTTTGTGGAAACAAGCGCCCAACAGCAACGCGCAGGAGACCACCGACAACGCGCATGCTGACAAAGCGCATGCTGACAAAGCGCATGCTAGCAACGCGCCCGTCAAGGCCACCAGCACACTGGCTGTTTGGCTGGCACCACTGACTTTCTTTTTGTACGTGGCGGCTGAGGGCAGCGTGGGCATTTGGCTGGCCAGCATCTTGGTGGGCAGCCGCCAGTTCACGCCCGCGCAGGCGGGGTTGTGGATGTCAGTCTACTTTGGGGCCATCATGACCGGGCGCTTTGCGGTGGGCTTGGTGGCCAACCATTGGGGCAACCGTGTGCTGGTGCGGGCCGGCATTGCAGTCTCTACGCTGGCAGCGCTGCTGTTTGCCTTTAACGGCCCTACCTGGCTGTCGCTGCTGGCAGTGGTTGTGATGGGCGTAGGCTTTGCGCCTATCTACCCCAGCCTGATGCACGAGACCGCGCGCCGCTTTGCCCCCGACACGGCCCGCCTGGTGATTGGCCGCCAGGCAGGCAGCGCCTACGCAGGCGCTGCCGTGCTGCCGCCCCTGCTGGGCCTGTTTGCAGCCTGGGCCGGGCTGGCGGTCATGATGCCGGCCATTGCCTTCATGCTGGTAGTGCTATGGGTATTTACGCAGTGGCTTGACCGGCTAACATGACGCGTTGAGTTAACAAATTGACTTGATTAGGGCCACCCCACTGTAGCTTGCCAAGCACGCAAATATGCGCATAAAATATGCGCACAGACAATGTGTTCCAGCAACCATTTGCACACCGCGAGGTAAGCCATGCTCAGCATCCATTCCACCAGCCCTTCACCCAAACGTCCGATCAACCTGTCGCTCACATCAAAAACGGTAGACATGGCCAAAGAACTCGGCATTAATTTATCGCAAACAGTAGATGCCTGGCTGGGTGAAGAAGTCAAGCGCCGCTATTGGCAGCGCTGGAGCGAAGACAACCGGGAAGCTATTGACGAGTACAACCAGCGCATCGCCACAGAAGACTTGCCACTGGCCAAGTTCCGCACGTTTTAACAGGCTCGCCCCTATGGCACGCTACGATGTCTACGCACACCCCGACGCGGCGTTGCGCAAAACCACACCCTACCTGCTGGATGTGCAAAACAACTATATTGAAGCTGTTGCCACGCGCGTAGTGGTGCCCATGCGCGACCGGCGCACGGTGGGTAAGCTGCTGCGCGATCTCAACCCCGTTTTTGAAATTGAAGGCATCTCTGTATTGCTGGACACCACCGCTATAGCTGCATTTCCCGCCCATTTGTTAAAAAAACCTGTGGCGCGGCTGGTATCACAAGCGGGCATTATTACCTCCGCGCTTGACACACTCTTTGCTGGCTACTGAGCCACTTTATTAAAACCTGTTTGACTATGACTTCTCCCACCTCTGGCATGCACGCCCACGCAAACGCCAACGCAGCGCGCAGCGACCAGTACGAAACCTTCATGCGCCATGTGTTTGAGCACGGCGCTGCCAAATCTGACCGCACCGGCACTGGTACCAAAAGCGTGTTTGGCTACCAAATGCGCTTTGACTTGGCGCAGGGCTTTCCACTGGTGACCACCAAAAAAGTGCACCTGAGGTCCATCATCCAAGAGCTGCTGTGGTTCTTGACTGGCTCGTCCAATAACAACTGGCTGCTTGACCGCGGCGTGACGATCTGGAACGAATGGGCCCAACCCGATGGTGACATGGGCCCCGTTTACGGCGTGCAATGGCGCAGCTGGCCCACGCCTGACGGTGGGCATATTGACCAGATCAGCGAAGTTATCAACACCCTTAAAACCAACCCCGACAGCCGCCGCATCATCGTCAGCGCCTGGAACGTAGCCGACCTGGGCAAAATGGCGCTTATGCCTTGCCATGCGTTCTTTCAGTTTTATGTTGCTCCGGCCACCACACCCGATGGCAAAGGCAGCTTAAGCTGCCAGCTCTACCAACGCAGCGCCGACATCTTCTTGGGCGTGCCGTTCAACATTGCCAGCTACGCGCTGCTCACCCACATGGTGGCCCAGCAGTGTGATTTAGACGTGGGCGACTTTGTCTGGACCGGTGGCGATTGCCATATTTACAGCAACCACCACGAGCAGGTAGCACTGCAACTGGCCCGCGCGCCCTACCCTTACCCCAAGCTGCACATCAAACGCCGCCCGGCTTCGATTTTTGACTACGCCTACGAAGATTTTGAGATGCTCGATTACCAGTGCCATGCGGCTATCAAAGCGCCTGTGGCGGTGTAGGCAGCTATGCAAGTTAACTTGATTTGGGCGCAAGCCCGCGACCGCGTGATCGGCAAAAACGGTAGCATGCCTTGGCATTTGCGTGAAGACTTGGCGCACTTTAAACGCACCACACTGGGCTGCCCGGTGATCATGGGGCGTAAAACCTGGGATTCTCTACCCGTCAAATTCAGGCCGCTGCCAGACCGCGCCAACATCGTACTTACACGGCAAACCGATTGGCATGAAAAGGGGGTGAGTCCCAAGGAAAACATGGACAGTGCGCTCTTATTTTGTGAGCAAATGACGCCCCAGCCCGAGGCGGTTTGGGTGATAGGCGGGGCGCAAATTTATGCGCAAGCACTGCCGCTGGCATCAAAAATAGTTGTCACCGAGATTGATGCCGCTTTTGCAGGCGATGCATTCGCGCCAGTACTGGGTGCTGACTGGCAGGAAAATACACGAGAGCCTCACACGTCCTCCACCGGGCTGAGCTACAGCTTTGTCACTTACCTTAAAACCTAAAACTCCAAGAAAGAAAACTAGTATGTCAGGACAAGGATTTCACGTACACGGCCCGCACGACCATGCACTGGAGCATGCCGCGCAGGGCGAGCACCACGGCGATACGGACACACACAAAGGCGTGGGCGGCGGTAACTTCACCAGCCAAATAGCCTTGTTTACCGCCATGATCGCCACTGTAGGTGCAATATTTGGCTACATGGGGGGCGCAACCCAAGCCAACGCGGGGCTGTACAAAAATAATGCCGCTATCAAGAAAACCGAAGCCTCCAACCAGTGGAATTTTTACCAAGCCAAAAGTGGCAAGCAAAACTTGGCCGAGCTGGCCATAGAAGTGGTACCCGCTGAGCGCAAGCCGTTTTACGTAGACGAAATTAAGCGCTACAAGTCTGAAAAAGCCGAGGTTAAACTGGGTGCTGAAAAGCTAGAAACCGAGTACAAAGACTGGGACAAAAAATCAGACGATGAAATGCATTTGCACCACCGCTGGGCGCAGGCCACCACGGTGCTGCAGATTGCCATTGCACTGGCCGCGATTGCTCTGCTGACCAAGCGCAAATGGCTGGAATGGGGTATGTTCGCAGCGGGCGGTGCTGGGGTGATCGTCGGTGTGCTGGCGTTTTTGCATATTTAGTTGGCCCCTGGTTGATCACCTAGCTTACTACTTATTTTATAGCTGCTCGTGCAGCATTTCCTTGGGTCACAAGCCAATATGACACTTAAAATAGCCACATGGAACGTCAATTCACTGACCATTCGCCTGCCGCAAGTCATCGACTGGCTGACGGCCAACCCGGTAGATGCGCTGTGCCTGCAAGAGCTTAAACTCAGCGACGATAAATTCCCGGTTTCTGAGCTGGCGGCCATTGGCTACCGCAGCCAATTTTTTGGCCAAAAAACCTACAACGGCGTGGCCATACTCAGCCGCACCGACACGGTCACCGGTGCAGATGCCGTAGTAAAAAACATCCCTGATTTTGCCGATGAACAGTCACGCATGATTGCCAGCACACTGCACACCGCCGTAGGCAAGGTACGCTTGGTTAACGGCTATTTTGTCAACGGCCAAGAGCCGGGCACCGACAAGTTTGCCTACAAAATGCAATGGCTTACCGCCCTGCACGACTGGCTGCACACCGAGCTGCTGGCCCACCCACAGCTGGTCTTGGTAGGTGACTTCAACATCACCACCGACGACAAAGACACCCACGACCCTGAAGGCTTGCGGGACACCATTCACCACACCACACAGGAGCGCAACCATTTGCAAAAACTGCTGGCGCTGGGTTTGCATGATGCGTTTCGGCTGTTTGAGCAGCCTGAGAAAAGCTACAGCTGGTGGGACTACCGCGAAATGGGCTTTCGCCGCAACAAAGGCATGCGCATTGACTACACGCTGGTGAGCGAGGCTTTAAAACCCAAAGTTACCGCCTGCGTGATTGACAAAGTACCGCGTAAAAACGAACGCCCTAGCGACCACACACCGGTGGTGGTCACCTTGGCTTAGGCTTGACTTAAACTGGCTTAGGCTGTTTTGAACAACGCAGCCACGCGCTTTTTAGACTTGATGTTGCTTGACACGCGCGAACTACTAGCTTTGTTGCCCACTTCCCACGCTGGGGTGTTGGCCGCGTCGGCTGGGACAGTCGCTTCGTAGGGTTTGTCAAAAAACGGGTCACGTGGCGCTGCCCGGCCAAAGCGCGGTTGCCCGTAACTCCCGCCACCTTGCGATGCGCCCTGGCCTTCGCGAAAGTTGTCTCGGTAGCCGTCGCGCTGCGGCCTGGGTGCACGGCTAGCGCCTGAGGACTCGCGTAGTTCTTGCGGCTCAATGCGCTCTGTGCCTTCCTCGTCGCCCCAAGCCCGGCGGCCGGTGTTGATGCGTTCACGCGGGCGTTCATCGTCAAACTCAAAGCCCTCGACTTCGATTTTTCTCTTCAAGAGCTTTTCAATGTCCACCACCAAGCGCTGGTCGGACGGGGCCACAAAGCTCACCGCCAAGCCCGACGCACCTGCGCGGCCCGTGCGGCCAATGCGGTGCACGTAGTCTTCAGCACCAAAGGGAATGTCAAAGTTAAACACCGCTGGCACGTCTTTAATGTCCAGGCCACGGGCTGCCACGTCGGTGGCTACCAGCAGGTCAACCTCGCCTTTTTTAAAGGCTTCTAGCGCTTTTAAACGCTCGTCTTGGCTCTTGTCGCCGTGCAGCGCGGTGGTGCGCAGGCCTTCATGCTCTAGCGAGCGGGCCAGGCGGGCACAGCCTAGCTTGCTGTTGACAAACACAAACGCCTGCGTGATACCGCGTGCCTTGATAATTTGCCTGAGCGCGCGGCGCTTGTCGTCAGCACCTACGCTGTAGAAATGCTGCTCTACCGTGGCCGCAGTTTCGTTGGGGCGTGCGGTTTCGATCAATACAGGGTTTTGCAAATAGCTCTCAGCTAAGCGCTTGATTTCGGGCGAAAAGGTGGCGCTGAACAGCAAGGTGGTGCGGCTTTTGGGCAAAAAGCTCAAAATGCGCTGTAAATCGGGCAAAAAGCCAATGTCCAGCATGCGGTCGGCTTCGTCCAGCACCACATATTCCACTTGGTTTAAGGCTACGTTTTTGGCTTCAATATGGTCTAACAGGCGACCCGGTGTGGCCACCAGCACTTCTACGCCCTTCTTCAGCTCTAGGGTTTGCGGCTTCATGTCCATGCCGCCAAACACCACTGCGGTGCGCAGCTGGGTGTATTTGCCGTAGATTTTGGACTGCTGGGCGACCTGGTCGGCCAGCTCACGGGTAGGCAAAATAACCAGCGCACGCACGGGGTGGCGGGCTGGCGAGGTAGACGCGCTCTCGTGCTTTAGCATGCGCTGCAGCAGTGGCAAGATAAAGGCAGCGGTTTTACCAGTGCCGGTTTGGGCCGCGCCCATCACGTCGCGCCCGGCCAACACCACAGGAATAGCCTGGGCTTGGATAGGGCTCATGGTGGTGTAGCCTTTTTCAGCTACGGCGCGTAGGATCGGCTCGGCCAGACCCAGGGAAGAAAATTGATCGCTCATGTACCCGTATTGTCGCATTTTGGCCAAGGCCATGAAAAACCCAGGCTGCGGGGCCCGCTACAGGACAAAATCAAAGAAATGATTTTTGCCACAATCTCCATTACCTTTTAGAAAGCCAGTGAATTTTCTGGCAAGATAGTTACCAAGCACAGCAGGCCACACTGCCATCAGAACGCATTCTAGGGGACAGGTTTGAAGCAAATTCGCACCATCAAATTAAGCAAGGGCTACGCCCCGCTATTGCATTGCGCGATTGACTTGCTAGAGCAACCTGGGGCTATTGACGAGCCTGAAGCCTCACGCTACATCGTGCAGTTAAGCCATCGCCGTGGAGACACCCCATGGAAAGAAACGCTGCAAACGCCCCAGCCTGTTACCCTGGCGCAAGCCACGCAGGTATTTGATGCTGTGCTGGTTACGCAAATCGCTTTGGGGTACGCCCAGCAATTGCCAGCGTCTGGCGCAGCCAGCACTTTTGCAGATGGATTGGCGATTGCACCCTCTCCAACCCACCCTGGTGCTGCCGTACTGCTCGCCCAAGTACAGCCTGACGGCTGGCGGCTGCTGCCTTTACCTCGGCGCAGCCGCGTGGTCTGGCGCATTGGAGAGCTGAGGCTCGCATCCGCCGTGCCTCGCCTAATAGACCTGCTAGAAACAGGCGATACCATGCTTGACTATTGCTTGGCTTGGGCCATCGGCCGTTGCGGTGATACAGGCGCTTTACCCGCTATGCAGGCGCTGGAGCAACGTGGCAGCACACCTATGGTCAAGCGCGTGGCACACTGGGCCAGCGTGGCCTTAATGCCGCTCACAGCACAAGCTGCCTTAGCGCAGCGCAAAGTAGACGACTGGCCCGCGCCGCTGCGAGCCCTATGGGCATCTGCCCATACAGAAGACAGCGCGCAACCGCAAGCGGGCCACCACGCCTTGGCACTGCTGCAAGAACAGCTCAACCACGCAGCCACTTGGCAGAGCATGCCGTATAAACAATGGCTGCTTGAACTCAACGAGGTGGCGCAGTTATCTGCACCTCAGCCTGCAGCGCCCAACCCTACAGCGTCCACGATAGCCCGCAGCCTGTTGCTGGACCAGGCCACCCAGCTCCCCATGCAAGCTGGCGCATTCCAAACTTGGCGTCAGCTCTACAAAAACGCCGAGTTTCGCGGCGACTGCACGCTGCTGGGCGTTTTACACCAGCGCCTGGAAACCAATAAGGCCGTTTTCCGCAGCGGTGCGCGCTGGGTGCAAGTAAACCAGCAATATGTCGAACCCGCCAAAGAACTGCAACGGCCCGACAGTCGCCTGGCATTGAGCCAAAGAACCCGCAATTATTTGATTAGCCGCGCCTGGCGCAACCTGCGCCGCGCCGCTAAATACGATGAAAACACCTGGTTGGCTATGGCCATGGGTTTCTTGCTCGCAGCCCAAGACACAAACGACCCCAAAGCCTGGACCCAGTGGAATGTGCTGATGCATCTTTTGCACATGCATAGCAACGAATGGCAAACCAATACCAAACATACCGTCTGGTTCAGCGACAAGCCAGCGCTGGACAAGCGCACTTACCGCGCTGAAGCTTGGCCCAATTTATGGGACAAGCACCCACAAGCCTTATTGCAACTCATGCTGGAGAGCCGGTGCAAGCCAGTGCATGAATTTGCCGCATTAGCGCTGCAGGACAACGCCACTTTTTGCGCCTCGTTGTCTGATGCCCAACTACAGCGCTTACTTGCAAGCCACTACGATGCCACCACAGGATTTTCGCTCCAGCTCAGCCGCCTGCGTATCGAGGCTGGCGGGCCAGATGCCACTTTGGCCTGGCTGCCTGCGCTGCTTGCATCGCCCCACGCGCCGGCGCGCCAGTACGCACTGGACTGCATTGCGCGCGACCCTCATCGGGTGTGCCAGCAGTTGCCCATACAACTCATCATGCTCACCAGCATAGACAAGCAGGTACGCCAGCAGGGTGGCTTGCTTCTGCAAATGGCGCTTGGGTCAAACGGCAGCTTGTTTAGCGCGCTAGACGTATGCCACGGGTTGCTGCATTGGCTGGCGCAATCCGATGTGGCGCAAGAGTTCTTAGCCGACATCTGCCGGCATATCCAGTGGGCAATCAAAGAGCCTTTGACAGCTAGCGTAATGCAAGTGTCGCCCATTGGCGTGCTGGAACTTTTGCACCATGCCAGCCCTTATGTGGTCGACACTGCGGCCCAGTGGACGTGCCTGCATCCAGCGGCACTCCAGGCTTTGCCTACCCATACGATCACACAATTGCTGGAGTCGGACAATGACATCGTGCGCAGCGCAGGCGTTAAGCTTTTTGCTGCATTGCCTGATGCCGTACTGGTCACCAAGCCCGATTTATTTGCGGCGTTTTGCAGCAGCCCATCGGCCAATATCCGCTTGGCAATAGAACCCACGCTGACCCGGCTGATTCCAGACAACCTCGACTTTGCCAACACACTGGTGCCCCTGCTGCGCGAACCCCTGTTTCGCAGCGAAGAAGGCCCAGGCGTGACCGACCATCTACTGCATCTGCTCTGCGGGCCGCTGGCAGAGCATACCCGCCGCACCGACAGCGATACCACCGAGCGCCTGCTGGCTGCACGCAGCAAAGGTGCGCAGCGCCTAGGTGTATGGCTGTTGCCTGCCTTAAAGTCTGCCGAGATGACGGTTTTGCAAATCGCCAATCTCAGCCGGGTAGACAGTGTTGCTGCGCGCCAGTGGTCTATGGGGCAACTAGGCGGTAACGCCCAGCGCACCTTTGCCCACCTGGACCAAGCGCTGCGCATATTCGACAGCCGTTGGGACGATGTACAGCAGTGGGCTCTGGGCTGGTTCACAGAGCACGCATCGCACGCGGCGTGGACTCCCGAAATTTTGGTACGCCTGTGCGACCACAAAACGCCTGCAGTGCAGCGCTTGGGCCGCGAGCTATTGACACAAAAATTCGATGTCACAGACATCACCACCTACATGCTGCAGCTGAGCCAGCACCCCTCTGCAGGCATGCAGTTGTTTGTGACCAACTGGCTGGCCGCAGCAGCCAAAAATCAACCCGACATGCTGACCAAGCTAACACCGTATTTTTTAAGCGTATTGTCCCAGGCTAATCGAGGCCGGATAGCCAAAGACCGTGTGCTGCAGTTTTTGACAGCTCAGGCCGTGCAGTCGAAGGAGCTGGCTGAAGTGGTAGCCAAAGTATTTGCACGCCAAGCGGTCACCGGAGCCATGACCGATAAAGCCCAATACATCACGGGCCTGCGCAATATCCAAACGCACTATGCGGAGCTGGAGAATCCGCTCAAAACCATCCCGCCCCGCAGCGTACCCGCACGTCGCGGCTCAGCTGCCTCCGGGCCTGAGCGTAGGTCTGTCGCATGAGATTCGAATACCGCTATTACGGCCACAGCGCCGTATCCCACGATGCCCACAGCACGGGCTTGCAGTTTGCACCTGATACGCTGCGTGCGCCCACCCATTTGGTAGCAGATATCAACCAGCGCCTGCCTTTTCGCGAAGCCATCTCTGCCTTGCACGACGTAGTAGTGGGGGACTTGCGCTTTCAACCCCGCGACAAAACCGCCTATCTGGCTTGGCTACAAGAGCACGAAGGCAGCATGTTGGCGCAATACATGGCACAAAGCGACGGTATCAAAGCGCGCATGCTGCCTGTGCAAAGCGAGCTCAAAGACTTGCGCAAAAAAAAGCAAACCATTCTCAAGCCGTTCCAGCAGGCGCAGCAGCGCTATTTTGACTACATTTATGCGGTCAACCGCGAGGCTTGGTATGTGCTCGATCCGGTGATCACAGTGCACCCAGATCGCGTGTTTTTTGAGTGTTTCAGCGTGGATGAGTCCAGCTACGCTTGTCTGAGCTGCAGCCACAATATTTTTGACCGTGTCGGTGATTTTGCTTGCGGCACTACCAATGTAGATTACTCGTCCGGCCTGTACGACGAATTTCAAAAAATCCGCGACTACAAAACCACCCGACTGGCGATTGACGCGACGGGTTTTCAAGTCACCAGCGAACACGACGCAGCCTTTCACGAACCCAAAATTGACGTGCCCGACAGCTGGGTACGGGGGTTTTTGCAAGTTAGCAGTGCCATGCTATTGCCTGCACAAACGCTGCAATTGCATCCGATGGACATTCATAACATTTGCCTGATCCTGCGGCGCAACAAAGAGCGCGCAGGTCCCAGGTCTTTGCGTTTTGTGCTGCGCCCCGGTCAACCCGTGCGCATTGTGTTTGAGCCTTGGGGGCAAGAGCTGCTGTGCCCACGCTCCAACCATCAGGCGACCAGTGATACCGACATACGGATCTGGGGTCGCCGTCGTTTGTTGCAGCTAGAGCGTTTGGTAGCGGTGGCCAAGAGTTTTAAGGTTCTGCTACTGGGTACCGGCATGCCCAGCTTTTGGGTGGCCGAGCTGCCCGACATGGAATTCACACTGGCTTTGTCGGGTTGGACGGCCAACGACTGGGCAGGCCAAGCGCATTTTGATTTGCTGCACCCTCGGGGCAATGTGGATACCGATACGCAAGCGCGCGTGTTTGCCGCGCTCAGCACGCGTTGGCGTGCTAGCAGTGCAGAACTGGCCGCTGCCACGGGTTTATCCGTACTCACGGTGGATGCGGCGCTCGGTGGCTATGTGCAAGCTGGACGTGTTATTTACGATTTAGCCCATGCGGTATGGCGTCTGCGTGAATTAACCCGTGAACCGCTGCCGATGGACAAACTGCGTTACGCCAGCGAACAAGAATCTGCCGCAGCGCAATTGGTGCAAGCTGGGCAAATCAAAAATACCAAAGTCCAAGCCCAAGCCGACGGTGGCCGCGCTTTGAGTGGGCTGTGCGAACCTGGCCAACGCACCACGCACCGTTTTTTAGTGAATTTGCAACTCGATGCCGACCTGCGTGTGCGTTCTGGTGACTGCCAATGTGACCACTACACTTACCACCGCATGACGCGCGGCCCATGCGAGCACATGCTGGCCCTGCGCATGGTGACACAGAACATTGCGCTGCCCGCGTTGGCACCTCCAACCCCTGCTTCTGAAAGGATATCCGCCAACAACTGATACACTGCACTTTGAGAACGGAGTGGGTAGGCTCTTGCAATTTGGGTGGCGTATCGCCATCCTCGGATTCAGCACTACCCAAGCGTCACTGGACGCCTCTTCACAGTGCCGGCGGGGACGGTATGCGCGATAACGGTGTGGCTTCCCTGAAGCTCATGCGCGCATACCGTCCCCTCCGGCATCGAGTGGAGCCATCCAGTCATCAGGCTCTTCGACGAGATGCCCACTCCGTTCACTTTATGGTTTGCTTGGCGAGCCCTAGTGCGTGTCGGTTTTGTCGCTTGACATGACAAATCTCGCACCCAACACCCAAGTTCCCGACTCGGCTCTTACCCGAGAAGAACTCTACGAGCGCCTGCGCACCAGCTCCAAGCAAGAAGTAGTGCTGGAAGAAATGCAGCGCTTGGGTTTTTGGCCACAAGACGCAGAACAACCCAGCCCCGAAGCCAGTTTGATTCGCCGCGAAGCTGAGCTGGACAAAGCTTTGAACGATTTGAGCGGCCAATTGCGCGGCATGGAAAACCGTGACCAAGCCCTGAAAACCATGCGCAAAGAACGCATGGCCCAGGCTAAAGCGCGGCGCGAGGAAACCAAACTCAAAGCCGCGCAAGGTCGCCATACGCGCGCCACCGCTTGGCACCAGCGGCGGCAAAGCGAAATTTTGTACCTGGGCCAAGGCGTCTCTGGCGGCCTGAGCGATGCGCAAAGCCAGGCCGAACAGCTAGCCAAGCATGGCCTCACCCCATTGCATACCGCAGCGGACTTGGCACAAGCCATGGGGCTAACGCTTGCGGAGTTACGGTTTTTGGCGTTTGACCGGCAAGTCTCGCGCATTAGCCATTACCAGCGCTTTAGCATTGCCAAGAAATCAGGGGGTGAGCGCCATATTTCTGCACCCATGCCCCGGCTTAAACGCGCCCAATATTGGGTGCTGGACCAAATCTTGATGCGCGTGCCTGTGCACAAAGCCGTGCATGGCTTCTTGCCCGGCCGTTCCATCCTTACCAATGCTGCGCCGCACGTAGGACAAGCGGTGGTTATCAATCTGGACTTGAAAGACTTTTTCCCCTCTATCAGCATGCCCCGTGTGCGCGGGGTTTTCAAGCAGTTGGGCTACTCGCAGCAGGTAGCGACCCTTTTAGCCCTTCTCAGTACTGAAGCACCTACCGACGAAGTTGCCATTGACGGTCAACGCTATTTTGTGGCCCAAGACCAGCGCGTGCTACCCCAAGGGGCTCCGAGCAGCCCCATGATTACCAACATTTTGTGCCGCAGACTCGATGCGCGCTTGCAGGCCTGTGCAGCTAAATTGGGCTTTCACTACACCCGCTATGCTGATGACTTGACTTTTTCAGCCGATGCAGAGCACAGCCGCCATAGCGCCAAACTGCTGTGGCGCGTCAAGCAAATCATTGCCAGCGAGGGGCTAACCTTGCACCCAGATAAACAGCAAGTGATGCGCCGCCACCAGCAGCAGCATGTCACTGGCCTGGTAGTCAACGACAAACTGTCCATAGACCGCGAGACGCTGCGGCGCTTTCGCGCTGTTTTGCATTTGGCTGAGAGCAAGGGCACCCAGGGCTTGCAATGGAATGGCAGTGCCAACCTGCGCGAAGCCCTGCTGGGTTACGCTAATTTCATCTCCATGGCCCGCCCTGCCCTAGGCAAAGCTTATGCGCAACGTGTAAAGGCCTTGCAGCACCACTCGGCAGGGCTGAAACCTGCGCCCGCTGCGAGCCGATTGGCGGGCGGCACATTCCGGCAATTGGCTGCAAAAGCTAAAGCGCCTTGGTCGGGATGGTGGACACCCGCAGTACCTGCAGCACCGGTATTAGAAAAAACCAGCTTACAAATCAAAACCGAGCGCCAAGCCCAGCGCGCTAGCGTGACCGCAGCTGCAACAATCAAGCCAGCCGCCCAAGAACCGATTGAAAACCATTTCACAACTGAAAGTACAGCGCCCACCAACAAGGCTGTCAATTTTCAACTTTTCATACAAGCTGCCATGGTGATGCTGGCGTATTTAGGATCGCACCATTTGTTTGTGTTGATTATGGGTTTGTGCCTCTTAGTGGGCAACACCGTACAGCGCCGTCTGAATTGGTTGATTTTTTTGATTGGTATGGTTTTCGCGCGCATGGTAGCGAAGTTATAAGCTTCTAGCTGGACTACGTCTAGCAGCCCAAAAAAGAGCAGCTACAACTAGACACGCTTGTTGCCTGCAGCAGCTTTAATTGC
The DNA here is from genome assembly GCA_043778205.1 of Polaromonas sp. Lineage (GTDB taxonomy): Bacteria > Pseudomonadota > Gammaproteobacteria > Burkholderiales > Burkholderiaceae_C > JAAFIP01. The sequence continues at coordinate 19,592 of JAYWGO010000145.1, read as the reverse complement.
AGTGGCCTTTGAAACTACACGCTTGTACATTATGTAATCACAAAGTCGTAGTTATACCATGCATAAAAACACACCTATAGAAGATACTGCCGTGAGTGAAAAGCAGCCTGCCAGCGCTACCGCACCAGCCCTAACAGCCATTGAACCAGCTGACACAAGCAGTCCATTTTTGCAACCCCAGGCCCTGTCGCTTTTAGGTGCTGCATTGTTGGCGGCCTGTGGTGGCGGTGGTGGGGACAGTACCGATGCTACAACCCCGCTACAAAGCCCCACAAGTACAGGCACGGGCACAAGTGTTACCCCTACAAGCAGCACAGGCTTGGGCACGTCCAACACCAGTGCACCTGCCACTGCCACCAGTACAGGCAGCGCCACCGCCCCTACCGCACCTGTTGCCGCCGCAGGATTCAACAACTTTCCTCAGGCGCAAAACAACGAAGAGGCCGCACGCTTTTTGCTGCAAAGCCAGTTTTCGGCCAGCGACGGCGAGATCAGCGCTCTGCGCAGTACCAGCTTTGCTGGGTACCTGCAGCAACAGTTTGCCAAACCACTAGGGCAAGCCGGTTGGGACTGGCTGACTGCCAAGGGCTACACCGTGTCTGACAAATACGGCTACTACAACTACACCTACATCACCGACTTTATGCTGTGGAACCAGCTCATGACGGCGCCAGATGCCATGCGCAAACGGCTGGCGTTGGCGCTGTCAGAGTTTTTTGTAGTGTCGATGCAAAACATCCAGTTCACTTGGGTGGGGCATGCTTATGCGCACTATTGGGACCAACTGGTCGCTGGAGCACAGGGCAATTTCAGAGACCTGCTGCAAAACGTCACCCTTAGCCCGGTGATGGGCAACTTTCTCAACACCAAAGGCAATGAAAAAGAAGACCCCGCCACTGGCCGCGTGCCGGACGAAAACTATGCCCGCGAAGTAATGCAGCTGTTCTCTATAGGCTTGGTTCAGCTCAACCCCGATGGCACCGAAAAAACCGATGCCAACGGCAAAAAGTTAGAGACCTATGTGCAAAGCGATGTAACCAACCTGTCCCGCGTATTCACAGGCTACGACTTTGACAAGTCTGATGGCGGTCGCTTGCCTGTATACAGCGACGCAGGCCTTGAAGGTTATGACATTCCAAGCACCGTTTTCGCTCGCAAACCCATGTTGCTTGACCCTGCCAAGCACTCCACACTGGCCGCAACTTTTTTAGGCACCACCATTGCTGCGGGCACTGCAGGGGCTGTAGCTTTAAAGACAGCTTTAGATGCTTTGTTTAACCACCCCAATGTGGGTCCGTTTTTTGGTAAGCAGATGATTCAACGGCTAGTGACCAGTAACCCCAGCCCTGCCTACGTGGGCCGTGTGGCTGCGGGGTTTAATAACAACGGCCAAGGGGTGCGTGGCGACCTCAAAGCGGTGTGGTCTGCCATCTTGCTAGATGACGAGGCGCGCAACCCGCAAAACGCGAGCAACCCGCGTTTTGGCAAAGTGCGCGAACCGATGCTGCGCTTGGTGCAGTGGGGCCGCACCTTTGGACTGACCTCCAAAGAAAATACCTGGAAAATGTTTGAAACCACCGACCCTGCCAACAACCTAGGCCAAAGCCCGCTGCGCCCACCGTCGGTATTTAACTTCTTTAGGCCAGGTTTTGTGCCGCCCAACACCGTGCTGGCTGCCGCCAAAGCTACCGCACCCGAGTTTCAAATCGTCAACGAAACCACGGTCGGTGGCTACCTTAACTTTATGCAGGACAAAATCTACAAAGGCTTTTCTGTGCCCGAGCCAGACAAGCCGTATTTGCTGTACCGCACCTACACCGACGACATTCAGGCCCGGTACACCGCTGAGCTGGCCCTCGCCACAGATGCTACAGCCTTGGTAGCCAGGCTCAATCTGCTGCTGTGCGCAGGCCAGCTGCCTGCGGCCAATGTCACGCTGATGGTCAACGCACTCAATACCACTGCCATCACCGCCAGCAGCAGTGCGGACAGCAAACTCAAACGGGTGTGCGCTGCTGTCTTTATGGTGATGGCCAGCGTCCAGTACATCGTTCAAAAATAACCAGGACATTTTTCATGCACCTGATCTCCCCTGCCCAGCACTCGCGCCGCGCATTTTTACGCCGCTCAGCCCAGCTTGCTTTTACCGGCGCAGCCCTGCCCACCGCGCTCAACCTTGCCGCCCTGGGCGAGGCCGCTGCGCTGACTGCACCTGACGGCACCTACAAAGCTCTAGTCTGCGTATTTTTGTACGGCGGTAACGACCAAGCCAACACCATCGTCAATTACGACGATGCCAGCTACAACGCCTACAGCCGTATCCGCAGCAATATCGCTCTGCCCAAGTCCAGCTTGCTGCCCCTGGGTGCCACGCTTAAAGATGCAAGCCGCCAATACGCCTTGCACCCTGCCATGGCCGGGCTGCAAGGCCTGTACAACAGTGGCCAGTGCGCCGTGCAGCTCAATGTCGGGCCGCTGATTGTGCCGCTCAACAAAACGCAGTACTTAAGCGGCAGCTCGCAATACCCCGTGCCGCCCAACCTGTTCTCGCACAACGACCAGGCTTCGGTGTGGCAGTCTTCATCGCCCGAGGGCTCTACTGTGGGCTGGGGCGGCAACATTGGCGACTTGGCCTTGGCCGCCAATGCCAATACCAACGCACTTTTTACCTGCGTCTCCATCACCGGCAACACAGTGTTTTTAGCGGGTAACAACGCTCTGGCTTACCAAGTGAGCCAGTACGGCGCCGTCAAAATCAACGCTGAGGCCTACAATGTGTACGACTCCTCTGCGGTCAAGTCCGTCGTCTCGCAACTCATCCAGCAGGCCAGTGGCCATGCGCTAGAAAACGAATACAACCGCATCACCAGCCGCGCCATTCGCGCTGAGGTGGAGGTAAGCAGGGGTATTGATGCCGTCAGTGCTGACGGCTCTGGTGCAGCCTTTGCGCCACTGAGTGCTGTCACGGGCAATAACCCGCTGGCAGCCCAGCTCAAAATGGTCGCTCGTCTGATCGCCGCGCGCGGCAGTTTGGGCAGCAAGCGGCAGGTGTTTTTTGTGTCCCTCAGTGGGTTTGATCTGCACGACAACCTCATCGCAGGCCACAACGCCAATATGCAGCGCTTAAGCCAAGCTATGGCGGCTTTTTACGAAACCACAGTCAACCTGGGTGTGGCCAACAGCGTCACAGCTTTCACAGCATCAGACTTTGGCCGCTCGCTCACCTCTAACGGCGACGGCTCTGACCATGGCTGGGGCAACCACCATTTGGTTGTGGGCGGCGATGTGAAGGGCAAGGCGCTGTACGGTTATGCGCCACCGGTAGGCGCGGGCAACACCAATACCGAAGCTGACCGCTGGCACGTAGACCAAGGCCGCTTGCTACCCACGGCTTCGGTAGACCAGTATGCCGCCACCTTGGCCAACTGGTTTGGCGTGGCCCCCGGCGCTGAGCTGGCTAGCGTGCTGCCCAATCTTCGCAACTTTGGCGGTACGGTGGGTGGGATTGATTACGCGCAGAACTTGCAGTTTATGAAGTAATTAGGCACGGCACGATGCACCACCATGCTACTAGGCTTGTGTTTTGTACTGGACCAGGTCGGCAACCCACCGCGTTAGCCGCAAGCATTCCAATACACAGCACAGGACGAAAGTCGGCTGTATCCCCGCAACCACACATGCGGTATCTTTGGTATTTTTTCAGGCATGGTGGCCGACAAGTTGAGGGCTTTTAAAGTCATTGTGATCGGCGCTATGTGTTAAGCGCAGTATCGACTCGGCCAGACACATGGAAGAAAATTGATTCATACGCTGTGTATAGCGCCTCTTTATGTTTAGCCCTTATTGTCGCGCTTTGGGGTTGCTACTTTACCGACCGGATTGGCCGGTCTTTTTAGTGCTCAGCGTTACCATTAACCACTGAAAAACGCCATGGTGCGCACCTCAATGCTTTCGCGCTTGGGTGCTTCTGGCGGTGTGAGTGGGTCTTCAAAGGCTGTGTGGCCCATAAAGCGTGCGCGGCCGTCGGTTTCAGAGTCGTAGGTTTTCAGCAGCAGCGCGTCGTTAGGCAGCATTTGCGGAAAATAGTACCAATCATGGGCGGGGTTATGGCGCAGTACATAGATCTCGCCTGTGCGCTCGCGGTATTTCAAATCCATCAGCAACAGGTCACCATCGGCCTGCGTGCGTGCGTCGCACATGGCCAGCGGCAGCTCGTCCACCCGTTGGTAAAGTGGCTTCCACACATTAAAAAATGCCACTCTACCAGACAACAACTTATCAGCCTCGTCGGGCACCACATCCCGCACCCGCTGTGGCCCTGATTTAGGGGTGTAGTCGCTGTGTGCCAGCATCACCGCTGGGCGATAGGTGGTGGTTTGCACCTTCAAATCAGCGAGCATGCGTTTGCGCACGGTGCGGTCAAACACCACCACCCGTGAGGCACCGGTGTGGCGTTTCACAAAGTTTTGCACTTGCTCGTCAAAAACTTTTTTAAGCTGGCCATCGTCATCAAACGCCGTAAAAGGCTGGGTGTGCAAGAGCTGCTCGTCGGTCAAAAACGGGTGCAACTCAAAGCCTTGCTGGTCGAGTGAAAACCGACTCACCTGTGGCCAGCCGTTGCGAATCGTCATGCTGCGGTGGTCTGTGCCCGGTGGATTGAGCTGGGTGTTGGGCTCAGGCTCATAAAAATAGTAATCGGGCTTGATCCCGTTATCTTCGGTGTAATGGATTATGCCGTGCGACAACGCCACCTGGCGCAACGGCAGATGGCTATCGGCTTGAGATACATCGGTTTCAACAGGGCGCATTGCCATCATCATGCGGCCTTTTTAAGTGCAAAACCTTCGCCAACGTAACTGTTTTGCCAGCTAGGCAGCTGCTCGACTCCTTCTGTCATCCAACGGCGCAGTGGGGCGTGCTCAGCCAGCGGTAGTTTTTGCCATCCATGCAGGTGCATGGGCGCAGCAATCACGATGTCGGCAATGGTAGGGGTGTCGCCGCACAGCCATTTGGATTTGGCCAAGCGTGCATCCAAAATACCTGCAAGCTTATGGAACTGATCATTTTGCGCAGTAACTGCGGCTTGGTCAGTTTCAGCGCCTAAAAGCGGCTTAATACAGTTTTCAACCAAATACAAATAGCAGCTGGGAAACCAAGCCGATGATTCCCAAAACAGCCAGCGGTTCACGTCAGCCCGCTTGCTGTTAGACCTTGGATAAAACGCTTCACTACCGTGCTTGTCAGCTGCGTAAGCCAAGATAGCGTTGGACTCCCACAGCACTAAATCACCGTCCACCAAAGCAGGAATGGATGCATTCGGGTTCACGCTGGTGTACCAATCTTCCTTTTGCTGACCTTTGAAATAATCTACATAGACCAGCTCATAAGGCACGTTCATCAGTGCCAAGCCTGCCATGACTTTACGGCAATTGATAGTGATAGGGTCTGCATAAATCTTCATAGTTGTCTCCAAAGGTGGTTTTGTTTTTAAAGCGATAAAGGGAATTAATTTGTTATTAACTCGCCGTCAGTGTAGAACTTGACACCCACGAAAGCATCAGCTCAAATGTGAACTGTTTGTCCCCAATTTGGAAACAATCTTCGTGTTAACCCTTATTTTTACAATCCAATAAGACCCAGCTTATGGCTTTGAATACGGATATGTTGGAAGCATTTGTACAGGTGGCCTCGCACCTGAGCGTAAGCCGCGCTGCTGACCAATTGCATGTCAGCAAAAGCCTGGTGTCCAAACGGGTTGCGCAGCTAGAAGATGCCGTTCGGGCCACATTGTTTAGCCGCAGTACCCGTCACATTGCGCTTACCCCCGCAGGTGAGGTGTACCTAGACTATGCGCGCAGAGCCTTGCTAGACGCTGCAGCGGCTGAAGAGCGGCTTAAAAATCTACGCAGTGAGTTGATGGGCTTGATTCGCATCAGCGCACCCGTGTCATGGGGGCAACGGGTGTTGTCGGCACAACTGCCTGAGTTTTTATTGCTCCATCCCGGGGTTGAGCTGGAGCTGCAGCTGTCGGATCGCTTGGTTGATGTAGCGCAAGAAAAGTTTGATCTGTGCCTGCGCTGGGCCACTGCAGCGGCGCACGATCTGGTCAGCCTGCCCGTGGCGCGTGTAAATTTTGTGATGTGCGCATCGCCAAAATACCTAGCCAGACAAGGCCAACCCGCGCACCCTAGCGAGCTAAGCCGGCACGAGTGCATTGCCTACTGGCGTGAACCCAGTGACGATAAGTGGCACTTGTTTAATGGCACTGAGAAAGTCGATTTGACAGTGCACGGTAGACTGCGCGTTAACGACACCGAGGTCGCATCCCAGGCCGCGTTGGCAGGCTTAGGCATAGCCCTGTTGCCGCGTTATTCGGTGGACGCGGGCTTGGTCGCTGGCCGCCTGCTACCGGTGCTGGCTGACTGGATACCCGATACGCGCTTTGGCACATGGATAGCCGCCACGCAGTCGCCAGACCGCGCCCAGCTGGCGCGCAGCCAAGCGCTTATCACGTACCTGCGTCAGCGCTTGGCTGTGAACTAGTGGCAGTTTTGTGGGCCATGCTTAAGGTAATTAACTGACCTAGCGCCCCTGTGACTGACCGCAGTGTACAAACTCGTTAACATCAACCCATGCAAGACAAAAAACTCTCCATGCAACAGGTGCTGCTGTGCGGCGCGCTCATCGTTACCCTGTCGATGGGTATTCGCCACGGATTTGGCCTGTGGCTGCAGCCTATTACCCAAGAACATGGCTGGACACGGCAAAACTATGCCTTGGCTATCGGCATACAAAACATTGCTTGGGGTATTTTTGGTATTTTTGCCGGCATGGTGGCCGATAAATTTGGTGCGTTTAAAGTAATTCTGGTGGGCGCGCTGTGCTACGCGCTGGGCTTGGTGGGCATGGCGCTGTCTACCAGCTTGCTGGCGTTTACGTTGACCGCAGGGGTGCTGATTGGCGCAGCGCAGGCGGGCACCACGTACGCCATTATTTACGGCGTGATTGGCCGCCAAGTAGACCCTGCCAAGCGTTCGTGGGCCATGGGTGTGGCCGCAGCGGCAGGCTCGTTTGGGCAGTTTCTCATGGTGCCCACAGAGGGCTTTTTAATCAGCGCCTTTGGCTGGAAAGAGGCGCTGCTGATTTTGGCGGGCACGGCCATGCTGATCATGCCCTTGTCTGTGTTCTTGCGTGAACCGGGTTTTGCTGCAGGTGCAGCCAAGCCGCAGCGTGAACAAAGCATTTGGCAGGCTTTAACCGAAGCCTTTAAGTACCCCAGCTTTCAGCTGCTGATGGCGGGCTATTTTGTCTGCGGGTTTCAGGTCGTGTTTATCGGCGTGCACATGCCCAGCTACCTCAAAGACAAGGGCCTGTCGCCCCAGGTGGCCAGCTACGCGCTGGCGCTGATTGGGCTGTTCAATGTGTTTGGCACCTACATTGCAGGTTCGCTGGGTCAGCGCTTGCCCAAAAAGAATATTTTGTCCTTCATTTACCTGGCCCGCGCAGTGGTTATTGCGGTGTTTTTAGCCGCTCCGCTCAGCCCCGTCAGCGTGTATATTTTTGCCAGCCTGATGGGCCTGCTGTGGCTGTCCACCGTGCCGCCTACCAATGCGGTGGTGGCGCAAATTTTTGGCATCCAGCATATGTCTATGCTGGGCGGTTTTGTATTTTTTAGCCACCAAATTGGCAGTTTTCTGGGCGCTTGGCTGGGTGGTTATTTGTACGACACAACTGGCAGTTACGACGTGGTGTGGGGCATCGCTATAGCATTGGGGGTGTTTGCAGGGCTGGTGAACTTGCCCATCCGTGAGGCCGCGATTGTGCGCAGCGCACCGGGCACGCTAAAGTCTGCTTAACGCTGTCGCCCGCTTAACACTAAAGCCCGCTTAACGCTCAAGCCCGCCTAAAACCATGTCACCACTGCGCAAAACCTTGGCCTATGCTGCAGCTGTTGCGGCCTGTGCAGGTGTGTTTATGCTGTACACGCGGCCTGATTTCTTAGTTACTTTAGCAGACCAAATTTGGTCGTGTTTTTAAGGCTTTTAGCCCTATTAACCAAGGAAATGTTAATCGGACAGCTATGAAAATAATAGTAATTACAGGGTCATCTGATGGCATTGGTGCCGAGCTTGCACGCCAATGGGCGGCTAGCGGTAAAGCTGAAGTAGGATTGGTTTTAGCCGCGCGCAATGCAAACTTGCTCACCCAAGTGGCTGCGCAGTGCCGTGCACTGGGCGCACAGACCTTGGTGGTTAAAACTGACGTGGGCGTGCAGGCAGACTGCCGCGCGCTGATCGCCCAGACCATAGCCAAATTTGGCCGTGTTGACGCGCTGATTAACAATGCAGGCATCTCGGCCCAGGCGCTGTTTGAAGACGTGAAAGCTGACGACCTTGGCTGGTACGAAGACGTGATGCGCACCAACCTGTGGGGCAGTGTGTGGTGCACCCATGCTGCGCTACCGCACCTTAAAACCAGCCAAGGCTGTATTGTGGCGGTATCGTCTTTGGCTGGCCTTATTGGTGTGCCCGGCCGCACTGCCTACAGTGCCAGCAAGTTCGCCATGACGGGCTTTTTTGAGGCCTTGCGCGCTGAGCTCAAAGGCGCTGGTGTGAGCGTAACCACGGCCTACCCTGGCGTGGTGTCTACCCAAATTCGCCACCATGGCCTGAACGCGGCGGGCGTAGCCGCTGGCAGCAGCGGGCTCAAAGAAGACAAGGCCATGAGTGTGGAAGCTTGTGCGCGTTTGATTATCCAGGGCATGCAGCGGCGCGAGCGCGAGGTGGTGATGACCGGCAAAGGCAAGCTAGGGCGGTTTTTAAAGCTGATTTTGCCAGGCACGGTAGAAAAAATGGCCCTGGCAGCGCTCAAAGACGATGTAAAACCCAAGGCCTGAGCCTTGGCCAAGGTAAAGCCTAATTCAAGTAAAGCAGGCAAAACTATGCAACCCAAAGCGCAGCAAAAGGCACCCACCTATGCACGGCAGTGAAGCAGTTTCTCCCTGGGTAGCGCGCTGGGCGCACTTGGTAGCGCCAGGTGCCAGCGTGCTGGATGTAGCCTGCGGCATGGGCCGCCATGCGGTTTATTTTGCAGAAAAAAATCACCCAGTCACCCTGATAGACAGAGCACAAGAGGCACTGGACAGCGCAGCAGCCAGGCTGCCTTCTACGGCGCAGCCCATCATGGCCGACATTGAAAACGGGCCGTGGCCTTTGGCGGACGGTGCAGGCCAGGTGCAACAGTTTGGCTGTGTAGTGGTAACCAACTATTTGTGGCGCGCGCTGCTGCCCACCATCGTCGCGTCTGTGGCCCCCGGTGGCGTTTTAATTTATGAAACCTTTGCCCACGGTCACGCAGCAGTGGGCAAGCCCTCTCGGCCTGACTTTTTGCTGCAGCCGGGTGAACTGCTGCGCGCTTGCGCAGGGCTGCGCATAGTGGCCTACGAGGATGGATTTTTAGCGCAGCCTGCGCGCTATGTGCAGCGCATTGCAGCAGTGCGTGAGGCGGCCGCAAGCGGCACCAACAGCACGCTAAGTCCCCCCGCGCATGAAAAAGCCGAAAACTCAGCATCAATGGCACCGCAACGCTACCTGCTAGAGCCGCTGTAACCGCCCGCGTCGGGCTAAAATCTCTGTATGAACCAAATTACTGGCAGCATTGTTGCCCTCGTCACCCCCTTCCTTCCTGACGGCAGCGTCGACTACCCCACCCTGCGCAAGCTGATTGACTGGCACATTGTTGAGGGCACCGACTGCATTGGCGTGGTCGGCACCACCGGCGAATCACCCACTGTGAGTGTGGAAGAGCATTGCGAGATCATTCGTGTGTCGGTCGAGCATGCCAACAAACGCGTGCCCATCATGGCCGGTTGCGGCTCTAACTCCACCAAAGAAGCCATCAACCTGGCCAAGTTTGCCGAAAAAGCCGGTGCCGACTGCCAACTGCAGGTGGTGCCCTACTACAACAAGCCCACGCAAGAAGGCCAGTACCAGCACTTTAAAGCCATTGCCGAGGCCACTGGCAACCTGCCTGTGGTGCTGTACAACGTGCCTGGCCGCAGCGTAGCCGATATGGCGCACGACACGGTGCTGCGCCTGGCCCAAATTAAAGGCATTGTGGGCATCAAAGAAGCTACTGGCAATATTGAACGCGCGCAGTGGCTTATCAAAGACGCTCCAAAAGACTTTGCGGTGTATTCGGGTGACGACGGCACGGCAGTAGCGCTGATGCTGTGCGGCGGCCAAGGCAATATCAGCGTTACTGCCAATATTGCCCCGCGCTTGATGCACCAGCTGTGCGCAGCGGCCATTGCAGGTGATGCCAAAACCGCCATGGCCATCCAGCGGCGTTTGCTGCCAGTGCACAAAAGCCTGTTTGTCGAGTCCAACCCCATTCCTGTGAAATGGGCCATGCAGCAGATGGGCCTGTGCAACGGCCTTATGCGCCTGCCCCTGACCAGCATGGCACAATCGCTGGAACCTACCGTGCTGGCTGCACTAAAAGCATCTGGCTTGGTGTAAGCCGCTTTAGTTTGCCGCTCAAGATACAAAACCTAGGATCTCCATTGGCCACCATATTCAGCTCATTTAGCTCTTTTCGCCCCTTGTTGGCTGTGCGCCCTGCCCCTTTTGCCTTGGTTATTGCGGCGCTGCTGGCCAGCGGCTGCTCCACACTGCAAGGCGACAAGATTGACTACAAAAGCTCGGGCACCGGCCCGTCGCTAGAAATACCGCCCGACTTGACCGCCCTGTCGCGCGACACGCGCTACGTAGTGCCAGGCGCCCCTGTGACGGCCAACAGCTACTCTGCAGGCCAAACCAACCCCGTGGGCACACCGGTAGCCGCTACCAGCATAGGCGACGTGCGCATTGAGCGTGCGGGCAACCAGCGCTGGTTGGTGGTCAACCGCTCTGCCGATACGCTGTGGAGCCCCATTCGGGATTTTTGGCAAGAAAGCGGCTTTTTGCTCACCCTCGACCAGCAAAACCTGGGCATTTTAGAAACCGACTGGGCTGAAAACCGCGCCAAGCTGCCGCAAGACTTTATCCGCAACACGCTGGGCAAAGTGCTGGACAGCCTGTACTCCACCGGAGAGCGCGACAAGTTTCGCACCCGCATTGAGCGCAATGGCAGCACTACCGAAATTTTTGTCAGCCACCGTGGCATGGTAGAAAAGCTCACGGGCGACAAAGGCTCAGGCCGTGGCGTGGAGTCCACCGTATGGGAACCCCGCACACCAGACCCTGAGCTGGAAGCCGAATTCTTGCGCCGCCTGATGGTCAAACTGGGCGTGACGCAAGAGCAGTCCAAAGCCTTGGTGGCCGCTGCGGTACCCAAGCAAACCTCCCGCGTAACTGCCGTTAATGGCAACCCTGCCGTGCAAATTGACGAGGGCTTTGACCGCGCTTGGCGCCGCGTAGGCTTGGCGCTGGACCGCACCGGCTTTACCGTAGAAGACCGCGACCGCGCCCAAGGCATTTACTTTGTGCGCTACGTAGAACCTGTGGACAAAAAAGAAGCTGGCTTTTTAAGCAGGTTGTTTGGTGGCAAATCTGACGCAGCGCCGCTTAAATACCGCATTGCGGTGAAAGCAGAGGGTGAATCTACCATGGTGGCTGTGCAAAATGCCACGGGCGGTGCCGACGGGTCTGACAATGCCAAGCGGATTGTCAAAGTAATTGCCGACGACTTGAAGTAACCGCAAGCCTGCTGGGCTTGCGTTCGGTCACAAACCGATGGCTGCAATGCCTGCGCGGGCTATTTGCGCATCTTCGCTGGACTTGACACCGCTCACACCAACCGCGCCAATACAAGCGCCGTCTTTCAAGATGGGTACACCGCCCTCTAGCATGCCCTCAATGGTGGGCGCGCTTAAAAAGCTGGTGCGGCCACCATTGATAATATCTTCATAAACTTTGGTCTCACGGCGGCTTAAAGCTGCCGTTTTGGCTTTGGCCGGGCTGATATGCGAGGACATGGCGGGCGCGCCATCCAAGCGCAGCATGCCCAAGAGGTGGCCACCATCGTCCACCACGGTAATCGTTACAGCCCAGTTGTTTTGCGCAGCTTCTGCCTCGGCAGCGGCCAAAATGGCTTTGGTATCGGAGAGTTCTAAAAATGCTTTGGTTTTCATATCGAAATTTTAAAAAGTAAATACCTACACATTGACACACATTGACCATGCCAATTTCAACGCTGAGCATACCCGCATACCGGCGCATGCAAACTGTGCCGAAGTTAAAAGAGCCCATACAAAAAGTAGGAATCCGCTGAAGACCCTCTGGCATGTTCAACGTGTTTACCCCTAAAATCAAAACACTGCGTACAGTACGCAAAGTTTTTTAAAGGAGTTCCCTATGGCAGATAACACCCAAACGATTGACTATTCAAGTGGCGCGCTTACTGGCGCTGCTGAGCGCAACAAAGTTTTGCGCAACACCTACTGGCTATTGGCCTTGAGCCTGATCCCCAGTGTGCTGGGCGCTTGGCTGGGCGTGGCCACCGGCATTACCAAGTCGCTGACAGGTGGCATGGGCTTGATCGTATTTTTTGCTGGCGCATTTGGCTTAATTTACGCGATTGAGAAAACCAAGAACTCTGCCGCTGGCGTGCCCGTGTTGCTGGGTTTTACTTTCTTTATGGGCCTGATGCTGTCCAGCATGATTGAACGGATGCTGGGCTTTAAAAATGGTGCTTCGCTGATCATGACCGCGTTTGGCGGCACAGCAGGTATCTTTTTTGTCATGGCCAGCGCTGCCAGCGTGATCAAGCGGGACTTGTCTGGCATGGGCAAGTGGCTGTTTGTTGGCGCTGTGGTGATTATGGTGGGCGGCATCATTAACGTGTTTGTCGGTTCTACCATCGGCATGGCTGTGATCAGCATGATGGCCATGGCTGTTTTTTCAGCCTACATGCTGTACGACCTTAAGCGCATCATGGACGGCGGCGAGACCAACTACATCAGCGCCACCTTGGCCTTGTACTTGGACATCTTCAACGTGTTCCAAAGCTTGCTGGCCTTGCTAGGCATATTTGGCGGTGAGCGAGACTAATCGCTAACCTTACCTAAGCATAAAAAAGCCTCAGAATTCTGAGGCTTTTTTTATACCTTTTAGCCCTAGCGCCCAAGGAAATGCTGCACGGGTAGCTATAAAATTAATAGTACTTCACACACCGAATTACAGCCACTTTAATTGCAATCTGCGAAGTACTTTTGCAATAAGCGTAAAAAAAGCCCCCGAAGGAGCTTTTTCAGCGGCGCTTAAGAATTACTTCTTAACTGCATCAGCAGCAGCGCCTACAGCGGCTTTGGCAGCGTCGGTAGCAGCAGCACCAGCGGCAGCAGCGCCAGCCTTAGCAGCGTCGCCAGCGTTAGCGCCAGCAGCCATTGCGCCTTTGGCAGCGTCGGTAGCAGCGCCTACAGCGGCAGAAGCGCCAGCTTTGGCAGCGTCAGTGGCAGCAGCGGCAGCGCCGGTAGCAGCAGTAGCGGCAGCGCCAGCAGCAGCAGAAGCTGCGTCTTTAGCAGCGTCAACCACAGCAGCAGCGGCAGGAGCAACGGCGGGTGCAGCAGCAGCTGGCATTTCTTCTTTTTTGCTGCAAGCTGCCAAAGCAACTGCGGCCAACAACGATGCTAGTACGAGGGTTTTTTTCATATCGATTCCTTGAGTTAACTAAATAAAAAACAATTTCCGGGAAATTGTCAAAGCAAATACCTTGACAGAACATAAAGGACTCGAGCTCTTTATGTTCAGCCTACGATTATAGCCTGAACCCCTGCAGCCCTTTGGATTAGCCTAGTTAATGCTACCTAAAACAGTGAGAGCGCGTAAACCATATGGCCTAAGGATGCTGCAAACGCCAGACTTTGTAGGCCGCCGCCGTGGCGGCCAAGGCCACCCCCAAAGTGGCCCAAAACACACTGCCCAGCCCCCAATGCGTAGTGAGCACACCGCCCACTAAACCACCCAGCACGCCCGGCAACCCGTAGCCAATGACCGTGTACAGCGCCTGCCCGCGCCCACGCAAATGGCCTGGAAAGTGGTGCGACAGCAGTGCTATGCACACGGTGTGGTGGGCAGCAAAGGTCAACGCGTGCAGCGCCTGCGCCAACAGGGCCACCAGCAAAATCTGTGCGCCAAGTGCTGTCATGCCCATGCGCAGGGCGGTGATGGCGGCGGTAATGACCAGCCAGGCGCTGAGGCTAAAGCGTGGCAACCAGCGGCTTTGGCTGTAAAACCAGGCAATTTCAACCACCACAGAGACGGCCCACAGCATGCCAATGGTAATTTTACTGTAGCCCAGCGCGTCCAGGTACAGCGAGAGGTAAATGTAGATACCCATGTGGGCCAGCACATGCAAAAACACGCTGGCAAACAGCCAGCGCACGGCGCTTTGGCGCAGTATGGGCCAGATAGCTACGCGCTGGTGTGGCTCTACCGGGGCTTCTTTGGCATTGGGCAGGCACCAGGTGCTCAGCACCAAGGCCGCCATGGTCACTACCGACCACAGCGGAAAATACGCCATGCCGTAGCGTTCAAACCACCAGCCCGCCGCCAGCACGGTCACCAAAAATCCTACCGAGCCCCACAAGCGCACCCGGCCGTAGCGTTTAGCATCGAAGCCGCCGCCTTGGCTGACCATTTGGGCCATAGCGGCCTCGCTCATGGGCATCATGGCGCTGGAGTGCACCAGCATCACCACCAGCACCACGCTGATCCACAGCACACTGGGCTGGGCCCAGCCTAAACACACCGACGACAGCATGGCAGCCACCGCGCTGTACCGCAGCAGTTTGACCCGCTCTCCCGTGCGGTCGCTCAGCCAGCCCCAGCCGTAAGGCGCAAACAAACGCGTGGCCGATTGCAGCGAGGCCAGCACGCTGATGACCGCGATGCTCAGCCCAATGTCTTTAAGCCACAGCGACAGGTAGGGGCTGAAAAAGCCAAGGTGGGCAAAGTAGCTGGCAGACAAGGCCGCAAACGGCCAGAGCTGGGCAGTTTTGGCCTGCAGTGGTGCAGTCAACTAGTGGCCTTGGCAGCCTGGGCTTGGTCAGCCTGGGCTTTGATGATCGGCGTGCTGCTGACTACATCACCGCACTGCGCACGGTGCGCCAGAGCATGCTCCATCACCACCAGTGCCAGCATGGCCTCGGCAATGGGCGTGGCACGAATGCCCACGCACGGGTCGTGGCGGCCTTTGGTGATGACCTCGGCGGCATTACCGTCAATGTCCATCGTCTCGCGCGGCACAAGGATAGAGCTGGTGGGCTTGACCACGATGCTCACCTCCAGGTCTTGCCCGGTGCTGATGCCGCCCAGCGTGCCGCCCGCGTTGTTGTTTTTAAAACCATCGCTAGACAGGGCATCGCCATGGGTACTGCCGCGCTGGGTGACGCTGGCAAAACCAGCGCCAATTTCTACACCTTTCACGGCATTAATACCCATCATGGCGTAGGCTATATCAGCATCTAGCTTGTCAAAAATCGGCTGGCCTAAGCCCACAGGCATGCCAGTGGCCGTAACGCGCAGGCGCGCGCCACACGAGTCGCCGCTTTTGCGCAGCACGTTCATGTAGTCTTCTAGCGCAGTGGTGTCGGCTATGGGTGCAAAAAACGGGTTGTTATGCACATGCGCCCAGTCTTCAAAACCTATGGCCACATCGCCAATTTGCGTCATGCAGCCGCGAAACGTCGTGCCGTATTTTTGCAGCAGCCATTTTTTAGCCACTGCACCAGCGGCCACCATCGGCGCAGTCAGGCGCGCTGATGACCGGCCACCACCACGCGGGTCGCGCAGGCCGTATTTTTGGATGTAGGCGTAGTCAGCGTGGCCGGGGCGAAAGGTTTTGGCAATGTCGCCGTAGTCTTTGCTGCGCTGGTCGGTGTTCTTGATCAGCAGGCAAATAGGGGTGCCAGTGGTTTTGCCTTCGTACACGCCCGACAAAATTTCAACCGCATCAGGCTCATTGCGCTGGGTAACAAATTTGCTGGTGCCGGGCCGGCGGCGGTCCAGGTCGGGCTGGATGTCTGCCTCGCTCAGCGCCATGCCGGGTGGGCACCCGTCAATCACGCAGCCAATAGCCGGGCCGTGGGATTCACCAAAGTTGGTGACTGCGAATAAATGTCCAAAGGTGTTGCCGCTCATATACGTTGATTATCTCCAACTCGGGAGGCTGTTGCTCACCGTTTGTGCTTATTTCCAAGTTTATGGCGTGCATAGGTTTTGTGAACTTGGTCTCCGGCGAGATGGCGCGCTACCCGTATTGAACACGCCACTCATTCGAAGACCACCATCAATTCGAAGCCAACCACCCCCGCAACCGCTCTACCCCCAGTTCCAACCGCCCCACATCTTTAGACGCAAAACACCAGCGCAACCATCCCTGTGCCTGAGGTGCAAATGCATTGCCAGGCGCTAAACCCAAGCCCGCTTGCAGTACCAAGCGCTTGGCTACATCCAAAGAATCATCAAACCCGTCAAGTTTGAAAAAAGCATACATGCCGCCATTGGCTGCGTGCACCTGCACGCGCGGGGTGGCCTGCAGCAGGGGCACTAGGGTGTCTCGGCAGTGCTTTAGATGGGCCACCACATGGGGCGTAACCTCTTCGCTGCGCGCAAACGCCGCCACGCAGGCACGCTGCACAAACACGGGGGAGCATGAGGTGTTGAACTCGATCAACTTGCCCATGTGCACCGCCATGGCGGGCGGCATGATGAGCCAGCCTGTGCGCCAGCCGGTCATTAAAAAGCTTTTGCTCACCGAGCCGACGACAATGAGCTTGTCATCAGGCTCGCTGATGTCTAAAAAGCTGGGGGCGCAGCCGTTGGCGGTGTCGCCTGCGTAGTACAAGCGCTCATACACTTCATCGGCCAGTAGCCATGTGCCTGTGCTGCGGCAATGCTGCAAGATGGTGTGTTGTTCTGCTTTGGTCAGCGTCCAGCCGGTGGGGTTGTTGGGCGCGTTCAAAATCAGCATTTTGGTTTTAGAAGTAATTGCTGCCAGCAGCTGCGCCATGTCTAGCTGCCACGCGCCTGAGCTGGATGGCTTCAGGGGCACGCAGCGCACTACCGCGCCCATCACCACGGGCTGTGCGGTCAGGTTGGGCCACACCGGGGTGATGGCTACCACCTCGTCGCCCGCGTCGATCAGCATTTGGCAGGCCAGCATCAGCGCGTTCACGCCACCTGCGGTAATGGCCACGCGCTCAGCGCTGATCTGGTGGGTGGGCGGCAGGTGCAGCCGCGTGGCGTAGGCGGCCACGGCGGTGCGCAGTTCGGGCAGGCCCAGGTTGTGGGCGTAAAACGTTTCGCCTGCTTGCAGGGACGCTATAGCCGCTTGGCGAATGAACTCGGGCGTGACTTCGTCGCTTTCGCCAAACCAAAATTTCAGCACATCGCTGCGGCCCATGCCTGCGTTGGCCACTTCGCGGATTTTGGATTCTTCTAAAGATTGGATAGTGTTTCGCATGGCATCACTTTAGCAGGCCGCATACGCGCACTTCAAACCAACATATTGCTTTTTATACCTATTTATGGCTATCATTTAGAAGAATCACGCTCAAAACACCATGGTTAAGAAACAAAACTTCACTCCTGCTACAACCAAAGCCACGGCCAAGACCATCACCAAAACCAAAACCACGACCACCTCCAGCGAGGCCGACGAGGTGCTGGCCGGCTTGGACAAGTTTGACATCCACATTTTGAACCAGCTGCAAGCCGATGGCCGCTTGACCAATGCTGAGCTGGCCAACCGGGTGGGCCTGTCGCCTGCGCCTTGCTGGCGGCGCGTGCGCAGGCTAGAAAACGAAGGCTACATTACCAGCTACCATGCCGCGCTGAACCGCCACAAGCTGGGTTTGGGCGTGATTGCTTTTGTGCGCATTTATGCTGACCGCAACACCGGCGAGGTAACCCGCGCGCTCAAAGAGCAGCTGACCCAAATGCCCGAGGTGATGAGCTGCCACCACATCAGCGGAGAAGGCTCATTTGAGATCACCGTGATGGCCACCGACCTGGAGGCCTATTCCCGCTTTGCCATGGACCGGTTGATCAACCTGCCGCATGTGAAAGACCTGCACACCAGCTTCTCGCTGGGCGAGGTGAAAGCGTCCCACGCGCTGCCGCTGGGGCATTTAAAAGCCTAAATTTAAATAGCTTGCTGGCCGCCTTGATTACTATTGATTCAATAGCTACCTGTGCAGCATTTCCTTGGGCCATTGCGCTACATGGCTGAAAAAGCGTTGTCTACAAAAAAGCGTGTTCCGTTGACAAAGCTGGCCGCATCGCTGAGCAAAAACGCGGCTGCGGCAGCCACCTCTTCAGGCCGGCACAGGCGGCCTTGGCGGGCGTTGATGGCGGCTTCGGATACATCCACCCCCAAACGGGTGAGGCCTTCAATCTCGCGCATGCCGTGCTGGGTTTTGATGAAGCCGGGGCACACTGCATTGCAGCGAATGTTGCGGTCTCTGAACTCCACCGCAATCGCCCTTGCAAACATATGGCACGCGCCTTTGGTGGTGTCGTACAGCACTTCCATCGGGGTGCCCAGCTCGGCAGAAATAGACGAGGTGCACACGATGGCACCACCACCCGCCGCCAGCATGCCGGGCAGCACTGCGCGGGTGACCAAATACATGCTTTTCACGTTCACCGCCATCAGGTGGTCCCAGTCTGCCTCGGTAGTGTCTAAAAACGGCTTCACAATAATGCTGCCCGCGTGGTTAAACAGCGCGGTGATGGGCCCTAGCGCCTGCTGGGCAGCTGCCACCGCCGCCGCCACTTGGGCGCTGCTGGACACGTCGCAGGCAAAAAACTGGGCTTGCCCGCCGGTGGCGCGAATCAGCGCTGCAGTGTCTTCGCCAGCCTCTTTGGCAATGTCTAGCACCGCCACCGCTGCGCCCTCGGCCGCAAACAGCGCGCAGGCTGCGCGGCCTACGCCCTGCGCGCCGCCAGTGACCAGCGCTACTTTGCCCTCTAAACGTCCTTGCTTTAGCATGTTAAATCCCTTGTGCGCGGCCTAAAGTGCGCTTGTGTTAACCCCTGTGGGTTGAATTTAAAACACAACTTTAAGCCTGCGCACGGGGCTGCGCTATCCAATTTTGGCAACACTGTGCCGTTGGGGCGCTACAGCTTGCACAGCGACCCCACAAACGTCCCAGCGGACAACTGCGCATGCACTTGCTGCATGGCAATCCAGAATATTTGGCAACTGGGTTAGTTTGTTGATGCTATTAATTTAATAGCTACCCGTGCAGCATTTTCTTGGGCCATAGCACTAAAACGTTTGCAGATTCGGGATTGCAGGTGTTATTTGCCTGCCCGTTTTAGCATTTGCGCGATGCTAGGGCTTGCTTGGTATAAGCGCTTGTTAAGTGCCTCGGAGTAGTAGTCTTCTTCTTCTTTTCCGGTGAAATCTGCAGGCCATTTGCTCCTATCAAACCATTGATGGCCGGTTTTCTCCAGGCCCAGGTCAGGCCAACTGCGAAATAAGTGGTGAAAAAACTCGTGTTGAAGCCATTCGGGTAAATACATCCGTCGCTCCGCTTCGGTGCGAAAGCCTACACCTTGGCTGGGGGCTGTCTTTTTGAGTAT
>JAYWGO010000144.1:0-1684 GCA_043778205.1 Polaromonas sp. | reverse complement strand
CCTGCCTAAAAATCAGGCAGAGCTAGTAAAACACCTGGCTCAGTTTTGCATCGGCACAACCTTCATTAGTGGCTCAGTTTTCGGTCGGCGGCAACAACTTTTACAGCGACTACGCTGCGCTTAATTGTCTGTACAACGTGCTAGCACGTGCGCACGAAATCCATCCGATAGCAACAGTGACACTTGGCGAATAAGCGCTATTTTTACGACTAAATGAACATCGTAGCCGCCAGTTGCATCTTCCCCAGTGGCCCAGGCATGGCCTTGGCGGGAGTCGCCTTGTCTGCCAAAATGCCGCTTAACCGCAAGCACCCCTTCTATGTAGACCGGTGCGGTGACCTGGTGCGAGCCTCTTACTTCCCAGAGCCTAAGGCTTTTGACATTGCGCGCTGGGCCGCGTTGGTAAAAGCAGCCTTGTACGACTTGCATGCCCAGCAACCTGTACACAAGCCACGTGAACCACAAATTACCCACTACAGCCTATGGCTGGTGGTGCCGCCAGCTGCCCGTGCAGGGGTGCCTGACAATTTGGCTGTGCAACTGCTAGCCGCTTGCGCAGAAGGCCCTTTCGTTTTTGACAGCGTGCATACAGTGCAAGGCGGGCATGCCGCCCCTGTACAAGCGCTGCACAGTGCCAAACTATCTTTGTCCGGTGTCTCTACCACCCAAGGCCGCGCAGCGGTAGTGGTAGCTGTAGATTCTTGGCTTCACCCTGACGCGCTGGACTGGCTAGAAACGCAGGAGCTTTTGCACAACGCCGGCAAAACTTACAAAGGCCAAGCCCGCCGCAACCCTTATGGCTTTGTTCCGGGCGAAGCGGCAGCGGCGGTCATGCTTGGCAGTGCGGGAGCACCGTGGTGCACCATCCTGGGTGCAGGGGCCACAGCAGAGCCTGTTTTGCGCACGGACCCTCGCCCGTGCACAGGGCTGGGATGGACGCAAGCTGCTCAGTCTGCATTGGCAACGCTGCCAGACGATTGCAAAATCAGCCACATCATGAGCGACCTTAATGGTGAGCCTTACCGGGCTGACCAGTTTGGCTTTACTGCACTGCGCATTTCGGAGCGCCTGGTTGACAACTGGGAGCGTTACACACCTGCACTAGTAACAGGCGATGTAGGCACCGCCACAGCTTTGGTACACGTTGCGTTGTCTGCCAACATCCTGCGCCAAAAAGACCAGGGGATGCCCCAGCAAACACATTTACTATTGTCTAGCTCGGATGATAGTTTGCGGGCAGCTTTAGTACTCAAGTGAGTTATTTACTGACGAAATAGCCCTACCGCCCAAGGAAATGCTGCACAAGTAGCTATGGTATTTGCAGTAACTTGAATTACGGTGTGCAAGCTACGCAGGCGGTGCGCCTTGCAGACTTTGGTGTGGGCGGTAGCCGTTGTAGCTGAGTCTGAAGGTTTCTAATAAAGACTGCATGGCTCGCACGCTGGCAAACTTCATCCGGGTTTGCACTAGGATGCCTTGTTACATGGACAGCTGGGCTTTGGTTTGCAGTTCAGACTTCAAGCTTCGCCAGAACCGCTCTATCTGCCCGTTTTGCCAAGGGCTGCCCAAATCAGTGAGCTGCTGGTGCACACCGATTATCTTCAGCACGCTGCGAAACACCAGCGTCTTGAACACCACGGCGCTGGTCATAAAGGCGTTCTTACTGTGGTGTAAGAAGGTATAT
>JAYWGO010000143.1:0-50758 GCA_043778205.1 Polaromonas sp. | reverse complement strand
ATCTGGAAAAAGGCGCGCGGTGCAAAAGCTAGCCTAGCGCGCCCTGATTTCGCGCGTGTTTTTGGAAGATTTTGCAGCAAGGCCACACTCAAGCGGCGTAAACGTACAAAAGCAAGGAAAGCAATCTTCAAAGGCCCAAAGATAAACCAAAAACCAAGAGTTTCAAGAAAAATAGCCCTATGACCCAAGGAAATGCTGCACAAGCAGCTACTATTTTTATAGTACTAGGCGGTAAAGAAAGCTGTTAAAACCCCGCAAGAATCATGTCGTAGGCCTTCTCTGCAATCACCACCGTGGGTGCATTGGTGTTGCCACTGATGATGCGCGGCATGATGGAGGCGTCCACTACGCGCAAGCCTTCTACACCTTTTACGCGCAGCTGCGCATCCACCGGGTCGTCCTCGGTAGGCCCCATGCGGCACGAGCCTACAGGGTGGTAAATGGTGTCGGCTTTGTCGCGGATAACGGCTTCTATTTGTGCATCGGTCACTGCCTTGGCCGTGGTGGCCAGTTCGCGGCCACCGTACTGCGCAAGCGCTGGCGATTGCAAAATAGCGCGCATTTGTTTAAAGCCACTCACCATGCGGGCCATATCGTCCGGGTCGGCCAAAAAGTTGGGGTCAATCAAAGGTTGGGCCGTGACGTCGTTGCTGGCCAAGCGCACACTGCCGCGGCTTTTGGGCTGCAGTAGGCACAAATGGCACGAAAAGCCATGGCCCAGCGTGGGCTTGCGGCCATGGTCTAGCAGCTTGCCAATGACAAAGTGCAGTTGCAGGTCAGGCGTTGCCTCGCTGGGTTGGCTTTTGATGAAACCACCGGCCTCGGCAAAGTTGGTGGTCAGTATGCCGGTGCGCTCTTTGCGCCACTGCAAAATGCCGCGCAGCGCGTTCAAACCGCCTTTGGCTGAGATGCCGAACAAATCGGTCAGCTTGGGTGCGTCTACCACTTGCACTATGTCGGGATGGTCATGCAGGTGCTTGCCCACACCAGTGCTGGCATGCACTACGGGAATGCCAAATTTTTGCAATTGGTCTGCTGGGCCTACACCGGACAGCATTAGCAGCTGCGGAGTTTGTAGCGCACCGGCACACAGCAGCACTTCACGTGCGGCGCGCACCTCGTGTGTTTGGCCGCCTTGCGTGTAGCGCACGCCTACAGCGCGTTTGCCTTCAAACAGAATTTGGGTGGTCAAAGCGCTGGTAATGATGTGCAGGTTACTGCGCGACAGGTGCGGCGTGAGGTAGCCCTTGGCCGCACTCCAGCGCTCGCCATTTTTGTGGGTAACTTGGTACACGCCAACGCCTTCTTGGCTGGCACCGTTGAAGTCGCTGTTGCGTGGGTAGCCTGCTTGCACGCCGGCTTCAATAAAGTCAGGCCCAAAGCGGTTGGGGCTGCGCAGGTCCATCACGTTCAGTGGCCCGCTGGTGCCGTGCCACTGTGCAAAGTCGCCGCTGGCTGCGCGCTGGTTAGTTTCTGAGCTTTTAAAGTAGGGCAGCAGGTCGGTCCAGGCCCAGCCGGGGTTGCCCTGGGCGGCCCAATGGTCGTAGTCTTGCGCTTGGCCACGGATGTAGCACATGGCGTTGATCGAGCTGCTGCCGCCTAGCACTTTGCCGCGCGGTTGGTAGCCTTTGCGGCCGTTCAGGCCGGGCTGTGGTGTCGTTTCAAAGCGCCAGTTACCGCCGCCCAGCTGGGCCATAACGGCCAAGCCTGCCGGGCAATGGATGAGCACCGATGTATCTACAGGCCCTGCTTCAATCAAACATACTTTTACAGCAGGGTCTTGGCTTAAGCGCCCGGCCAATACGCTGCCAGCCGAGCCGCCGCCGATGATGAGATAGTCAAACATGTCCAGGTGTCCAAAGTCTTGCTGTAGGAATGCGCTGGCCAATGGGCAGCGCTGTGCATTTGGGTGCCAGTATGGCAGGCCGCTTGCGTAAACAGCACAGTATTGACCCGGAAAAAAGCCAAATCAGGCCTCTTTAGAGACGCGCCTCTAGCGAATTTCCGGCCAATTGCGCCTCTGTGCGCAGACCGTCCAGCGTGGTGGGGTACTGCAGTGTCACCCGAAGCTCAGCCTGCATGCGGGTATTTACCAGCCGGCGCGACTCGCTCATAAAGCTCAGCAGCATCAGGGGCAGCTGGTCTTGCGCGGTGTTGCGTGCCACCCGTGGAGGCCGGTGCATGCCGTACAGGTCGGCGGCTTGGTCAAAGTAGTCGCCCATTTTCAGCTGGCTGTGATCGCACACATTCACCACCCGCTGCGGTTTGCCGCGCCACAGAGCGGCTATACAGGCGCGGGCCAGGTCGTTGGCGTGGATATGGTTGGTGTACACATCGTCTTGGGCGCGCAGCACCGGTGTGCCTTTGGCCAAGCGGGCGCGCGGTGTGCCGCCGTCGCGGTCTGCTGCGTAAATACCGGGAATGCGCAAAATACTGGTGCGCACAGCGCCGCCTGCCTGCTGGGCACGGCCTAAGAGGCGCACCGATTGCTCTGCGTCTACCCGGCGCTGCGCGCGCGGGGTGTGCGGTGCCACCGGCCGCGTCTCGGCCACCAAGGCACCTGCGCAGTCGCCATACACGCCGGTGGTAGAGCCGTACACCAAGGCGCGCGGCAAACTGCGCTGGCGCAGAGTGCGCACCAGGCGCTGGGTGCGTGGGTCGCGCCACCACTGCGTTTCGTTGTGGGTGGGCGGTGGGGCCAAGTGCAGCACGTGGGTGGCCAGGCCAGACAGGCGGGCCAGGCTGGCAGCGTCGTCTAAATTGCCCAGCAGCGGCACCATGCCCGCAGCGCGCAGCAGGGGTGCGCGCTCAGGCGACGAGGTCAGCGCTAGCACGCGCATGCTGGGGGGCAGGGCGCGGGCCACGCGCAAGCCAACGTCGCCGCAGCCTACGATAAGCAGCCTAGGCTGGCGAAAGCGCCGGGGCCGCGCGCCAAGGGGGGATTGGTTTGAAGGCAAAATACGGTTTGTCAAAGATAATTGCCCAAGCATACCAAGCTCTGCCTGCCTGTAGCGTCAATTCACCGCAGGCCTGCAGCAGATTGTTACCGCGTTTTGTTTCAGGAACCCCGTCCCATGCCGTTTACCGTTACCGTACAGCCCAGTGGCCGCAGCTTCAGCGTCAACCCCGACCAGGCCATTTTGGCAGCAGGCATTGCCCAAGGCATTGGTTTGCCCTACGGCTGCAAAGACGGGGCCTGTGGCTCCTGCAAATGCAAAATACTCAGCGGCAGCGTAGTGCACGGCCCGCACCAAAGCAAAGCCTTAAGCGCTGACGAAGAGGCCAATGGGTTTATTTTGACCTGCTGCGGTGTGCCGCAAAGCGACGTGCTGCTAGAGAGCCGCCAGGTGACTGAAGCCGGTGCCATGCCGATCAAAAAAATGCCTTCGCGCGTGACCCAGCTGGAGAAAAAATCACACGATGTGATGCTGGTCAAGCTGCAGTTACCGGCCAACGATGTGATGCAATTTCACGCCGGCCAGTATGTGGAGTTTATGCTGCGCGACGGGGCCCGGCGCAGCTACAGCATGGCCAATGCGCCGCACACCCTGGTAGCAGGCGCACCAGCGATAGAGCTGCATATTCGCCACACGCCCGGCGGCAAGTTCACCGACCATGTGTTTGGTGCCATGAAAGAAAAAGAGATTTTGCGCATTGAAGGGCCGTTTGGCAGCTTTTACCTGCGTGAATCGTCCAAGCCTATGGTGCTGCTGGCCTCGGGCACGGGCTTTGCACCCATCAAGGCCATTATTGAGCACATGCAATTTAAAAACATCAACCGCCCCGCGGTACTGTACTGGGGTGGCCGCCGCCCAGAAGACTTGTACATGCATGAATGGGTGCTGGCGCAAGTAGCCGACATGCCGCATCTCACTTACATTCCAGTCGTGTCTAACGCCACTGCCGACGATGCATGGACAGGCCGCACCGGCTTTGTGCACCAAGCGGTGATGGCCGATATGCCCAGCCTAGCAGGCCACCAGGTGTATGCCTGCGGCGCACCGATTGTAGTGGACTCGGCGTTGGCTGACTTTACTGCGAAGTGTGGTTTGCCAGCGGACGAGTTTTATGCAGATTCGTTTACAACAGAGGCGGACAAGGCGAAGGGTTAAAGTTAGCTTTTATGCTGACGCGGTTTGTGCGTAGTGTAAATAGCGTACTATATATTTAATAGCTACCCATGCAGCATTTCCTTGGGCGATAGACCTAAAACGCTGTTAAAAACACGCTATCAAAAAGCCCGCGCAATCTAAGTCCAACTAGGCCTTGCGCAATAGCCCATCCAGCCGCGTATCCCACTGCGCCCCAGGCAGCACAGTGGCCAGGGCAGAGTCGGACAGGGCGAAGGTGCTGCGCAGTACCTGGGCTAGTACGGCGCGGTAGTCGTGGTGGGCAGGCAGGTCGCGGTTCTCGTTCAGGTTGGCGCGGGCCATGCCCGTCCACTGGCCGTGCCACTGGCCGCCTGCAATAGGGTTGCCCAGCACCCACAGCGCATTGCCAAAACCGTGGTCAGTGCCTTTGGTGCCGTTTTCAGCGCTGGTGCGGCCAAACTCACTCATCACCACAATAGTGTCCCCAGGCTGATTGAAGTCTTGGCGCAACTGGGCAATCCCTTTGGCCAAGTTGCCCAGCTTGTCGGCCAGCTGGCCTGTAGCACTGCCTTGGTTGGCATGGGTGTCCCAGCCGCCAGCAGACAAAAAGCCCAGCGACAGGCTGCGGTCGTTGCGCATCAGCGTGCCCAGGTGGTAGGCATCTAGCTGCAGGCCTACGGGGTCGGCTGCACCATTGCTAGCGGCCAGCATTTGTGCATTTTGCGCAGCAGTGTTGGCAGGCGCAGCGTCTTTTTCCAGGGGCTGCGTGCTGCGCTTGGCTTCACGCAGGTTGCTTTCGCGCAGGTTGCTCTCACGCATATACATGCCCCGTCGCGTGTCGGCGCTGGTTTTCTCCAGGCTGAGTTCTTGCGCGCTTTGCATGCGGCTGTCGGCCCCCTGGCGAAACGCCGTGCTAACAGTGTCGTCGCCAGCGTACAGGTCTAGCAGGGCTTGGCGTTGGTTGGCATTGGCCAGCACGCCAGTGCGCTCGGCCGCTTGGCCTTGGGGAATCAGCTTGACCTTGGCCGCACCTGCCAAAATGGCGGGGTTGGCCTCGCCCACGCCCAGTGCGGTGGGGCTTGCGCGCAGTGCGGCCAGCTTGTTCATCCAGCCGGGTACGCCGCTGGTTTTGCCCACGCTGCCCACCTCCATTTGGTACTGCGCATCAAAGTGCGAGCGGTTGGGCGCTGGCAAGCCCGCAGCGGGTACAAAGCTGAGCACCCCTTGCTGCCACAGCGGCATTAGTGGGGCCATGGCGGGGTGCATGGCAAAGGTGTTGTCTAGCTTTAACGCAGTCTGTAGCGTGCCGTCGGGCGCTGCAATGCCGATGTTAGGCCGCAGCTTGTAATAATCAGGGTCGGCATAGGGCACAAAGGCCGACAAGCCGTCGTAGGCACCGCGCAAAAATACCACCACCATACGCCCTTGGCCCGGTGCCTTGGTGCCCACGGGGGCTGCTTGCGCCCAAGCGCGGGGGCTGGCCGTAATGGCAAGACCCGTGCTGAGGGCTAGGCCTGCGCCCAGGGTGTGCAACAGATGGCGGCGTGACAGTGGCGGGTGTGAAGCGTGCTGTGAATCAGGATAGTGCGGCATGGTGGGGCTCCTTGCAATGGTGGTTTGAATTTACTTGCGCATAAAGTCGGGGCTGGCCAGCATCAGGCCGCTGCGTGTATTGGCCGGTTCGCGGCCAATGCGTTCGCGCGCAGAGGCGCTTAAAAAGGGCCGCAGGTAGCTGGGTTCGGCCATGCGGTTGCCAAGGCCCAGTGCAAAGTCGGCGCGCCGTGTCAGGGCCTCGGGTGCCAGCCAGGTAGCGGCATCTGTCTTGTAGCCGTCTGGCGTTTGCCAGGCGTGCAGGGGCTGGCCAGCTTGCGCTAAAAACCCCAGTGTTTGGCCAATGTCGCGCGGGTCTTTGACGCCGCCTTGCGCTACCAAGGCCGAGCAGGCAAAGTCCAGCGGGGTTTTAAACAAACTGTTGTCTGCCTGCCAAAACTCTGGCAAGGCCACCAGCGTTTGCATTACCGCGCGTATGTCGCCTTGCGTGCGCAAAAAAGTCATGGCCAGTTTGTCTACCACGGCTTGGCTGGGTTGGTCGCTGATGAAGGTGCTGGCCAAGCGTTTGGCAATGCGCTGGGCCGTGGCGGGGTGGTGTGCCAGCATGCGAATGGCTTCTTCGCCCTCGGCAATGCCGGTGTTTTTAAAGGCCTTGCCTAGCAGCACTTTGTCGCCAGTGTCATGCAAACGGGGCGTAAATCTAAACGCCTCGCCTTGGCCGAAGGGGGTAGTCCAGCCGGTCAATATGCGGGCCAGCTCGCGCACATCGGTTTGGCTGTAGCCTGCGCCCACGCCCAAGGTGTGCAGCTCCATCAGTTCGCGAGCGTAGTTTTCGTTCAGGCCGCGCGCATTGCTCTGGGCTTGGTCCAGGTACAGCAGCATGGCCGGATGGCGGGCACTGGCCAGCAGCAGGTCTTCAAACTTGCCCAGTGCGTTGCTGCGAATGGCGCTGGCCACATAGTTGCCTAGAAAGGGCCGGGTATTGCCTTTGGTGTTGGACACGTTCAAGTGGTTAAACCAAAACTCGGTCATTTTGGCCAGCAGGGGTTGCTCTATTGCTGCGTCGCTGCAGGCCATGATGCGCCAAGTGCTGGCGGTGCGCACCATATCGCGCATAAACTTTTCATCCAGCATAGGGTTGGCCTGCATGGCAGACGGCGCGGCCATGTCGCTGGTAGCCATCGCACTGGTTTTAGTGGCAGCGCGCTCCCTTAGTTGCTTGCGCTCCTCGGTGTAGGCGTGGTAGTCGCGGGCAATGTCGTTGAGCGGGGCGTTAAAGCCGGCCAAATCTGCTGCAATGGTGGGCGGATTTTGGCTGGCGGCGTAGGCCGCGTCAACCTGCTGCAGCGCCCAGGCTTTGGCATCGGTTTGCGCTGCCTGCGCGCTGGCAGGGCTGGGGCCGTAGCCTAGGCGGGAGGTTGCGCGCCACACGTCGGCGGTGCTGGTGTCTGTTTGTGCTGCTACGGGGCCGTGGGCTAACAAGCCTAGCAGGCAGGCCGTGGTGAGGTTCAGTAGCCTCAGGCTAAGTAAACGGGGGGCCAAAGCCCTGCGGTGGTGCGCCATGGTGTACTCCTGGTGGTTGCCGTGCAAGCCCGGACATGTGGTCAATGCAAGGCTGTTAAGTCTGCCTGCATAACGCACGCTGTGGGCCTTGCGTTGTCAGGCTTTACACAGCTTTACGGGGCTACAGCGCAGCAGCCAGCACGGTGAAGGGGGCTGCACCATCTGGCGATACACCACCTGGCACTGCAGCGGTTGGGGCTGCAAACGTCCACTGCTTGGTGTGAAAGCCCGCCACTGCAGGGCGGTGCGCTATCGACACCAGCGTGCCGCGCACGGCCTGCACATGGGCCAACAGCTTGGTGTACAGGGCCTGCTCGGCAGCAGGGTCTAGCGCGCTGGTGGCTTCATCGGCAAACACCCAGCGCGGTTTTTTCAAAAACACCCGCGCCAAGGCCAAGCGCTGCTGCTCACCGCCAGACAGCTTTTGGCCCCATGCATCTTCATCGCCCAGCCGGGGTTTTAAATGTGCCAACATGGCATCGTCCAGCGCCGTGCACAAAGCCGCGTCGGTGTATTGGCCAGGGTCCAGCGGGTAGGCCAGGGCGGCGCGCAAAGTTGCGTTGGGAAAGTAAGGCCGCTGCGCAATAAACATAGCCTCTTTGGTAAAGTTATCTGGGTAGCTTTTAGAGCCACTGGCAAACGGCCAAATACCCGCAATAGCGCGAAACAAGGTGCTCTTGCCACTGCCCGATGGGCCTTGCACCACAATGGTGTCGCCCGCCAGCGCAGTAAGGCCCACATGCTGGGCCAACAAGCTGCCATTGGGCAGTGCCAATTGCAGGTCGTGCAATTGCAGGCTGTTTTTATCTGCTATGGTAGTAATAGCTGCTTGTGCAGCATTTCCTTGGGACACAGGCTCATTTTGTTGTAAATTTAGGGCTGTAGCCACTTGCAAAGAAGCTTCAAAGCTGGTTAAGCGGTCGGTGGTGGCTTTCCAGGTGGCCAGGCTGGGATAGTTATCTACCAGCCAGCTGAGTGCGCCTTGCACGTAGCCAAATGCCGAGCTGATTTGCATCAGTTGGCCCAACTGAATGGCCCCACTGAAAAAGCGCGGAGCCGCCACAATGAACGGGAAAATTACCGCCGCTTGGCCGTAACCCGAGCTGAACCAAATCAAGCGTTTTTGCGCGCGCAACAGCTTTAAATAGTTGGCCAGCACGGCAGCAAACCGACCGTCCAAGGCTTTGCGCTCCACCGTCTCGCCTTGGTCTAGCGCAATGGCTTCGCTGTGCTCGCGCACACGCACCAGGTGGTGGCGAAAATCTGCCTCAAAGCGCTGCTGAAAAAAGTTAAGTTGAATTTGCGGCTTGCCCAAGTAGTGCGCTATGACGCTGCCCGCCAGCGCGTAAACCAGCGCCACCCACACCATAAAACCGGCTATCTCGTAGGTGGTGCCGCCCAGCGTAAAACTGGTCAAGCCGCTCAAGCCCCACAGCACGCCGATAAAACTCAGCAGCGTCACCACCGCGTTGAGCAGGCCCATACTAAGGGACACCGTGTAGCCGGTAAACAAATTAATGTCGTCTTGGATACGCTGGTCTGGGTTGTCGGCTGTGGCCGTGGCCAGCGTAGACGCGTCTGCTGCCGGGCTAAAGCGCATCAGCTCTAGGGTGTAGAAGGCTTTATGTGCCAACCAACGGCCCATAGTGTGGTCGGTCATCCAGGCGCGCCAGCGTATTTCTAACAGCTGGGTAATGTAGAACTTGTACACCGCCAGAACCACAAAGGTAAACGCAAGGTAAGTAAAGCGCCACAACTGCTCCCAAAACACTTTTTGGTCTTTGGCCTGCAGCGCGTCGTAAAACACGCTGTTCCACTGGTTAATCAGTACCGACATATACACCGTGCCCAAGTTCAGTGCCACGATCAAGGCAAACATACCGCGTGCCTTCCATTTGTCTTCTGACTGGAAATATGGAAGCGACAAAGCCCAAACTTTGTGGGCTTGGGCTTTGAACTCTGAGAACTTAGCGGTGAGGGTCATAGCGCGGTCTTTCTACTTCAATGCGTCCCATACTAACTTAACGCCGGTCAGGAACATGCCCGTGTACACCAGGCGGTAAAACAGTGTGGGCTTGGTATGCTTAGCAATTCTTACGCCCACCCACACGCCCATGGGCGCAAACGGTAAGAGTGCTAGCGAGGTGGCAAAGTTGCGTGCATCTAGCAGGCTATTATGGGCACCGCCAGCGAGCCAAACCCCGCGCCCAAACCGCTTTTGCCAATGCCCAATAGCAGTACAGCTGGAACGGCTAGCGCGTAAAAATGCCAGTCGGTATTCAGGGGGAAATACAACGCAGTTACACAATCTGGCAGGCATCGTCAAACGCCAGGCGCGGGCCGCGTGGGTGCAAGGTGCTGGCATCGGCGTAGCCCAGCGTGCAAACAAAATTAGTCTTGACTGGGGTGCCGCTCCAAAATTGGGCATCCAACTTGGCTGCGTTAAAGCCGCTCATCGGCCCGCAGTCCAGGCCCAGCGCTCTGGCGGCAACCATAAAGTAGCCACCTTGCAATGCGCTGTTGCGAAACGCGGTGGCATCTATTGATGCTTGGTTGCCCACAAACCAGGCGCGCGCATCGGCGTGCGGAAACAGCTGGGGCAGCTTGTCATAAAACTGCATGTCCATGCCAATGATGGCGGTAACGGGCGCGCTGCGGGTTTTGGCTACATTGCTGTCGATCATGCAGTCCACCAGTTTGGCTTTGGCTGCAGCGCTTTTGACAAACGCAATGCGCGCGGGCGAGGAGTTGGCCGACGTTGGGCCCCACTTCATCATCTCGTACAGCTGGTGCAGCAGCGCATCGCCCACCGGTTTGTCCAGGTACAGGTTGGCTGTGCGGGCATGGTCAAAAATTTGTTCAGTGGTGGTGTGCATGGCGCAATGTGGGTTTGGGGTTGAAAAATTATGGCAGCTTTACACGCGCTCTAAGATGACTGCAATGCCTTGGCCCACGCCAATGCACATGGTGCACAGCGCGTAGCGGCCTTGGCTGCGCTGCAGTTGGTTGACTGCTGTGGTGGCCAAGCGTGCGCCTGAAGCGCCCAGTGGGTGGCCCAGCGCAATAGCACCGCCGTTGGGGTTGACACGCGGGTCGTCGTCCTGCAGGCCCAGCAGCCGCAGCACGGCCAGGCCTTGAGCGGCAAAAGCCTCGTTCAGCTCAATCACGTCCATCTGCGCTAGGGTTAAGCCGGTGAGGGCCAGTACCTTTTGTGTGGCGGGCGCAGGCCCAATGCCCATGGTGCGCGGCGGCACGCCTACGGTGGCCATGCCTACTATGCGGGCCTTGGGTGTTAGGCCGTGTTTCTTAGCTTCCGCTTCGCTGGCCAGCAAAATAGCACAGGCCCCGTCGTTCACGCCGCTGGCGTTGCCTGCGGTGATGGTGCCGTCGGGCCTGACAATGGGTTTAAGTTTGGACAGCGCATCCATGGTGGTGGCGCGGGGGTGTTCGTCTTGGCTTACAACGACAGCGTCGCCTTTTTTTTGAGCGACAGTGACAGGGCAGATTTCTGCATCAAAGTAACCCGCTTGCTGCGCTGCCACGGCCTTCGTTTGGCTGGCCAGCGCCATGATGTCTTGCGAGAGACGGTCAATTTTGTAATCAGTGGCCACGTTTTCAGCCGTCTCGGGCATGCTGTCAACGCCGTAGTGTTCTTTCATCAGCTTGTTCACAAAGCGCCAGCCAATGGTGGTGTCAAACATTTGTGTGCTGCGGCTAAAGGCGCTGTCGGCCTTGCCCATCACATAAGGTGCGCGGCTCATGCTTTCTACGCCGCCTGCAATCATCAAGTTTGCCTCGCCACTCTTGATAGCGCGTGCTGCTGTGCCTAAAGCGTCCAAACCGCTGCCGCAGAGGCGGTTGAGGGTGGCACCCGGCAGCTCGTGCGGCAGGCCAGCCAATAAACTGGCCATGTGCGCTACATTGCGGTTATCTTCACCCGCTTGGTTCACGCAGCCATAAATCATATCGGTTACCGCATGCCAGTCTACGTTGGGGTTGCGTTGCATCAAGGCGCGCAAAGGGATGGCAGCCAAGTCGTCAGCGCGCACGCTGCTCAGGGCACCGCCGTAGCGGCCAAATGGGGTGCGGATGGCATCGCAAATAAAAGCTTGTGTTGTCATAGGTGCTTGTCCTGCATTAATTTTTAACTTCAGTTGAGATTATCCCCATTGCGGGCAAACAGCGCTGTCGCATTGGATAATCAAGGCATGTTCAATCCCAGCCAAGACGATGTGCGCCGATTTTTTTGCTCTGCGTACGCCAAAGCGCAAAGCAACAGCGCGCAAGATGCCATAGAAACCATTGCCAACCAATGGATGAGTGAGCACCCCGAATATGACGTCGACTTGCAAGATGCCGACGCAGCCGTAGCCCGCGTGTACGACGGTGGCGACGGCCAAACCAACCCGTTTTTGCATTTGTCCATGCACCTGTCGATCACCGAGCAATGCAGCATCGACCAGCCGCGCGGCATACGCCAAGCTGTAGAGCTGCTAACAGCCCGCCGAGGCGACCTGCATCTGGCGCACCACGAAGTGATGGAAGAGCTGGGCACCATGCTGTGGGAGGCCCAGCGCTCTGGAAAACCGCCTGATGGGCAAGCGTATATTGACCGTGTGCAGCAGCGGGCGACGCAAGATTAAAGTGGCTGTTTTTTACAATTTCAGTTTTAAAAGCTGAAATTGCAAATATCATAGTTACCTTTTAAATCAAGTTCCTTGCGTTAACTGCATTGATGCACTGCGCCAATGCGCAGCAAAATAATTACGGTACCACGCGTTCATTGGTGCATCACTGATTACCATGCCTGCGCTACGTCGGGCCCCATCGGTATGCTTCATCCATGTATCCATCGCACGCAGCCATTCGGTATTGAATGTCGCACCCGATTTAAATTCTATGGCAGACAAAACACCCGCACGCTCGATTAACAAATCCATTTCGTTGCCTGTGTTGTCGCGCCAAAAATACAGATGGTCGTTACGACCAGTGTTTTTGCAAAACTTTAGGTATTGCAAAATCATAAAATTCTCAAATAACGCCCCTCGCATCGGGTGAACATTCATGGTCTGAACATCATGTATGCCCAGCAGCCATGCAACCAAGCCGGTATCGTAGAAATACAGTTTTGGCGTTTTAACCAACCGCTTGCCAAAATGCGTGTGGTAGGGCATGAGGCGGAAAGTAATGTAGCTGGCTTCTAAAATGCTGAGCCATGCCTTGATAGTGGTTTGCGCCAAACCCAAATCAGCGCCAATTGCGTTCAGGTTGACCAATTGCCCTGCTCTTGCGGCCATCATGCGCAAAAATCGCTGAAAGGCCGTTAAATCATTAATCTGCGAGATCTGCCGTACATCGCGCTCTATATAGCTGCGCACATAGGCTTCAAACCACTCGGTCGGTGTGACCCCGCTTATGGCCACTTGCGGATAGCTGCCGCGCAGCATCAGTGCGTCCAAGCCCATGTGCTTGTCGATTGACTCAGCCTCTAGGTAGCTTAATGGCAATAAATCCAAATATGCTGCACGCCCAGCCAAGCTTTGGCTGATCTGCTCGGTCATTAGCAAATTTTGCGACCCCGTAAGTATGTAGCGCCCAGGTAGTTTTTGCGCATCTACCTGCGTTTGCAGATAACTGAGCAGCTCAGGAACGCGCTGCACCTCATCTATCAGTACACCGTCCGCATGTTGTTGCAAGAATAAACGTGGGTCATCTTGCACCCGGTGACGCACATCCAAATCTTCCATAGACACATAGGGCCTGCCCGGAAAAGCGTTTTGCACCAGCGTAGTTTTACCCGACTGGCGCGGCCCGGTCACCACCACCACCGGGAAAGACTGCGCCATGCGCAA
The DNA here is from genome assembly GCA_043778205.1 of Polaromonas sp. Taxonomy (GTDB): domain Bacteria; phylum Pseudomonadota; class Gammaproteobacteria; order Burkholderiales; family Burkholderiaceae_C; genus JAAFIP01. The sequence goes on along the minus strand of JAYWGO010000143.1, from coordinate 37,701 downwards.
CAGGCGATGTTCAGCTTGTCTAAAAAGCATTTTTTACTATTTCAGTATTAAAAGCTGAAATTGTAAAAACTATTTACCTCAATGTCAAATTGAGGCGGGAAATCGCCACACCCAAAGCCAAGTCAAGTAAATTCAGGCAGTCATCCGCATCGGAATAGTCACCGGCCCATCGTTAACCAAATGCACTTGCATATCCGCTGCAAACTGACCTGTTTGCACGATAGGATGCGTAGCCCGAGCCTGAAGTACAAAGTAATCGTACAAACGCCTACCTTCATCTGGTGGTGCAGCGCTGGTAAAACTGGGGCGATTGCCGCCAGACACATCAGCAGCTAAAGTGAACTGGCTCACAATCAGCAAGCCACCGCCCACGTCTTGCGCCGACTTATTCATCTTGCCTGCTTCATCGCTGAAGATGCGTAGCTTGAGAATTTTGGCAAGTAGTTTGTCGGCTATCTCATCAGTATCGCCGCGCTCGGCACACAGCAGGATAAGTAAACCTTGTTCAATAGAGCCGATAGTTTTCCGTTCGACATCTACGCGAGCGCTTTTAACTCTTTGCAAAACTGCCAACATGACAACTCGCTTGATTACTCTGGCGTGTCAGGATCGTTATCTGCGCCTCCTGCTTCTAAAGCTTGGCGATCCAGCTCCTCGTCTGTCATCGGAGGTAGTGTGCTCAAGGCTTGCTCTGTTTCGCGCATTTGAGCGGCAAGGCGTTCCACGGCCTCGTCGTCCATCAACGTTTCAGCAGAGATATTGGGTGCGCTTTCTACTTGATCAGCGGGATGCAAGGCAGCATCACTTTGCTTTAACTCTTGCTTCGAGATAACAGATTTGTCCTGATTCTTTTGCAAAAAAGAGGCGAAATCACCATTTTTCGGTTCTGTCATGTCTGTACTCCTCAGGATAAGTTTACCCGCGCGAATTTGCGCTTGCCCACCTGCACCACATAGGTGCCCGCTTCCAGTTTTAAGCCTTTGTCGCTTACCACTGAAGAATCTACCCTAACACCGCCGCCTTCGATCAAGCGGCCTGCTTCTGAGGCAGATGCTGCCAGGCCAGCTAGCTTTAGCACTTGGGTAATGCCTAGCCCCGCTGCACCGTTGCCTAGGCTTAGGCTGACTTCGTCAATCTCATCAGGCACGCCGCCTTTGCTGCGGTTGATAAAGTCCTGCTCCGCGCTATCTGCCGCTGCTGCGCTGTGAAAGCGGGTGGTGATTTCTTTGGCCAGCATGACTTTGGCATCTTTGGGGTTGCGGCCACCAGCGACTTCAGCTTTTAGGGCCGCGATCTCGGCCATGCTTTTGAACGACAGCAGGGTGTACCAGCGCCACATCAGCACGTCGCTGATGGACAGCACTTTGGCAAACATGGTGTTGGCATCTTCGGTGATGCCAATGTAGTTGTTCTTACTTTTGGACATTTTGTCCACGCCGTCCAGGCCTTCTAGCAAGGGCATAGTAAGTATGCACTGAGGCTCTTGGCCGTATTCAGCCTGCAAATGGCGGCCTACCAGCAGGTTGAACTTTTGGTCTGTGCCGCCCAGCTCCAGGTCGCTTTTCAGGGCCACCGAGTCGTAGCCCTGCATCAACGGGTACAAAAACTCGTGCACGCTGATGGACTGGCCCGTGGTATAGCGCTTTTGGAAGTCGTCCCGTTCCATCATGCGGGCTACCGTGTATTTGGCCGCCAGTTGAATCATGCCGCGTGAACCCAGGGCGTCGCCCCATTCGCTGTTGTAGCGCACTTCGGTTTTAGACTCGTCCAGCACCATGGCGGCTTGTTTGTAATAAGTTGCTGCATTCAGCCCAATTTGCTCTTTGGTCAGCGGCGGGCGGGTGGTGTTGCGGCCAGACGGGTCGCCAATCATGGTGGTGAAGTCGCCGATCAAAAAGATCACGGTATGGCCTAAATCTTGCAGCTGCCTCATTTTGTTCAAAACTACTGTGTGACCGATGTGAATATCGGGTGCAGTGGGGTCTAAACCAAGTTTAATTCGCAGTGGAATACCCGACGTTTCGCTCTTTTGCAGCTTTTTAATCCAATCTTCCTGTGGAATAAGCTCTTCTACGCCGCGCAAGGTGACAGCCAAAGCTTCGCGTACCTTGTCAGAAAGCGGTAAATTGGGCGAGGGTTTGGGTGTAATAGCTTGATTCATAAGGGTTTTCCGAGATGCGGCCTAGGTACACACGGGTATACTGGCAGGTTCGCATAGCGTGTTGTGTGGGTGAGATTTTACGTGGGTGCGCCAGCGGTAGCGGCCTTTTACAAATTAGTGTGGGAATTGTCTATTTTGTCTTTGAATTCGATACTTTTGAATGCGCAGTTTTTTGCGCACCACGTGGCCGGGGGTTTAGTCACTGCCGTGCAGCGCCATCCTCGGCGCTTGGTGGGTGGTTTAGCAGCCCTGTTGCTGGGCACCGGTGCTACCGCGTTTGCCGTGGCCAATTTGGCCCCTGATGTTTCTGACTTGCCCGTGCGCCAAGTGCTAGAAGCTGTGCAACCTTTGGTGCTAACGCCTGTTGATGTAGTGGCGGTTGACCTCGACCTGCCCAAGCCTGCGGCCTTGACCCTGTACCGCAGCGACACCACCCGTTCTAACGACACTGCCGAAAGCTTGCTGCGCCGCTTGGGTGTGGCAGACGCTGCTGCAGCCGCATTTGTGCGCAACGACGCGCTTACCCGCGCTGCCTTGCTCAGCCGCCCAGGCCGCAATGTGACGGTAGAAACTGACGAAAAAAACCGCTTGGTTAAGCTCTCAGCCCGCTGGACGCAGGACGAATCTGCCAACTTTCAGCGCCTGGTGGTAGAGGCATCAAAGGCATCGGTCAGCGGTTTTACTGCCCGTACTGAAACCGCGCCTTTGGTGGCCAGTTCGCGTTTAGCCGGTGGTGTGATTCGTTCGTCTTTGTTTGCTGCTACAGACGACGCGCGCATACCCGACAGTGTGGCCACCCAAGTGGCCGAGTTGTTTGCCAACGACATTGACTTTCACCGCGCGCTGCGCAAAGGCGACCGCTTTAGCGTGGTGTACGAAACCTTGCAGGCCGACAACGAGCCACTGCGCGCGGGCAAGCTGATCAGCGCTGAGTTTGTTAACAACGGCAAAACCTACCAAGCAGTGTGGTTCCAAGAGCTGGGCAACAAGGGCCAGTACTACACGCTAGAGGGCAACACGCTGCGCAAAGCCTTCTTGGCATCGCCGCTAGAGTTCTCCCGCGTTACCAGCGGCTTTGGTGGCCGCGTGCACCCCATCTCTAACCAATGGAAAGCCCATAACGGCGTGGACTACGCTGCGCCCATTGGCACGCCAGTGCGCACTGTGGGTGATGGCGTGGTGGAGTTTGCAGGTGTGCAGCGCGGCTATGGCAATGTGATTGAGGTGATGCATACCGGCGGTAAAAGCACTTTGTTTGCCCACCTTAGCCAAATTAAAGTGCAAGCTGGCCAAAAAGTCAGCCAAGGCGATGTGATTGGCGCGGTAGGCAGCACAGGCTATAGCACCGGGCCGCATTTGCATTTTGAGTTTCGCATTGGTGGCGTGCACCACGACCCTGTGACCATTGCCAGCGAGAATAATTCTGTGCCCCTGAGTGCAGCGTCGCGCCCTGCGTTTGCCCGCATGGTGGCCGATGTACGGCTTAAGCTGCTAGCTGCAGGCAGCATGGCTGTAGCCACCGCACAGTAATGGGTTAGCCAAGCGTTTTATACGCAAAGCTTCACCACGGCGCGTAAGTTTACGCGCCGTTTTACTTGGCATGCCCACTGCGCAAGCTGGTACCCTGCAGCCTCGCACCCATGCAGGCGTGTACCATGCAGCCATGTCACAGTTTTATATTGGTTTAATGTCGGGCACGTCGATGGACGGTATTGATGGTGCTTTGGTTGATTTTTCTCAACCAAAACCGGTTGTCGCCCAAGTATTTGCTGCACCGATAGCTACTGAATTAAGAGCGCAGCTGTTGGCCTTGAATACTCCGGGCCCTAACGAGCTGCACCGCGCGGCACTGGCCGCCAACGCACTGGCGCGCGGCTATGCGCAGGTGGTGCACGCGCTGCTGCAGCGCAGTGGCGTGCCCGCTGCCCAGGTGCAAGCCATTGGCGCGCATGGCCAAACCGTGCGCCACCAGCCTGGCCTGCACGATGCCACAGGCTACACCGTGCAGCTGAACAACCCTGCGCTGCTGGCCGAGCTGACCGGCATTGACGTGGTGGCCGACTTTCGCAGCCGCGACGTGGCTGCAGGTGGGCAGGGCGCGCCCTTGGCACCGTTTTTTCACCGTGCTTGGTTTGCCCACGCCAGTAAAACCGTGGGTGTGCTTAACCTGGGCGGCATCAGCAACTTAAGCATTTTGCAGCCCGACGGTACCACGCTGGGTTTTGACTGCGGCCCCGGCAACGCCCTGCTAGACATGTGGTGCCAGCAGCATGCCGGCGCACCCTTTGATGCCCACGGCGCTTGGGGTGCCAGCGGCACAGCCAACCCGGCCCTGCTGGCGGCCCTGCTGGCTGAACCCTACTTTGCACTGCCCGCCCCCAAAAGCACCGGGCGTGACCTGTTTAATCGCGCCTGGCTAGACCGGCACTTGGCCGCATTTGCCCATGAGGCACCCCAGAACATTCAAAAAACATTGGTGGAATTGACCGCGAGCCCCATAAAAACATGCATAGACAGCTATGAATTAAGTAGCAAATCGCAATTTCACGAGCTCATTGTGTGTGGCGGCGGTGCGTTCAACGATGACCTGATGCAGCGCCTGCAGGCGCTGCTGCCGCACTGCCCCGTGGTGCCCAGCAGCCAGCACGGCCTGCCTGCGCAAGATGTAGAAGCCTGCGCTTTTGCTTGGCTGGCACGCCAAACTGTGCAGCGCCAAGCCCTGGCGCTGGCCAGCGTTACGGGCGCGGCAGGCCCGCGCGTGCTGGGCTGTATTTACCCTGCTTGAAGCCTACCAGGTAGACACAGCTCAGCCCAGCAAACCCGCCAAGCTGGCTTCTAAATGCTCACTGGGCATCCGTTTAAAGCCTGAGCGTGCATAGCGCTGCAGGCGGCCGATGCAAAACGACACCAGCACCGAGGCGCGCACATTGGCCTCTGCCGTGGGTGCAGCGCTGCCGCTGGATTCACCCATCTCGCGCAGGGCCTGTTTGAAGCTGGACTCCAGCTTGTCAAACAGCTGGTTCATGCGCTGGTGCAGGCGTTCGTTTTCAAACACCAGCGCGTCGCCCACCATCACGCGGGTCATGCCGGGGTTTTTCTCGCCAAACTGCAGCAGCATAGTGATAATTTTGGCCACACGCGCAGCGCTGTGGGGCTCGCGTTCGGTAATTTGGTTCACCAGGCCAAAGACGGTTTGTTCCACAAACTCAATCAGGCCTTCAAACATTTGCGCTTTGCTGGCAAAGTGGCGGTACAGCGCGGCCTCGGACACGTCCAGCTTGGCGGCCAGCGCGGCGGTGGTCACGCGTTCGCCGCCGGGCTGCTCTAGCATGCTGGCCAAGGCCTGCAAGATTTGCACTCGGCGCTCGCCCGGTTTGGGGCGCTTGCGGGTTGCTTCCTCGGCGGCAGCAGTGGTAGCAATCGGGGCAGAGCTGTCCGCAGAACTGGCTGCAGTGGGGGGTATGGTTTCGGTCATGGGCTGGGGGCAGTAAATTGCAAAACTTTATAACGATTCTCTCACAGCAGTCAGCACTGACTTGCTGTGGGATGTGCGGGTATACGCGGGGTAGGGGTGTGTTGCTGTAAGCCCGGATTGTGCAGCACTGCAGAGGGTCCTGGGTGTTTGTGCGCTCAGGGGCTGAGTGCTTGTACGCCCAGGAGCTTGGCTTGGACGGCTACGCGACTGTCCCCCGCCCTGCGGGCTCCTCCTTAATGTCGCTACGCCGTCCAAGCCAAGCTCCTGGGCAGCGAGTGTGGCGGGTTTGCGGGGGGGGGGGGGGCGATGACCCGCCAGGTGGAAAGGTGGTGTTTGCACTTGTCGTGGAACGCCCACAACGCCGGAAACAAGGTGCCTGCATTAGCGGTCAAGCGCCCACCACACTGGCAAGATCAGGTCGGCGGCGCTACTCCAGCGTAGCGGCATTAAGGAGTCGTTGGCCCTAGGCCAACACGGGGGACAGCCGCGAAGCTGGAGTAGCGCCGCCGACATGATCCTGTACAAAACAAGTGTCCCCTGAGCTCGTACAAGAGCCAAGCTAGGGTGCGCAACTTGCCCCGCAAATCGCAACCAGCCGCCTGCCAACCCACTGTGCATACCCAACTAGTTACCTACAGCAAAGCGCACCTGCACCCGCAGGCCAGGTGCCAAGGCGGCTGCCCCTGCTGCGCTGTGGGCATCGCCCAGCACGAGCTGGGTGCCATGCAAGCGGGCAATCTCGTCGGCTATGGCCAGGCCCAGGCCCGTGCCTTCGCCGCTGGTGCCTTGCACGCGGTAAAAGCGCTCTAGCACCCGGGTGCGCTCGTGGGCGGCGATACCGGGGCCGTCGTCGCTTACCTCCAGCAGCACAGCTGCCTGTTCCCGCAGGCAGCGCAGCGTCACGCTGGCACCGCGCGGTGTGTAGCGTATGGCGTTGTCGCACAGGTTGGTTAGCAGTTCGCGCAGTAGCCATTCGTAGCCCTCTACCACCAGCGCGCCTTGGTCGCTGGCAATGTCCAAGCCCAGGTCTATGCCCTTGGCGGTAGCACTGTCTAGCTGCTGCTCTAGCACGCTGTGGCACAGGGCTTGCAGGTCTACGCTGTGCATGGGCTGGCTGCCTGCTGACTGCGCATCAGCCCGCGACAGGGCCAGCAACTGGTTGGCCAGCTGGGAGGTGCGGCGGGTGGCGTTGCGCAGCCGGTTAATTTCGTCTGCTCCTAAAGAAATAGCTGCTTGTGCAGCATTTACTTGGGCCATAGCGGTATTTTCTTTATAAATATCAACCTGTGGGGCGTTCACCGCCTGCGCCCAAGCCTCCACCTGTGCTTGCAGGCCCGCCAGCGGCGTGCGCAGCTGGTGCGCTGCGTCTTGCACAAAGCGGCGCTGTGCCTGGGCCTGCGCGTCCACCAGTCCAAACAAGCGGTTCAGGGAGTCCACTAGCGGACGCACTTCTTCGGGCGAATGGGCCACGTCGATGGCACTGAGATCACGCGGAGAGCGGGTTTCTAGCGCGTCTTTCAGGGCCAGCAGCGGGGCCAGAGCACGCTTGACGGCCCAGTTGACCGCCAGCGCGGCGGCGATGATGAGCAGCAGGTTGGGCAGCAGCACTTTGAGCATCACCGCGCGCAGCCAGTTTTGCCGCAGATCAGACCCGTCGGCCAGCATCACCACCAGCTCGCCGCCTGCGGTTTGCGCGCGTTGGGCCACAATACGGTAGGTTACCCCGCCCACCAGCTCGCTGTGGTATTCCGGCTCACCGGTGGACGGCGTGGGTGTGCTCATCCACGCTTCGCCCAGCATAATGCGCCCGTCTATGGTGGCCAGGCCCCAGGCGGCCAGGCCTTGGCGGTCTTTCAAAAAATCTTCAATCGCTGGGGCCAGCAGCACCACCGGGGGTTCTAGCGGCGCTGCACCTTCTGCCACTATCGAGCCAATAATCAAAGGCACCAGGCGCTGGAGCTGCTGGTCTTGCTGCACGGCCGCGCTGCCAGCGGCCCGGTAGTCAAACCACGCGCTCACGCACGCCAGCGCCACCAAGGGCAGCAGCAGCATCAGCAGCAGGCGCTGGCGCAGCCCGGCCATGACGCCGGGTACTCTGGGTACGCCAGCCACGCGGGGCGCTGGTTGCGTTGGATTAGCTTGCGGCGGGGGCAGTGCCATGGCTGTCCAGCTCCAGCCGGTAGCCAAAGCCGCGAATCGAGCGCAGCGCGATGCCGTAGGGCTCTAGCTTGCCGCGCAGGCGCGAGATATACACCTCCACCGCGTTGGCTGTAATTTCTTTGTCCCAGCCGGTCAGGGCGGCCAGTATTTTGTCTTTGGCGGCAGGCTTGGGGGCCTGCAGCAGCAGGTATTCCATTACCGTCCATTCGCGCGGGCCCAGGTCAATCAGCTGGCCGTTGGCGTGGGCTTGGCGCAGCGCGGTGTCTAGTGTGAGGCAGCCAAAGCTTAAAGATGCTGTGGTAGCCGCCTGCGACCGGCGCAGCAGCGCGCGCAGGCGCGCCAGCAGCTCGGGCAGCTCAAACGGTTTGACCATGTAGTCGTCTGCGCCCATGTCCAGGCCCTGCACGCGGTCTTGCAGCGCGTCGCGGGCGGTCAAAATCAGCACCGGCAGGGTGTGGCCGCCGTGGCGCAACTGGCGGGTCAGTTCCAGCCCGTCGCTGCGTGGCAGGCCAATGTCAATAATGGCCGCATCAAAAGCCCCGGCCGCTAGCGCATCCATAGCGCGCTCAGCACTGCCCACCCAGTCCACCGCATAGCCTGCGCCCGACAGCCCCAGCTTGATACCGCTGGCCACCATGACATCGTCTTCGACAAGGAGTAGGCGCATAGTTTTCTTTTTAAATGGGGTCAGATCACAATTAATTTAGTTGAGTGCCGCCGGGCCGCCCCAAGGCACGAAGGCCTCCTTGGGGGGGGGCAGCGATCCTCGTGCAGCGGGAGAGCGTGGGGGTGGTCATCAATGTGACCTGATCATCGTGCCATAGGCTTGGTCGGTCAGAATCTCCAGCAGCATGGCGTGCGGCACCCGGCCGTCTACGATGTGCACCGCGTTCACGCCGCTTTTGGCCGCGTCCAGCGCACCGGCTATTTTGGGCAGCATGCCGCCCGAGATGGTGCCATCTTCAATCAGCACGTCAATTTGCTTGGCCGTCAGTTCCACCAGCAGTTTGCCTTGCTTATCCAGCACACCGCTGATGTTGGTCAGCATCATGAGCTTTTCGGCGCGCAGCACGGTGGCCAGTTTTGCGGCAACTACGTCGGCGTTGATGTTGTAGCTTTCGTTGTTTTCGCCAAAGCCGATGGGGCTGATGACGGGAATAAACGCGTCGTCTTGCAGGGCCTTGACCACGCTGGGGTCGATGCTTTCAATCTCGCCTACTTGGCCTACGTCGTGCTCGATGCTGGCATCTTTGGTGTCCAGCAGTTTGAGTTTTTTAGCCCGTATCAGCCCGCCGTCGCGCCCGGTTAGGCCCACGGCTTTGCCACCGGCGGCGTTGATCAAACCGACGATGTCTTGCTGCACTTCGCCGGCCAGCACCCATTCCACCACTTCCATGGTTTCTGCGTCGGTCACCCGCATGCCTTGGATAAACTGGCCGGTTTTGCCCAGGCGTTTAAGGGCGGTTTCTATTTGCGGGCCGCCGCCGTGCACCACCACGGGGTTCATGCCGACCAGTTTGAGCAGCACCACGTCTTCGGCAAAGTCAGCCTGCAGGGCAGGGTCGGTCATGGCGTTGCCGCCGTATTTAATAACCAGGGTTTTGCCGTGGAATTTGCGAATGTAGGGCAGGGCTTGGGCCAGTATTTCAGCTTTGTCGCGCGGCGTAACGTGGGACAAGTCAATAGGGTCGGCGTGGGCGGTGGTCATGGCGGGGCGTTTTCGCTGGTGGTCTGGACAGCTGAAATAATAGCCCATGTGGTGGGCTGTGGATTTTTTTGTTACTTGTATCTTTTTTCTTGCATGCTGTTTGGTGAGTTTCACGTTTCGCTCCTTAGACCTCGCGGGCTTCGCGGTGCAGCGTGCGCTGTGTGCATGCGCCCCAGGGCAGCGGCCCCTTCGGGGGAGCATCTGCGGTACTCGAAATGGGGGGAACCGTGCGAACTCGGCTAACGCCTCAGACAGCGCCCGGTTCTGATCCCCCATTCCTGCGTTCCTCGAGCCCGCTACCCTCATCGGGGCGCATGCACACAGCGCACGCTGCACCGCGAATACAGGGGTGGTTTGGTGGCTTAGGGTGAGGGGAAGGCGAGTGCGAAATCGGAAGGAAAAGGAGAAACGGGCCAAAACAGCCCGTAGCGCAGAATAATGTATTTTTAAGCGTTTTAGCCCTATAGCCCAAGGAAATGCTGCATGAGTAGCTATTGAATTAATAGTAATTACACCTACCACTGCCGGTACAGTGACTATCCTCACAACTCACAACTCACAACCCCACCTCCCTGTCTCACGCGCGCTAGCCAATCTGTGGGGGATGCGTTATCGTCACTGCATGACTACCACCACACTGCTTACCAACACCGCCCAGCTTGCCGACACGCGCTTTGTTACTGTGCCCCACACGCCGCTGGCGCAGGGCCAAGTGCGGGTGCGGGTGGACAAGTTTTCTTTCACGTCTAACAACATCACCTACGCAGCCTTTGGCGACGCGATGCAGTATTGGCATTTTTTCCCCACCGGGCAAACCGGCTGGGGCACGGTGCCGGTGTGGGGCTTTGGCACTGTGGAGGAAAGCAGCCACGACGGTGTGGCCGTGGGCGAGAAGCTCTACGGCTACTGGCCGTTTGCCTCCCACGCTGTGCTGTCGCCGGGCAAGCTCACGCCCAGTGGTTTTTCGTGCATCGCACCGCACCGCAGTGCGCTGCATGGCGTGTACAACCAGTACCTGCGTGCCAGCGTTGACCCGCAGTACACCCAGGCTACCGAGGACATTCAAGCGCTGCTGCGGCCTTTGTTTATTACCTCGTTTTTGATTGACGACTTTTTGGCCGACAGCGCTTTTTTTGGGGCCAACACCCTGCTGCTGTCCAGTGCATCTAGCAAAACTGCCTACGGTACAGCGCATTTTTTGCACCAGCGCAGCGGCATCGAGGTGATCGGCCTGACCTCACCGCGCAACGTGGCGTTTTGCCAAAGCCTGGGCTGCTACAGCCGCGTGCTGGCCTACGACCAGCTGGGCGATGTAGCGGCCGACAGTGCCTGTGTGTATGTAGACTTTGCAGGCAACGCCCCGCTGCGCCAAGACATTCACAGCCGCTTTGCCAACTTGGCCTACAGCTGTGCGATTGGCGGCACCCACGTGGACCAGCTGGGCAGTGGTAAAAACTTGGCCGGCCCTAAGCCGATTTTGTTTTTTGCACCCGCCCAGGTAAAAAAGCGCTACACCGACTGGGGCCCCGAGGGCTTTGGCCGCACCGTGGTGGCGGCTTGGCAGGCCTTTAGCCAGCACGCTACCCAGCCTGGCGCGCCCTGGCTAAACGTAACGCAGCACCACGGCCCGGCCGCAGCACAGCAGGCTTACGCACAGGTGCTGGCAGGCCAAGGCGACCCGCGCGTGGGGCACATGCTGTCGCTACACGCAGCAGGCTAGGCTGCTTACAGCAGGTAAAATAGCATTTCTTATGCGCTATTAATAGCGTAGCTGCTTATGCAGCATTTCCTTGGGCCATAGCCTCATTTAGCCTTAAAAATGCATGTCCCACCTGTTTGAAACCCTGACCCCCGACGTGATGCTGGCTGCGCTAGAGGCCACCGGCCTGCTGCTAGACGGCAGGCTGATGACGCTGTCAAGCTACGAGAACCGGGTGGTGATGGCGCACACTGAGGACGGCGCGGCGGTGGTGGCCAAGTTTTACCGCCCCCAGCGCTGGAGCGATGCGCAAATTCAAGAAGAGCATGACTTTGCCGCGCAGCTGGCAGAGGCCGAAATTCCGCTGGCTGCGCCAATGGTATTTAATGGCCAAACCCTGCACCACGCGCAGGGTTTTCGCTACAGCATCAGCCCTCGCAAGGGCGGCCGCACACCCGAGCTGGACGACCTGGACACGCTGGAATGGATTGGCCGGTTCTTGGCGCGCATGCATACGGTGGGTGCTACAGCGCCGTTTGCTGTGCGCCCCGCCTTGAACGTGGCAAGCTTTGGCACCGAGCCCTATGACTGGCTGGTGCAGCACGCCAGCGTAGCGCCCGAGGTCAGCACCGCCTGGCGCGGTGCCTGCCAAGAGGCTTTGGCTTTGGTAGCTGCTTGCGCAGGCAGAACGCTGGCGGGCGGTCACTCTTCGTCCGCAACTTCATCTACTGCTTCATCGGCCACGGAGGTTGAAGGCATCCAGCACATCCGTTTGCATGGCGACTGCCACCCCGGCAATATTTTGTGGACCCCTGAAGGTAGTACCACCCAGGCCGCTGGCCCGCACTTTGTAGACCTGGACGACGCACGCACGGGCCCGGCGGTGCAAGACCTGTGGATGCTGCTGTCGGGCGACCGCAGGCAACGCACTCAGCAACTGTCGGCCATTTTGGACGGCTACGCGCAGTTTCGCAGTTTTGACCGCCGCGAGCTGGCCTTGATTGAACCCCTGCGCACGCTGCGCCTGCTGCACTACAGCGCTTGGCTCGCCCGTCGCTGGGACGACCCGGCCTTTCCCCTGGCTTTCCCGCACTTTGGCACCCGTGCATACTGGCAAGAGCAACTGCAACTGCTGCAGGCGCAGATTGAGGCCATGCAGGAAGAGCCTTTGGTGGTTTAAAGTTGGCGGCACCAGCGCGTAAAATTAAACCGCACTGAGCCCCATACTTCAGCCCCAACCCCAACCCCAACCCCAACCCCAAGCTTTTGCAAGTGCTCCAAGGCCTCCCGCCCCTGCTTAACAGCGCCACCCGCGTGCTGATATTGGGCAGCTTTCCCAGCGTGAAGTCATTGCAACTGCAGCAGTACTACGCACATCCGCAAAACCAGCTTTGGCGGCTTATTTTTAATGCCAAATCAGCCGATGGCCCAAGGAAATACTGCACAAGTAGCTATGAAATTAAGAGTAAGCAACTGCTAGAGATGGGCATTGGCTTGTGGGACGTTTACGCCGCCTGCGAGCGTGTGGGCAGCCTGGACAGTGCCATACAGCATGCCCAGCTTAACGACCTGTCCAGTCTGCGCCAGCGCTGCCCGCAGCTGCGGGCCATCGCCCATAATGGAGGTGAAAGTTACAAGCACGCCAAGGCAGTGGATACGCTGCTTAACCGAGCAAACCATGGCCCAGACAGTGCAAACCACAGCCCAGACCCCCGCACGCCTATCGAAGTCTTCAAGCTGCCCTCTAGCAGCCCGGCCAACGCCAGTTGGAGCTTCGAGCGCAAGCTGCAAGTGTGGCAAAGCGTTTTAGAAAAATATGCACCATGACCCCAGAATTACCTGAAGTAAGCACCTCTGAGCACGACGGCGTGCGCTACCTGCACCTGGGCACCGAATGGGTGCAGGGCAGCATGGAGATTAAAAAACCCTTTGCGCTGGACCTGGACTACGTGCAGCGCATGATGGCTTGGCTGCTGTGGGCCGACCTGGCCAATCTGGCCAGCTTGCACACCATGCAACTGGGCTTAGGCTCGGCGGCGCTAACCAAGTTTTGCTACAAGCATGTGCGCTGCAAAGTCACCGCCGTGGAGATTAACCCCGACGTAGTGTCTGCCTGCAAAGCCTGGTTTAAATTGCCTGAAAACGATGCCCGCTTAACCGTCGTGCTGGCCGACGCAGGGCATGAGATAGCCAAACCTGAAAGGCGGGACAGCGTAGACGCGCTGCAGGTGGACTTGTACGACCACGAAGCAGCGGCACCCGTGCTGGACAGCATGGCCTTTTACAAAGACTGCCGCTTGGCCCTGACCGAGCACGGTGTGATGACCGTCAATCTGTTTGGCCGCAGGGCCAGCTACGACAAAAGTGTGGAGAAAATAGGCAAAGCCTTTGGCGCAGGCAATGTGTGGGCTTTTAAACCCACGGTGGAGGGTAACGCCATAGTGCTGGCCCACCGAAGCCCGCGCAACGAACTGCGCACCAAGCTTGCCCAAAACGCCGAAATCATCCACACTCGGTTTGGCCTGCCAGCGCACAAATGGCTGCGTATTTTTAAGCCAGTGGTTTAAAAGCGCGCCCGTTGGCAAACTGGCCTAAACTTTAACCAAACTACTCCAAACTACTCCAAGCTGTTTCAAGTTAAGCTAAGCTAAATTTATCTAATCCACGCTAAGCAACCCTATACCGCCCCACGCTATGAATGCTGTTGTCAAATCCGCCGCTGCCAAGCTTGCCGCAGCACCCGCCAAGCCTGCTGCTGCCAGCGCCGCTGCCAAGCCACCTTTGCCCTTCATAGGGGTTGTGGATTGGCGCAGGCTGGTCGATTGGCTCTGCGCTGACGGCATCATCAGCGCTGAAGAATCCCGCCGCACGATGGCCCGCTGCTCTCAAGCTGAGAGCGCCCAGCACCCGCTGGTGCGCCTGGCCAGCGTGGCCATGACCCGCCAGTCTGACGGCAAGCCGCTGGACATAGAAACCCTCACCCAGTACCTGGCCCACAAAGCCGGCCTGGACTATTTGCGCATTGACCCGCTCAAAGTGGACGTGGGCAAAGTGGCCGACACCATGAGCGGCTTTTATGCCGAGCGGTACAAGGTGCTGCCCGTGCAGGTAACGCCTACCGAGGTGGTCGTGGCAACATCGCAGCCGTTTGTCAACGATTGGGTGGGCGAGGTAGAGCGCCAATCCCGGCGCAGCGTGCGCATGGTGGTGGCCAATCCGGTGGACATTCACCGCTACACGGCAGAGTTTTTTGCCCTGGCCAAATCGGTGCGCGCAGCGGTTAAGTCCGGCAGTGGTGCCAGCGTGGCCAGCTTTGAGCAGCTGGTAGAGCTGGGCAAAAACAACAAAACGCTGGACGCGAACGACCAGGGCGTAGTGCAGGTGGTGGACTGGCTTTGGCAATACGCCTTTGACCAGCGCGCCAGCGACATTCACCTAGAGCCCCGGCGCGAGCAAGGCGTGATTCGCTTTCGCATCGATGGTATTTTGCACCCCGTCTACCAGCTGCCGCCCGGTGTCATGACGGCGATGGTCTCGCGCATCAAACTGCTGGGGCGTATGGACGTGGTAGAAAAACGCCGCCCACAAGACGGCCGTATTAAAACCCGGAACCCGCGCGGCGATGAGATTGAAATGCGCCTGTCCACCTTGCCCACCGCCTTTGGCGAGAAGATGGTGATGCGTATTTTTGACCCCGACACCGCCGTCAAAGACCTCGACGGCCTGGGTTTTAGCCAGCACGATGCCACGCGCTGGGAAGAGCTGGTCAAGCGCCCTTACGGCATCATCCTGGTCACAGGCCCTACCGGCTCAGGCAAAACCACCACGCTGTATTCCACCCTCAAGCGGGTGGCCACCGAAGAGGTGAACGTCAGCACGATTGAAGACCCTATCGAGATGATAGAGCCTGCGTTTAACCAAACCCAAGCCCAGCCCCAGCTGGACTTGGGCTTTGCCGAAGGCTTGCGCGCTCTCATGCGGCAAGACCCAGATGTCATCATGGTGGGTGAAATCCGCGACCTGGCCACAGCCGACATGGCGGTGCAAGCGGCACTCACCGGCCATTTGGTCTTTAGCACCCTGCATACCAACGATGCCACCAGCGCCATCACCCGCCTGATGGAGCTGGGCATACCGGCCTACCTGCTTAACGCGGTGGTGCTGGGCGTGCTGGCCCAGCGGCTGGTGCGCACCCTGTGCAAGCAGTGCAAGCAGCCCGACCCCGATGCCTCGCGCGAGGCCATCAACGAGCTGATCAAGCCGTGGCAAATTAACGGTGGCTACCAGCCTTACAAGCCGGTGGGCTGCGTAGACTGCCGCATGACGGGCTTTATGGGCCGCATGGGTATTTATGAGCTGCTCACTACCAGCGAAGCCTTCAAGCTCTTGGTCAACAAAGAGCCCACGCTAGATAGCATGCGCCGCCAAGCCGTGACTGACGGCATGCGCCCCTTGCGCCTGGCCGGTGCCCTGCGCGTAGCCGAAGGGCTGACCACGCTAGAAGAAGTGCTGACCGCAACGCCGCCGATGCGCTGACCTGAAAACCAAGGGTTTTCACTGGGCAAGTAGGTGAAACCCACAAGCGCAGCGCGGTTGTTGCGGGCCACAATCTGGTCACTAAATTTTTAGTGATGGAGCAACTTGTGAATATTAAAAGTCAAAAAGACTTCTTCTCAGGCCTGATGTTCATGGTCATCGGTATGGCCTTTGCCATCGGTGCCTACAGCTACGGTATGGGTGATGGTGCCCGCATGGGGCCGGGGTATTTTCCGCGCATGCTGGGTGTTTTGATGGCGCTGTTAGGCGCTTTCATCATGTTCAAAGCCCTCACCGTGGCCACAGCGGGCGGCGACAAAATCGGCAGATGGGCTTGGAAGCCTATGGCCTGTATTTTGGGTGCCAACGTGGTGTTCGGCATCGCACTGGGGGGGCTGCCGTCCATCAAGTTGCCTGCGATGGGCCTGATCATTGGTATTTATGCCCTGACCTTCATAGCCAGCTTGGCCAGTGAAAAGTTCAATGCCAAAGAGGTTTTTTTCCTTGCCACAGCGCTAGCGCTGCTTAGCTATGTGGCTTTTGTGGTGTTGCTTAAATTGCAGTTTCCTGTGTGGCCATCGGTTATTGCAGACGCACTGCGCGGCATGAAATAAGGGGCGCACCATGGATTTATTAAACAACCTTGCACTTGGTTTTGGTGTCGCATTTACGGCGCAAAACCTGATGTACGCTTTTATTGGCTGCATCTTAGGCACGCTGATTGGCGTGTTGCCCGGCATTGGCCCGGTGGCCACCATTGCCATGCTGTTACCCGCTACTTACGCACTGCCGCCGATCGCCGCTTTGATTATGTTGGCCGGCATTTACTATGGCGCGCAGTATGGCGGCTCTACCACGGCTATTTTGGTGAATTTACCTGGTGAATCATCTTCGGTGGTTACCTGTATTGATGGCTACCAAATGGCCCGCCAAGGCAGGGCAGGGCCAGCGCTTGCAGCAGCAGGCATTGGCTCGTTTTTTGCCGGTTCAGTGGGCACTTTAATCTTGGCGGCTTTTGCGCCTCCGCTGACCGAGATAGCATTTTTGTTTGGCCCCGCAGAATACTTTTCGCTCATGATTCTGGGCTTGGTGGGTGCGGTGGTGTTGGCATCGGGCTCGTTGCTCAAAGCGGTGTCGATGATTTTGCTGGGATTGCTGCTAGGCTTGGTGGGCACTGATGTGAACTCGGGTGTTGCCCGCTTCAGCTTTGAGATTCCCGAGCTAACCGATGGCATCGGCTTTGTGGTGATCGCCATGGGCGTGTTTGGCTACGGCGAGATCATCAGCAACCTGGCGCAACCCGACGATGAGCGCGAAATCTTCACTGCCAAAGTCAGTGGCTTGTTTCCTACCAAAGAAGACTTCAAACGCATGACACCCGCCATTCTGCGCGGTACTGCGCTAGGTTCCATGCTGGGTATTTTGCCTGGCGGTGGTGCGCTGCTGGCCGCTTTTGCTGCCTACACCCTAGAGAAGAAAACCAAGCTCCAACCTGGTGAAGTGCCGTTTGGCAAAGGCAATATTCGCGGCGTGGCCGCGCCAGAGGCTGCCAACAACGCAGGCGCGCAAACCTCGTTCATTCCCTTGCTCACGCTGGGTATTCCACCCAACGCCGTGATGGCGCTGATGGTAGGTGCCATGACGATCCACAACATCCAGCCCGGCCCGCAGGTGATGACCAGCAACCCCGAGCTGTTTTGGGGCTTGATTGCCTCCATGTGGATTGGCAACCTGATGCTGGTGATTTTGAACCTGCCACTGATTGGCATGTGGATCAAGCTGCTCACGGTGCCTTACCGCTTTTTGTTCCCAGCTATCGTGCTGTTTTGTGCCATCGGCGTGTACTCTACCAACAACAATACCTTTGACGTTTGGATGGTGGCAATTTTTGGCTTTATCGGGTACTTGTTTGCCAAGCTGGGCTGCGAGCCAGCACCGCTGTTGCTGGGCTTTATCTTGGGCCCGATGATGGAGGAGTACCTGCGCCGTGCGCTGCTGCTGTCGCGTGGTGACTGGAGCGTGTTTGCCACACGCGGCATTTCGGCGGGCTTTTTGCTAGCCGCGTTGGTGTTGCTCATTATTGTGTTGTTGCCAGCAGTTAAGAACAAACGCGAAGAAGCTTTCGTAGAAGATTAAACAATCGTTAAATCTTGTAAAGCTTCCCTTAAAACGGCAACTTCGGTTGCCGTTTTAGTTTCATAATGCACTATGAAACGCCGTATTTTTACTGCCTTGGTCGTCACTTTGCCCTTTGTCACACTGCCCGGTGCGGCGCAAGCGCAAAGCTACCCTAGCAAACCCATCCGCTTGATTGTGCCTTTCCCGGCAGGTGGTGCCACCGACATTTTGGCCCGCGCCATGGCCGGCAAGCTGGGCGAAAAATTAGGCCAAAACGTGGTGGTAGACAACCGCCCCGGTGCAGGTGGCACTATTGGCGCAGATGCTGCCGCCAAGTCCAGCGCTGATGGCTACACCTTGCTCTTGGCCACGTCCAGCACCCACAGCATTGGCCCTGCCATTAACCCCAAAATACCCTACAACGCCTTTGAGGACTTCACCCCCTTGGGCTATGTGGCCACATCACCCAATGTGGTGCTGGTGCCTCTGAACTCACCGGCCAAAACCATGTCGGAGCTGGTGGAGTTTGCCAAGCGCAACCCCGGCAAGCTGAACTATGCCTCCAGTGGCAATGGCACCATCGTGCACCTCACTACAGAGCTTTTTAAAGCCATGTCGGGCACCTTTCTTGTGCATATTCCTTACCGTGGCACAGCGTTGGCCATTCCTGATTTGGTCAGCGCCAAGGTGGACGTGATGTTCGACTCGCTGGTAACCGGTTTGCCGCATGTCAAAGACGGCAAGCTGCGCGCTCTGGCGGTGACCAGCGCCGCCCGCACACCGCTGGCGGCCGACTTGCCTGCGGTGGCCGAGATTTTGCCAGGCTTTGAATCGACCACCTGGTTTGGTTTGTACGGCCCCAAGGGCTTGAATGCCGACGTAGTGCAAAGCGTAAACACTGCCCTTAATGCGGCACTGGTCGACCCCGAGGTGAAAGAGCGTTTCGCCCGCCTGGGCGCCGAGCCCGCGGGCGGCAGTGCAGCCCGTTTTGCCCAGGTGGTGCGGGCAGACCACGACAAGTGGAAAGCCATCATTGCCCAGCGCAATATTACGGTGGACTAGCCGTGTGTTAGCAAACAGGTTTTTAGTGATTTAGGCTTATAGCCCAAGAAAATGCTGAATAGTTAGCTATTTAATATATAGCAAAATACCAGTGAGCACACTGGCAACCGTGCGTGTAACTATGCCAAATGCACAGGCTGCAAGTGGTCTGTCGCAGCCGGGCTTCAATAGGCTGAGCCTGCAGCAGGCTTGGTCTCGTTGCGCTTCTTGCGCGCTACCACCTGCAGCTGCACATTCACTTTGGCAGGCGTAGCGCCTACGCTGGTGTTTTGCACTGGCAGGTCAATCAGCTGGTCGGCTTGCCACACTTTGATGGCGACTTTGCCGTCGGGCAGGTCGTCAAACACAGCCAAGCCTTCGGCGTTGGTTTTAACTGCCCAAGGCGAGTCGCTTACATACACGTGGCCGCGCATCGAGCCATGCAAATAGCACCCCAGCAGCGTGGCACTTTGGGCACCTGCCTTGTCCATAGTGACTTCGGCAGATTTAGCGGGTTTGCCGTCAGGCTTGCCTTCTAAGCGCAAGTCAATTCCGCGCGGCGCTGAGCTGCCTGCTGCAGGGGCAGCGGCAAACTGTGCGGCACCGGCCGCTGACGAGCGCACATGGTGGTCCCAAGGGTCGTTGTTGACAAAGCGTACTTTTGCACCGACCGGCACCACGCTAACCGCCGGAATGAACTGCATTTTTTCTTGGGTAATGGTGGCACTGTCTGGCAGAGCTGCTTTTTGTGCGTTTTTGCCTTCTGGCACCAGTACCACCACGGCGTCTGCTGTGGGTTTACCTTCGCGGTCCACCACGGTGACGGTTAAGCTGGCTGCTTGGGCTAGGCCAGCGCAGCAAACTAGGCCTAGGGTGGCGCAGAGGGCTTTGGGTTTTAAAAAATGGGCCATGGTGGTTCCGATATGGTTGTGTGTGCAGCACTAATGTACAGTTTTAGCCGTCGTTTAAAGCCAGCGTGTGTGGCCAGTCTGTACAAACAGCGTATACAAACAGTGTCTATAGCCAGCGTTTTACTTCACGGTAATCACGTCGCGGTGCATGGGTGCGAGCTTGGACAGCAATTTATTTTGGGTACCAAACGCAATGTTACGCGCATCCATACTTTGCTGTAGCACCTCTACCAGCGCATTGAAATGGGTTTTGGTAATGTCCATGCTGCTGTGGGCTGATTTCATGTCAGCACCTTTGTAAGTGCAGGGCCCGCCAGCAACTTGGCACACCTGGTCTACCAGCTGGGCTTTGAAGTTGACCTGGTTGGTGTCTTTAAAAAACGGCTGCATGCGCGGGTCGGCCAGCAGGCGCAGCATAAAGTCGTCCATTAGCGCGGTCAAGCCTGGCTTTTGGCCCAGGGCTTGGTACAAAGCATCGTCAGCCCAGGCCGGGCTGGCAAGCACAGTAGACAGCGACAGGGCTGCTATAGCAACGAGTTTTTTCATGGTGGTTTCCTGGAAAGAGTGTGAATTAAAACGCCACTTGGGCTGAGAGGTAGGTGCCGGTTTGGCGGCGTTTGTTTGTGGTGGCGGGCACGATGGTGCCCAGGTCTACGTAGGCTAGCGTAAGTGAGAGGTTTTTGCTGGGCGCCCAGGCTACAAAAATGTCTTTCCAGTCTTGCGCACGCAGTCCATCGCCCAAGTTAGCGGCTTTGCCTGCAGCTTCCAAATTGTTAGGCATTTTGCGGTACTCAACACCCACGGCCAGGTTGTTGCGCAGCAAAAAAGCCACCGAAACTTCCGGCTGCAAGCGGTAGCTGTTGTGGGCACCGCCCAGAGTGGCTCCAAAGCCCAGCAAACCGTTTTGGTTGGCCTTGGTGGCGCGCAAAGTAGCGTTGACCAGTATGCCTTGGGCTAAAAAAAGTTTGGTAGCGTTGACATACACATCCAGCCCCGATGTTTTAGCGCCCAGCGTAGCCAGTGTAGGCTCCAGTCCCGCTGCGTTGACGTTTTTAACCTGCACGCCCATGGCGATTTGCGGCACCAGGCTGTCGCTGTCCAGCACTGCATCACCGGCCAGCTTTACTTTGGCGCCCACAATAGTTTGCTTTAAATGCAAACCAGGCAAGCCCAGCAGTGTTCCGGTTATGCCAGTGGCAAAGTCTTGGTGTGATGCTGACAATTCCAACCGGTCATACACACCCACTGCAGCGCCATACGTGCTCAGGCCGTAGTCTGTGGTGACGACCCTTGTAAAGTGGGCTGTTGCGCCTATCTCGGTTTCGCTGGCGTTGCTGCCGATGGTGGCCCATGGGGTAAGGCCGCCACCGGCTGCGCCGTCTACCGAGCTGACACCACCGGTGAGCAGCAGTTTGCCAGTATCTGCCTGGGCGGACCCCAATGCTAGCAAGGCAGCTAGCGCTAAAAGTGAATTTTTCAAAGCCATCACAAATCCCTAAAAAGTGTTGTCAATGGCTTTACGGGCGCAGTTTAGTTTTGGATTCAAATTCTCACATTTATTTTTCTCTTGTCACATGAATCTGTTGGTAGCGCGCTTGGCGTATTTGGCAACTTTGAAGTAACAGTGCGTTCCCGAAACCTAGCGCAGACGTTCTTTGAATCCAAATGCGAAAGCCTCGCGTATTCCTGTTGGCATTATGCCAACTCACTTTTATTTCACATTCACTAGGAGCAATCATGCGTATTAAAAAATTCGGCATTGGCGTACTGGCAGCAGCAGCTGCGTGCGCTGCAGGACTGAGCATGGCGTCCAGCCATCGCGAGGCACCGTTCATTACCACCAGCCCCAAGGCAGACGGTACTGACTTTTACATGTTTCGCAGCTACGAAGGCGTGTCAACTACAGGCACTGGTGGGCGCAGCGACTATGTAACTTTGATCGCCAACTACATCCCTTTGCAAGCACCCTACGGTGGCCCTAACTATTTTTCACTAGACTCCAACGCGCTGTACGAGATTCATATTGACAACAACGGCGACGCGGCAGAAGACCTTACGTTCCAGTTTCGCTTTAACAACAAGCTTAACAACGTGGCTTTGCCGATTGGCCCTGCTGGAGCGCAAAAGACCGTGGCGATTCCTCTTATCCAAGCCGGTGGCGTGGCCAATGTGAGCGATGCCAACTTGAACTTAAGCGAGACCTACAGCGTGAACATGGTGCGCGGCGACCGCCGCAAGGGCACATCACAGCCCATCACCAAAACCAGCGGCAGCGCTACGTTTGAAAAACCTGTGGACTATATTGGCGTTAAAACCTTGGGTAACGCCACCGCCTACGCAACCTATGCAGACAAGCATATTCACAATGTGACCATCCCAGGTTGTCCTGCAGGTAAAAATACCGGGCGCGTTTTTGTAGGCCAGCGTCAAGAAGGTTTTGCTGTCAATTTAGGCCCTATTTTTGACTTGGTCAATGCCACGGCAGCGCAAATTACAGACCCAAGTTTGAAAAACGCGTTTGCTGGCAATTCGATCCAAGATGCCAACGTCACCTCGATGGCTATCGAAGTGCATAAAGACTGCTTGACCGCAGGCACTGACACCGTCATTGGCGGCTGGACCACTGCCAGCTTGCGCCAGGGGCGTTTGCTGTCAGGTAACCCGGCAGCGGGCTACCAAACCACAGAAAAGGTGGGCGGTGCCTGGACCCAGGTGTCGCGTTTGGGTAACCCATTGGTCAATGAAGTAGTGATTGGCTTGAAAGACAAAGACAAGTTCAACAGCTCCAAGCCCAAAGGCGATGGCCAGTTCTTAGACTATGTAACCCATCCTACCCTGCCTGCTTTGTTGGGCCTAGTATTGGCAGGCAATGCCAACGGCCTGGCACCTACCAACATCCCGCGTACTGATTTGGCTACGGTGTTTTTAACCGGCATTGCCGGCGTGAACAAGCCTGCTACAGTCACCCCGTCTGAAATGCTGCGGCTTAACACCGCTATTGCGCCAGTCCAGTTTGCGGACCAAAACCGTTTGGGTGTGGCGGGTGAAGTGCTGCGCGTGGGCGGCCTGGCCAACTTGGCCAGCGCCAAAGACTTGGCGGGCTTCCCCAACGGTCGCCGTCCTAAAGACGACGTAGTGGACATTGCCTTGGTGGCTATGCTGGGCGGGCTGTGCGTCATCAACGGTGACAACAATGGCTTGGGTTTGAACGGTATTCCTGGCGTAGCGGGTGTAACCTCAGCTTGCAAGGCTTCTAGCGTACCATTGGGCGCGACTTCAGCCGCAGTGCATGATGGCGTAGACCAAGCGGTGGTGCCTTTCTTGGCCAGCTTTCCGTACCTGAACACCCCCAACGCTGGCTCGCAATAAACCCCAGAGAATAAACCCCAGAGAAAAGGAGAATAGTCATGACTCTATTTTTTAATATGCGCGGCATACTGTGTGTGTGCGTTGTAGCAATGGGCATTACGGCCTGTGGCGGCAGCAGCTCGTTGCCGGTTGCTCAAGCACCAGCGGATCCTTTGATTGCTGGCACCGATGTACCCACATCGTCTACCACCAGTGCAGCAGGAGCTGTTGTGTTTGTAAAGATGGTGGTTGAGTCGTCAGCCGATGCTGCAGAGCCCTTGGTGCTGGGCGATGCGGTTCTGGCAACTACCGATACTGAAGAACCAGACTCCAGCGTGTAAACGCTGCGGTTGGTAACCACAAAGGTCGGCGTGCGCTGTGTGCGCCGACCTTTTCTTGCACCCCCCCCATTTTGTTGTGAACCGTATGAACCACACGTCTCTTTTCTGCGTTGTGCTTACTGCGTATTTGCTAGCCGCTCCTGCCCAGGCAGCGGAGCGCGACATTAAGCCCAGCAGCGACGCACAAGTGATTGAAACCCTGGCCCCGCGCATGCGCACTTCGGCCTCTACGCCAGAGGCGGCTGCACTGGCCGCTCGCCAGGCCATTAGCTTGGCCCGCCAAACTGCTGACGTTCGCTACCTAGGCCGCGCACAGGCTATGCTGCAGCGCTGGTGGAACCAGCCTGATGCCCCGGTCGAACTGGCCATATTGCAAGCCACCGTACAGCAAAGCCGCCATGAGTTTGCTGCAGCGCAGCGTGTGCTGGAACTGGCTTTGCAGCGCGAACCGCGCTTTGCACCCGCGCATGCCCAAGGCTGGCTAACCTTGGCCACGTTGGAGCGTGTAGCAGGCCGCTACCCAGCCGCCCTGGCAGCATGTGCTGGTGTGGCACGTGCTGGGGCTGCGCTGTACAGCGCAGCGTGCCAACTGGAAACAAGTTCGTTGCAAGGCCAGCATGGTGCTGCCCGCCAAGGCTTTGCTGCGCTGCAAAGGCAAGCCAAGGACGCTGGTGCGCAGGCTTGGCTGTTTTCGCTGGCCGCTGAGAATGAGGAACGGGCAGGCCAGACTGCAGCAGCGCTAGCTGCCTACCAAACCAGTGTGTCGCTTGCGCCAGACACCTACACAGCGCTGGCAGCAGCAGACTTGCTGCTGCGCAGCGAGCGGGCCAAGGAGGCCCTGGCCATGCTACTCAAAGAGCCCGACAGTGATGCCGTGCTGCTGCGCCGCGCCTATGCCATGAAGCTGCAAAAAAATACGGCATGGAGTGCAGTTGCGGCCCTGGTACGCCAGCGTATTGAAGCACTAGACCAACGCGGTGATGACCCTGCTACCCATGCCCGCGAACGCGCGTTGATGCACCTGTGGCTGGACGCTGACGGCCCACGCGCACTGCAATCTGCCAAGTTCAACTTGACGCTACAAAAAGAACCCTTTGACTGGTGGCTGGCCTTGAAAAGCGCGCAGCTGGCGGGTCAAGGGGCCACGATAGACCAACTGCAGCGCGACATTGCGGCTATAGGGTTGCGCGATATGCGTTTGCAAAGAATATGAAGCCTGTCAAATTTCTAGTGTTCAAACGGTTTTTTGCGGCGCTGATAACAGCAGCAAAAATAAGCTGTGTAGTGCTAGGTTTGTGCGCACCCGCGCTCGCACACAAAGCCAGCGATGCCTATTTGCAGCTAGGGGCAGACGACAGCCAAATAGCCCCTTCCAGCAATGCTGCACCGCGCATTGGCTTGAAGCTGTCACTGGCTTTGCGCGACCTGGACGCAGCCATTGACACGCTGGATGTTGACAACAATCGCCAGCTAGAGTGGGGGGAAATTCGGCAAAATATGCCGGCCATCCAAAGCTGGGTTGCGCAGGGCTTGCAGATGCGCTGTGCTAGCGAAAGCTTAAGCTTGGCATGGGCGTTTGAGTCGCTAGAGCAGCGCAGCGATGGCGTGTATGTGCGCCTGGCCAGTTTTATCACGTGCAGCCAAGCAGAGTTGGGCGTGCGTTACCAGCTTATGCAGCATATTGACGCGACCCACCGGTTAATTATCGGCGGCACCTTGCTTGGCACCAGTGTGGCAGCGCTTGCGTCACCGCAAAATAAACCCGATGTTATTTTGCAAATCCCCGTGGGCTCGGCTTCAAGCACCTCAGCGCAAAGCGGTTGGTCAGCCTTTGCGCAATTTTTTCCTGAAGGCGTGCACCATTTGGCCACAGGTTACGATCACTTGGCTTTTTTGCTGGCTTTGTTGTTGCCCATTATGCTACGGCAGTCCCCCTCGCTTAAGCCAGATGCCGCTTCTACAGCAGCCTTTAGTGCCCAGCCTGGCAGGCCAGGCGTGTGGGATTTAATGCGCACCGTCACGGGTTTTACGCTAGGCCACTCTATCACTTTATTTTTAGCCAGCATGGGGTGGATAGCTTCGCCTGCTTGGGTAGAGCCAGCCATTGCGGTCACCATCGGCCTGTCTGCGCTGCTTAATTTGTACCCCGTGCGGTGGGTGCGCAGCGACGCGTTGGCGTTGGGCTTTGGTCTGGTTCATGGGCTGGGGTTTTCTAGCATCATGCGCGAAGCTAACGTCAGCGGCAGCTTGTTGCCGTGGGCATTGGCAGGGTTTAACTTGGGCGTAGAGGCAGGCCAACTGGCAGGTGTAGCATTGTGGTGCGGCGTACACTTGGTGCTGGTGCGCTGGCAGCGGTATGAACAGGTGGTGGTGCGCGGCGGTTCATGGGCGCTGCTGGCGCTGGCCATTTACTGGGCGGTCCAAAGATTAGCGTTGGGGTGAATCCAAAACGTGCTGGGCACCGTAAAGCACATAACAGCATCAAACTTTTCTGGAGCTTTTTCACCCCATGAACGACCCAATTTTAGATGTGCGCCTGATCGCACTGATAGACCGCGTTGCCCAGCGCGATGCCGCTGCACTGCGCCAGCTGTACGACGCAACCAGCAGCAAACTGTATGCCGTGGCGATGCGTGTGGTGGGCAATACCGAGCATGCCGAAGACGTGCTGCAAGATGCCTACCTTAATATTTGGCGCATTGCGGCCGACTACCGCGCCAGCTTGAGCCCACCTATGGCGTGGCTGGGCGTGGTGGTGCGCAGCCGGGCGCTGGACTTTTTGCGCAAACGCAAAGCAGAGCGTGCGTTGGGTGGGATAGAGATGGACGACTACATGGCCGACACACTGGGCAGCGACAGCCCCGGCCCGATGGACACTAGCATAGCCAGTGAACAAGCCTGGGCACTGCACGAATGCTTGCGCAAAATAGAGGCCAAACCGCGCGAGGTGCTGACAATGGCCTATTTTCGTGACCTCAGCCACGGTGAGTTGGCGACCCAGCTGCGGCTGCCCTTAGGTACCGTAAAAACCTGGATTCGGCGCAGCCTAGAGCAGTTGCGCAGTTGCATGGGACAATTTGCTTGAGCACCCTATGCACCTAGACAACCACCCCGAACTGCTTGACCGCTTGGCCGCCAGCTACGCACTGGGCACCCTGCGCGGGCCTGCCCGCCGCCGTTTAGAAAGCTACGCCCGGCAAAGCGCCGTGGTGCGCACCAGAATGCTGTTATGGCAAGAACGCTTGGGCACTATGACCGAGCTGGTCATGCCGCTAGCACCCAGCCATAATGTCTGGAAGCGCATAGAAATTGCGCTTGACCAAGAGATGCAAATGCAGCGCCTGGCCAGCATGGCCCAAAGCCGCGAAAGCCTGTTGCAAACCAACGTATCGCAGATTGCACAGCTGGCCAAATGGCTCAACCGCTGGCGCATGGGCGCATTAGCAGGCGCATTGGCTACGGTAGCTGCCGTAGGTGTGGGCTGGCAGGCATACCACAACTTAGATACGCAAGTTGCAGTACTGGCCCAGCAAATCAGTGCCAGCCAGCAGACCAGAGTGGTGGCAGTGCTGTCTGACGATAAAGCGCAAACCGCTATGCTGGTCAGTTTTAACGCGGCCAACAACAGCTTGATCTTGCAGCGCGCTGGTGCTTACCAAGAAGCTGCGGACAAGTCGCTTCAACTGTGGGCATTGCCCGCCAGTGGCGCGCCCCAGTCGCTGGGGGTGTTGGGCAGCGCAAGCGTTATCAACCTGAAAGCCTCAGCAGAGCAGCTAAGCAACGTGCCTACGCTGGCGATCAGCTTAGAGCCTAAAGGTGGTGTGCCTAGCAGCACAGGGCCTACGGGGCCGGTGCTGTTCAAAGGCGCTGTCTTGCCCGTCCAGCTGTAGCATGAGCTTGGTGCCCGCTGCTATGCTTAAAACCACTGCCTTTGCCGGGCATAACCGTAGCTGCAAGCGTGGGCCAAGCTTGGTGCACAATCTGCGGGTGAGTTTAATTTTTAACCCTCTTGTAGCCAGCCCGATGGCCCCTGCCAGCGATGTTTACCTGTCGCAGTGTGTGCAATTGGTAGCCCAGTACGCACAGGGTAGTAGCGCGCTGGGTGCGGGCTCGCGGGCCAGTGCTGAACAGGCTTTTGGGCTGCTCTACGACCACACAGCGGTGCGCGTGCATGCGATGGTGCGGCGGTTTGTGCATGACGATGCGGCAGCGCAAGAAGTGACCGAAGACGTATTTTTCAGTGCCTGGACACAGGCAGGGCGCTTTGATGCGCAGCGCGGCAGCGTGCTGGCCTGGTTGCTGACCATGGCGCGCAGTAAAGCGCTGGACGCTTGGCGCCAGCACGCCGCCCGCTTGGTGCACTTTGACAGTGATATGACCGATGATTTACTGGCACAAGCCAGCGCCGAAGGCACACCGCTAGACTTGCTGTCGGCTGCCGACAAGCACCATGCTGTGCACGCTGCGCTGGCGCAGGTGCCTGCTGGAGCACGGCAAATGCTCAGCTTGGCTTTTTTTCAGGGGCTGACGCACAGCGAAATTAGCGAGCATCTCAATACCCCGCTGGGCACCGTGAAAACTACCCTGCGCCGCGCCCTGCTGAGTCTGCGTGCCAGCTTACAGGCCAGTTGCGGCGCAGGCATGACCAGCGCTCTGCTGGTAGAAGAATAAGGAACCGAAGATGACGCGCCCATTACAACCGCCTCTTTCTGCAGGTGCGCAGGCTGGTGCAGAGGCTATCAGGCACACACCTGGCCAGGTGCAAGATGTGCTGAGCAACGCTTGGGTGGGTGCTATTGCACAGGGCTTGGCCGTGGCACAAGACACCGCACTAAGCCCTGCCTCGGCGCAGGCCATTAAAACGCGGTTAATGCAGCGTATTGCGTCTCATGGTGAGTTACCTGCCCGGCAAGAAGACACCCTAGTCACCATTTTGCGAAACGATGCGTGGGTGCATTTAGGCAAAAGAGTGCAGGTTAAAGTACTGCATGACGATGGCACCACTTTGTCATGGCTGCTCAAGCTGTTGCCTGGTGGCCGCCTGCCGGAGCACGACCATAGCGACGGCGCTGAAGAGTGCATGATTTTAGAAGGGCAGTTGCGCATCAATGGCACCGAGTTTGTATGTGGCGACTACCAAATTGCCCACCCCGGATCGGTGCATTACGAAGTGGCCAGCGAGCATGGTGCGCTGGTTTTTTTAAAGTCGCCTTCTTCGCGCCGCAGCAGCCTGGTACCGGGCTAATTCAGCGTTTCGCGCAGACGGCGCACGTTTGGTTGCGCGGCATGCGCACCTCGTTCCACTCCATGCTGCGGCCGTCCAGCATTTGCAACCGGCCTGCCAGGCTCGTGCCTGCGCCACTAAGCAGCTTTAAAGCTTCCGCCGCTTGCATGCTGCCCACAATACCCACCAGTGGCGCAAACACACCCATGGTGGCGCAGCGCGTCTCTTCCAACGTGCTGCTTTGTGGGAACACACAGGCATAGCAAGGCGATGCGGCATTGCGGCTGTCGTACACGGTAATTTGGCCGTCAAAACGTATGGCTGCACCGCTGACCAGAGGCTTGCGGTGGTGCACGCAGGCTGCGTTAATGGCGTGGCGGGTGGCAAAGTTATCGCAGCAGTCCAGTACCACATCGGCCTGCGCCACCAGGCTGTCCAGCAGAGCTGCATCTGCACGCTGGGTGATGCAGGTGACTTCAATCTCAGGGTTGATGGCGGCGATGATTTGGCGCGCACTGTGCGCCTTGTTCATGCCCACACGGGACAGGTCATGGGCAATTTGCCGCTGCAGGTTGGTGGCATCCACTACATCGTTGTCAACTATAGTGATATGCCCCACCCCAGCGCTGCCTAAATACAAGGCCACCGGGGAGCCCAGCCCGCCAGCGCCTATGACCAGTGCGTGCGCACTGAGCAACTTATCTTGCCCTTCAACACCTATTTCGTTGAGCAAAATATGCCGCGAATAACGCAGCAGCTGCGCGTCGGTCATGGGCTGTTGCGCTGAGCTAGGCTTACTGGGGCTTCTCTTCTTTGCGCTGCTCCATCACTTTACTTACCATCACAGGCTGACCCTTGAGCTGGTTAATGGCCTGTGTGAGCTGAAAGTCTTTTTCGCTGCCAAACTCAGGGGGACGGCGTTCTGCTTCAGGTTTTTTATTGAACTCTTCTAGCCGTTTGCGGGCTTCCTCGCGGGATTTTTCAATCTCTTTTTGGCGCAGGGCTTCAGCAGCTTCTTCTTGCTTGCTATCGCCTTTGCCGGTATTCAGGTGTTTGGTCAGGTCGGCCTCGCGGGTGCGCAGGGCAGCAAACAAGTTGCCCTCTAAGCTTTCGTCTACCATCACGTCAGGCACGATACCTTTGGCCTGAATGGAGTTGCCATTAGGGGTGTAGTAGCGCGACGTGGTCAGCTTAATGCCTGTGTCTGGCCCTAGCGCGCGCACCACTTGTACGCTGCCTTTGCCAAAGGTTTGGCTGCCCATGATGGTGCCGCGTTTGTAGTCTTGCAGTGCACCTGCCACAATTTCGCTGGCCGAAGCAGAACCTTCATTCACCAGCACCACCAGCGGCACGGTTTTAAAGTAGCCTTTGGTGCTGTCGTTCAAACGCTTCACTACATCGGGGCCAGAGCGGCCACGACCGTAGAACTCAGGCGAGGCCTTGTAGGTAAACTTGCTTTCAGCCAGCTGACCGTTGGTGGACACAATGGCCACGTTTTCAGGCAAAAAGGCGGCAGACACTGCCACCGCCGCGTCCAGCAGGCCACCAGGGTCATTGCGCAGGTCGAGCACCAAGCCTTTGAG
This sequence comes from Polaromonas sp., assembly GCA_043778205.1. Taxonomy (GTDB): domain Bacteria; phylum Pseudomonadota; class Gammaproteobacteria; order Burkholderiales; family Burkholderiaceae_C; genus JAAFIP01. The sequence goes on along the minus strand of JAYWGO010000143.1, from coordinate 7,396 downwards.
CTTGGGGTCTGCTTTGTAAATCTCTTCTAACTTGCGGGCAAAGTCTTCTACTGTGCGGTCTTGAAACTGGCTCACGCGCAACCAGGCGTAGCCAGGTTCCACCACTTTGCTGCGCACCGATTGGGTGCGAATTTCTTCACGTGTGATGGTGACCGGAAATACGCGGTTGTTTTCTTCGCGCCGCAAAATTGTCAAAATCACTTTGGTATTGGGCTCACCACGCATGCGTTTGACAGCATCACTTAGCGGCAGGCCTTTAACGGCAGTGTCGTCAATTTTGGTAATCAGGTCATTGGTTTTGATCCCGGAGCGAAAAGCTGGAGAGCCTTCAATAGGTGAGACCACTTTGATCAAACCCTCTTCTTGGCTGATTTCAATGCCTACGCCAACAAACTTACCCGTGGTGCCTTCACGAAACTCTTTGAACGATTTTTTGTCAAAGTACTGGCTGTGCGGGTCTAGGCTGGCGACCATGCCGCTGATGGCTTCGCCAATGAGTTTTTTCTCGTCCACAGGCTCTACATAGTCGGTTTTAATCAAACCAAACACGGCGGCCAGTTGCTGCAGCTCTTCCAGCGGCAGTGGGGCAAGCGCACGCTGGGCAGAGGACTGCACCGAAATCGTGGTCAGTGCGCCTGCCACTGCGCCCATGGTGATCCAACCGGCAATTTTGAGTTTCGTGTTCATAAAAATGCTACTTTCTAATCTCGCCAATATACACCTTGGAGTGCTCTGGGCTCTGGCAGGTTCCCATTTAACCTTCAAGTAAACCCTTAACTTGAACCCTTGGCTTGGCCTTTGGCCTTTAGCCCTGGGGTATGCATTAATGGTGCGTTTTATGCCTTGCCTTGGTTGGCTACCGCTGCAGCCGCCTTGGCGGCGGCCTCGGCATCGCCCAGGTAGTAGTGGCGAATGGGCTTTAAATTTGTGTCCAGTTCGTACACCAGCGGAATGCCATTGGGTACATTCACGCCCACAATGTCGTCGTCGCCAATGTTGTCCAGGTATTTAATCAACGCGCGAATCGAGTTGCCATGGGCGGCCACCACAATGCGTTTGCCCGCCTTGATGGCCGGGGCCATGGATTCGTTCCAAAACGGAATCACACGCTCCACCATGTCTTTAAGGCATTCGGTCAGCGGTATATCGGTGGGCTTGAGCTTGGCATAGCGCAGGTCGCTGCGCTCGCAGCGCACGTCGGTCGCTTCTAGTGAAGGTGGTGGCGTGTCGTAGCTGCGCCGCCACACCAGCACCTGCGCGTCGCCATACTGTTTGGCCATGTCCAGCTTGTTCAGGCCCTGCAGCGCCCCGTAATGGCGTTCGTTAAGGCGCCAGCTGTGCACTACGGGCAGCCAGGTGCGGTCCATTTCGTCAAGCGTGTGCCACAGGGTGCGGATAGCCCGTTTGAGCACGCTGGTATAGGCCACGTCAAATTCATAGCCCTCGGTTTTGAGCAACTGGCCCGCACTTTTGGCTTGCGCAATGCCAGTGTCGGTCAGGTCCACATCGGTCCAGCCGGTAAAGCGGTTTTCAAGGTTCCAGGTAGATTCGCCGTGGCGGATGAGAACGAGTTTGTACATAGCGTGCCAGTTGTTGAAATAGGGGTAAAAGGCCAAAAAGTGCGCATTTGTGGGCGCTTTGCGGTTCCATTTTAGAATAGAGGGTTACGCATAACGCTAATTTTGGCCTGCGTAGCCTGTTTTTTTGGAATTTGGAATGAAATTTATTGTCGACAATTGGATGCTGTTTGTAGTGGCTATAGGCGCTGGTTCGATGCTGCTGTGGCCTACGCTTAAGGGTAGCCTGCTCAGCGGCGGTGCCCTGTCGCCTAACGCAGCAGTGCAGTTGATTAACCGCGAAAAAGCGGTGGTGATTGACGTGTGTGAAACAGACGAATTTGCTTCTGGTCATGTAGGGGGTGCTAAAAATATTCCGGTTAATGAAATTGAGGCCAAACTTGCGGGCTTGGTTAAAAATAAAGCCTTGCCGCTGATCTTGGTTTGCACCACGGGTGGCCGCGCCAGCCGCGTGCAAGGCATGGCTAAAAAGCTAGGTTTTGAAAACACCCACGTGTTAGCGGGTGGCCTCAAAGCCTGGAAAGAGGCCAATTTACCCGTAGAAAAAGCCTAAACCGCCAAACTTTCAGCCCATTTACTCCCCAGACTTTGGAATCATTTGTTATGCAAGCCGTCAAAATGTACACCACCGCCGTTTGCCCTTACTGCATTCGCGCCAAACAGCTGCTTAAAAGTAAAGGCGTTGAGCAGATTGAAGAAATCCGGATAGACACCGACCCGGTGGCGCGCGAGCACATGATGCAAATTACCGGCAGACGCACGGTGCCGCAAATCTATATTGGCGCAACCCACGTGGGCGGCCATGACGACTTGGTGGCACTCGACGGCAAAGGCGGCTTGGTGCCTTTGCTGCAGGGCTGATTTCCCTGAGATAATCTGTTATCGCCTGCACATCTGCAGGCTTTGTTTTGACTTTAACCAACCAATCCACCATGGCCGATACCCCTGCTACCAATACCGATCCAGTGTTCCAAATTCAACGTGTTTACCTCAAAGACATGTCGCTTGAGCAGCCCAATTCCCCAGCCATTTTGCTAGAACAAGAGCAACCTGCAGTGGACATTCAGCTGGGTGTAGAGGCCGCTCCTGTGGCCGATGGTATGTTTGAAGTGTGCGTTACCGCGACGGTGACCACCAAAATCAAAGACCGCACCGTGTTTTTGGTAGAAGCCAAGCAAGCCGGTATTTTTGAGGTGCGCAATCTGCCCGACGACCAGATGGGCCCAGTAATGGGCATTGCTTGCCCACAAATTGTCTACCCCTACTTGCGTGCCAGCGTGGCCGACATCATCACCCGCGCTGGGTTTCCGCCTGTACACCTGAGCGAGATCAACTTTCAAGCCATGTACGAGCAGCAGCAGGCCCAAGCAGCTGCTGCACTGGCCGCCCAGCAAGGCAGTCAAATCATCACCCACTAAGCCAAGGCGGCCCGCAACTGCGGTAGCTTGGTAAAATGGAGTGCTGGCAAAATACAATGGCTTTAAAACACTGTTTTAAAGCCATTTTTTTAACCATTTAGCCCTCTAGCCCAAGGAAATGCTGCACGGATAGCTATGAAAATAATAGTATTAGGTGCTGGCGCTTGGGGCACAGCCTTGGCTGTTAGCGCGGCCCCGCGCCACGCAGTAACGCTGTGGGCGCGCGATGCCGAGCAGGCCAGCGCATTGCACAACAGCCGCACCAACGCGCGCTATTTGCCCGGCACCTTGCTGCCCGCCAATGTGATGGTGCGTACCAGTTCAACCACGGAACTGCCCAGTTTGGCCCGCCAGCACGATCTGGTCGTCATCGCCACGCCATTGGCCGGTTTGCGTACTACCTTGTCCTGTTTGGCGGGGGTGGGCGAGCCAGTGGCTTGGCTGTGCAAGGGCTTAGAAAACAAGGCTTTAGAGAACCACGCCTGTACAGAAAATGGCCTTCTAGCCCACGAAATATGTGCCCAGGTAGCCCCTGGTTTGGCAGCGGGTGCACTCAGTGGGCCCAGTTTTGCGCAAGAGGTAGCTGCAGGCCAGCCAACCGCTTTGGTTGCAGCCAGCGCGCACGCTGTAGTGCGCGATGCATTGGTTGCAGCCTTTCACACCAGCAGCCTGCGCATCTACGCCAACGACGACATCGTGGGTGTTGAAGTAGGTGGCGCTGTCAAAAACGTGCTGGCCATCGCCACCGGGCTGTGCGACGGATTGGTGCTGGGCCTGAACGCCCGGGCCGCTTTAATAACACGCGGTTTGGCCGAAATGACCCGCCTAGGCCTTGCCTTGGGCGCCAAGCCAGAGACTTTCATGGGACTCTCCGGCTTGGGCGACTTGGTACTGACTGCCACCGGTGACCTCAGCCGCAACCGCAAAGTGGGCATGCTGCTGGCGCAGGGCCAGCCGCTGCAGGAGGCCACTGCGTCGCTGGGCCATGTGGCGGAAGGCGTGCTGTGCGCCCGCGCCGTGCTGCTGCGCGCAGCCAGCCTGGGCGTGGACATGCCGATCGCGCAATGCGTCGTCGCCCTGTTAGATGGCCATCTAGCACCTGTACAGGCCGTGGCCATGCTGATGGGCCGTGAGCCTACTGCTGAGGCTTAGTGGGGTTTAGACAAGCCCTGCATGGGCGCGGCAGGCCTGCCTTAGCCAAGGATACCCCCAGTTTTCTTGCCATTAAGCCAGCTAATTAGCAGCAGCCAGTGCAGCCGCTGCAATAGCTGCGTTGACTGCCGCTCTGGCCTGCGGGCTGTTCTTCCAGCATGACGAACCGGTTAGCTTGGCACCTTGGCTCACAATATCTAACGCGTTGGCCTTGGCCAAGTGCGCCAGCGAGCCAAAGCCCATCTCTTCCAGCCGCCGCACCACAGTGGGGCCGACGCCTTTGACAGCCAGTAGCAGGGTACGTTCAGAGGGTGAAAATGGCATAGCTTTGTATTTTAGAGAAGATTGCCCAAACCTTCGCTTGCGGGAAAACCCTAGGCGCGCTATAATAGTAATCTTCGCTGAAAAATTCAGTGAATTTGTGCATCTGCCACACTCCATAGACCACGGCACACTTTCGTGGTCATCGCATCAAAGTTTTAAGACTTATCAGTTTTAAAAACACTTTCATGCTGAACTTGTTGGTTGGTTGATGTTTTTGTATCAACCGTCTTGCCCAACAAGACACCGCCTTTCAAAGGAATGGCTAGCACCCGCCGCTACTGGCATGTGGGTGCGCGCCTGTACGCGTGAACATGAATGATGATTTCCAAATGAACGAAACTATTTTAGAGACTGCAGTTTCTCAGTCTTTTGAGGCGCAAGCCCAAGAAAATACTGCACAAGCAGCTATTGATACCGTAGCGCATGATGCCATTGACAGCCACTCACCCTCTGGCGAGCAAACTGCGCAAGAAGAGTTTGTAGAAACCCAGGCTGAACCCGAAGCGCCCACCGGCCCAAGCGACTTTGAAATTATGGGCCTGTCGCCATCGCTGGTGCAAGCCACCAAAGACATGGGTTTTACCAAAGCCACACCGGTTCAGCTCAAAGCTATCCCTATGGCGCTGCAATCGCCGGGTGACAAAAAGTTTGTAGACCTGATGGTGTCTAGCCAAACCGGTAGCGGCAAAACCGCTGCCTTTCTGCTGCCCGTGCTGCATTGGCTAGAAGCCGACATGATGGCAAAAGAAGCTGCCGAGAAGGCTGAATACCAAGCGGAAATGGAAGCCGCCAAAATGCGCGGTGAGATCCCGCCTAAAAAGGCCAAGCGCAAAGACCCCACCAACACCCGCAACTTCAAAGCGCCCAACCCCGGCGCGCTGATTGTGTGCCCCACACGCGAGCTGGCCCAGCAAGTGGCCAACGACGCGATTGACCTGGTGCGTCACATGCGCGGTGTGCGCATAGCCTCGGTCATCGGCGGCATGCCTTACCAGCTGCAAATTGCCAAGCTGCAAAACGCCAACCTCATCGTCGCTACGCCGGGCCGTTTGCTTGACTTGCAGCGCAGCAGCCAAATCAAATGCCAAGACGTGAAGTTTTTGGTGGTAGACGAAGCCGACCGTATGCTCGACCTGGGCTTTAGCGACGATTTGGCCGAGATTAACCAGCTTACTGTAGACCGCCAGCAAACCATGATGTTCAGCGCCACATTTGCGCCGCGCATTCAGCAGCTGGCCGCCCGCGTCATGCGCGAGCCTCAGCGCATCACCATCGACACACCGCAAGACGGCCATAAAAACATCAAGCAAGTGCTGTTTTGGGCAGACAACATGCAGCACAAACGCAAGCTGCTAGACCATTGGATGCGCGACACCACCATTGAGCAAGCCATTGTGTTCGTCAGCACCCAAGTAGAGTGCGACGGCCTGGCTAACGACCTGGCAGACTCTGGCTTTGCCGCTGCGGCACTGCACGGCGCGCTCAGCCAAGGCATGCGCAACCGCCGCTTAGGCATGCTGCGCGAAGGCCGTATTCAGTTTTTGATTGCCACGGACGTTGCCGCACGCGGCATTGATGTGCCAAGCATTAGCCACGTGTTTAACTACGGCTTGCCCATGAAAGCTGAAGACTACACCCACCGTATTGGCCGTACCGGCCGTGCTGGCCGCGACGGCACTGCAGTAACGATTGCCGAGTTTCGTGACCGCCGCAAAATTGGCGATATTGAGTTTTTCACCAAGCAGCCTATCAAATCAGAAGTGATTCCAGGCCTGGAGCCCACCACCCGCGAGCGCCCAAGCCGGCCAAGTTTTGGTGCACGTCCAAGCTTCGGCGACAGAGGTAATGACAGAGGCAATGACCGTGGAGGTGACCGAGGTGGTGATCGTGGCGAGCGCAGTGAACAACGTAGTTATGGCCCGCGCCCAGGTGGTTTTAACGACCGCAACAGCGGCGGTGGCTTTGGTGGCCGTACCAAAAACGCCAGCGAAGGCGGCTGGGGTGGACGCCCACAGCGCGAAGAACCGCGTGGTGACCAGCGTGGTTTTGACCAGCGCGGCGGCGACCAAGGCCAAGGCCAGCATCAAGAGCAGCGTGGTTTCGGCGGTGACCAACGTGGTGACCCACGCGGATTTGGCGCCCCACGCCAAGAACCTCGCGGCTTTGAGAACCGCGACAACCGTGGCGACAACCGAGGTTTTGAAAACCGCAACGCAGACCGCGGCGGCGACCGTAACTTTGTACCCCGCGCACCGTTTGGCGACAACCGTGGCCAAGAGCGCGGTCAAGACCGCGACAGCCGGCCACCGCAAGACCGTCGCCCCCAAGACGCTCGTCAAGACCCGCGCGGCGAACAGCGCCCTTTCCAGCGCCCAGAGCGCACAGCCACTTGGGCTCCCCGCCCAAGCGACGACAAGCGCCCTGCCAAGAAGTCTTTTGTACCCGGCAAAACCGGTGCCAGCAGCTTCGCTAAAACCGGCAAACCAAAAATCGTCAAAATCATTGGCCGTTAATTCTTAACTGAGCACCCAAAGACAAAAAGGCCTCGCTGTTTAGCGAGGCCTTTTGCTTTGCGTTTGCAGTAAACGGTGAACTGGCTTATTTTTTGACTAATACCACTGTGCGCCCAAGGAAAATATGCACACTATGCTATTAAATAAAGAGCATATAAGCCGCAAACCCCTCTGTTGCCTAAGGCATCTTGAAAATTACCAACTCGGCGTAAAATAGAAGCTTCTAGGGGCTGTACTGGTTTCGACGAGGACTGGACGTCTTGTAGGGCATGTCGAGCTGAATGTGCTCGTTAAACAAATTCAAAAAACCTAACTGCAAACGACGAACGTTTCGCACTCGCAGCTTAATCGCTGAGAGGCTTGCAACATCTCTCCGGTGGGATGGGCAAAGGGGGTTTAGAGCAATCTAAAT
>JAYWGO010000142.1:0-4582 GCA_043778205.1 Polaromonas sp. | reverse complement strand
CGAAGGCGCGTCGTACTACCAAACGGGCAAATACTCAGGTTACCTGCGCGTGATTCGCGGAAGTTTGCAAATAACATGTCCCGTCGCCCGACCAAGGTAAATAGACCCACAAAAGCTTTGACACGGGCTGCTAAAGAGCCTAAATAAAACTAACCAAGCCACTACAAAATACATAGCTACTTATGCAGCATTTCCTTGGGCCATACCCTATTTAGCTCAAATTTCCTGGTTCTACCCAGTCCATACAACAGCAAATGCGCTGCAGTAACCAAATCAAAAGCCTTTGAGTAACTTGCCTTCAGCCAAAGCCAGCGCCTCAGGCTTGCCGCTGAGGACCAGCGTATCGCCATCTTGCAACGTGCAGGTGTCGCTGACAGGTACCAGTGCCCCGCCCGCGCGGCGCAGGCTTACTACACGCACGCCTACTGCATGCAAAGCCAAATCGCCCAGCGGCTGGCCCAGTGTTTTGGCTGACAAGGGCATGGTGAAAGTGGCCAAACGTGCATGGTCTAGCTCGTCTGCGGTGTCGTCGTCGGCACCATGAAAGTAGCCGCTCAGCAGGCTGTAGCGTGCGTCGCGCTGGTCTTGCACGGTGCGAATCACGCGGCGCATGGGCACGCCCACCAAGGCCAGGGCATGGCTGGCCAGCATCAGGCTGCCTTCGATGGACTCGGGCACCACCTCGGTGGCACCGGCGGCTTGCAGCTTTTCCAGGTCGTGGTCGTCTTGGGTGCGCACAATCACCGGCACCTGCGGGGCATGCGCGCGGATATGGGCCAGCACTTTGAGCGCACCGGGTACATCCAGGTAGGTGATCACCACCGCACTGGCGCGCGCCAGGCCTGCTGCCATCAACGCTTGCAAGCGCGCGGCGTCGCCAAACACCACCGAGTCGCCCGCTGCGGCGGCTTGGCGCACGCGGTCGGGGTCCAGGTCTAGTGCCATCGACTGAATGTGCTCTTGGTCTAGCATGCGGGCCAGGTTTTGGCCGCAGCGCCCGTAGCCGCAAATAATCACATGCTTGTTGGCATTGATCGACTTGCGGGCGATGGTGGTCATTTGCAGTGACTGTTGCAGCCAGTCGCTGGCCACCAGCTTCATGACAATCCGGTTGCTGTACAGGATGATGAAGGGCGTGGCCAGCATCGACAGCACCATGCTGGCCAAGATGGGGTTCAGCAGCGCAGGCGGCACCAGCGCATTTTTTTGCGCCAAGGTTAGCAGCACAAAACCAAACTCTCCCGCCTGCGCCAGGTACAAGCCGGTGCGCAGCGACACGCCTGCGCTGGCCCCCAAGGCCTTGGCCAAGGCGGTTACCAACACCAGCTTAAACAGTACCGGCAGCACGGTCAGCAGCAGCACCAGTGGCCAGCGCTCTAGTACCAAGCGCCAATCCAGCAGCATGCCGATGGTGATAAAAAATAAGCCGAGCAGCACGTCATGAAAAGGCCGAATGTCGGTTTCTACCTGGTGTTTGTACTCGGTCTCCGAAATCAGCATACCCGCAATGAAAGCGCCCAGTGCCAAGCTCAGGCCCATCTCCTCGGTCAGCCAGGCCAAGCCCAGCGTGGTGAGCAGCAGGTTCAAAATGAACAGCTCGTCGCTTTTGCGCCGCGCCACCAAGGTCAGCCACCAGCGCATCACGCGCTGGCCGCCGGTAAGCAAGATAGCGATCAAAAAAGTGGCTTTGACAGCGGCCAGGCCCAGCGCCAAGGCCAGCTTCTCCGGGCTGGCGCCCAGTGCCGGAATCAGCACCAACAGCGGCACCACGGCCAGGTCTTGGAACAGCAGCACACCCATCACGCGCTTGCCGTGTTCGCTGTCCATTTCCAGCCGGTCAATCATCAGCTTGACCACAATGGCGGTGCTGCTCATGGACAGTGCGCCGCCCAGTGCCAGCGCGCTTTGCCACGACATTTTCCAGTAGCTTTGCGCCAGCGCGGCCATGAACAGCGAGCCCAGCGTAGCCAAAATAACCGTCAGCGTGACCTGCAGCAGCCCCAAGCCAAACACATGTTGGCGCATGGCCCGCAGCTTGGACAGGTTAAATTCCAGGCCAATCACAAACATCAAAAACACCACGCCAAACTCGCCCAGGTAGCGAATGCTGGCCGAGTTTTGCGCCAGCGCCAGCGCGTTGGGCCCAATTACCACGCCCACGGTCAGGTAGCCCAGCATGGGCGGTAATTTGAGCGACCGGCACGCCACCACGCCCAGCACAGCGGCCAGCAGGTAGAGCAGTGTGAGTTCCAGCGAGGTCATGGGGGTAATACTAGCATTGGTACAGCACAGGGCAATGCAGGTTTCGCGCCAGCGCATGTGCGATTTATTTCGCGCTGGCGTGTGCTGTTTATTTCACGCTTGCGTATGCTATTTATTTCACGCTGGCGTGTGCTATTTATTTCACGCTGGCGTGAAAGGGTTTTCACACCACTGCGCGCCATAACAGGCTACAGTAAACCCATGAATGCACCAGTTACCTCCAAGCAGTCTGACGCGCTGCAAAAAACCAGCCTGCTGGCCACCTTGCTCCCCGGCCTGAAGGCTGCGCTGCCGCAGCACGCCATTTTGTGGCACGACGAAGACACCGCGCCCTACGAATGCGACGGCCTCACCGCCTACCGCCAGCGCCCGCTGTGCGTGGTGCTGCCCGAAACCGAGGGCCAGGTCGCGGCGGTGCTAAAACTGTGCCACGCTCTGCGCGTACCGGTGGTGGCACGCGGCGCGGGCACGGGTTTGAGCGGGGGTGCCATGCCGCACAAACACGGGGTTACGCTGTCACTGGCCAAGTTCAATAAAATTTTAAAAGTCGACAAGTTCAGCCGCACTGCGCTGGTGCAGTGCGGCGTGCGCAACCTGGCCATCAGCGAAGCGGCAGCCCCACTGGGCCTGTACTACGCACCCGACCCCAGCAGCCAAATTGCCTGCACCATAGGCGGTAACGTGGCCGAGAACTCAGGCGGCGTGCACTGCCTCAAGTACGGGCTGACTTTGCACAACATTTTAAAAGTTAAGGGCTTTACCATTGAAGGCGAAGTGGTAGAACTGGGCAGCGACGCACTGGACGCGCCGGGCTTGGACTTGCTCAGCGTCATCATTGGCAGCGAGGGCATGCTGGCCATCACCACCGAAGTAACCGTGAAGCTGGTGCCCAAGCCGATGCTGGCGCGCTGCATTATGGCCAGCTTTGACGATATCCGCAAAGCCGGTGATGCAGTAGCCAGCGTGATCGCTGCGGGCATTATTCCGGCCGGGCTAGAGATGATGGACAAGCCCATGACGGCAGCGGTAGAAGACTTTGTGCATGCCGGCTATGACCTGGATGCTGCGGCAATTTTGCTGTGCGAAAGCGACGGTACGCCCGAAGAAGTGGCCGAAGAAATAGGCCGCATGAGCGAGGTGCTGAGCCGCTGCGGTGCCACGGCAATTGCGGTCAGCAAAGACGAGGCCGAGCGCCTGCGCTTTTGGAGCGGCCGCAAAAACGCCTTTCCCGCCAGTGGCCGCATCAGCCCCGACTACATGTGCATGGACAGCACGATTCCGCGCAAGCGCTTGGCCGACATTTTGCTGGCGATTGCCGACATGGAGAAAAAGTACCAGCTCAAATGCGCCAATGTGTTCCATGCGGGCGATGGCAATTTGCACCCGCTGATTTTGTTTGATGCCAACGATGCAGACCAGTTGCACCGCTGCGAGCTGTTTGGGGCCGACATTTTAGAAACCAGCGTGGCCATGGGCGGCACGGTAACGGGTGAGCACGGTGTGGGCATCGAAAAGCTCAGCAGCATGTGTGTGCAGTTTTCTGCGGCAGAAAACGAGCAGATGTTTGGCGTGAAGCGCGCCTTTGATGCCCACGGTTTGCTCAACCCCGGCAAGGTCATTCCCACACTACAGCGCTGTGCAGAGTACGGCAAGGAGCTGGTGCGGGGCGGGCAGTCTAAGTCAGACGCGGCTTTTCCGGGGCTGCCTCGGTTTTAGGCTTTCTTGGCTTTCTGCTGGGTTTTAGTTTTCTAGATTTTCTGAGGCCTTTGGTTCTTAACCGTTTCTCTCTTTAGACCTCGCGGGCTTCGCGGTGCAGCGTGCGCTGTGTGCATGCGCCCCAGGGCAGCGGGCCTTCGGCAAGCATCTGCAGTGCTCGAACTGGGGGAAATTTAGAAACTCGCCTTCGGCTCAAACATCTAAATTTCTGATCCCCAGTTCTGCGCGCTTCGAGCCCGCAGCCCTAATCGGGGCGCATGCACACAGCGCACGCTGCACCGCGAATATTGGATTGGTTTGATGGCTTAGGGTGAGGGGAAGGCGAGTGCGAAATGGGAAGGGAGAAGGAAACGGGTCAAAACAGCCCGTAGCGCAGAATGGTGTGTTTTTAAGCGTTTTAGGCCTATCGCCCAAGGAAATAGTGCACGAATAGCTATGAAATGTATAGTGTGCACATTACGCTCTACCCAAGCAGCACACAAGCCAGAACCGAAACAAAAACCTTAGCACGCCAACGAGCGCACTGCTGCGGCGCTGCGGTGGTTGCCGCCCATTAAGAGCCCCGGGCTCGAAGCGCGGAAATTTTGGGATCAGGCAATGTCGT
>JAYWGO010000141.1:0-51341 GCA_043778205.1 Polaromonas sp. | reverse complement strand
ACGATGCTGGAGCAATCGCCTGAGCGCGTAATGGCCTACTTCCAGGACAAGCGGGTTCGTTATGCGGCTTAATACTTCACAGGGCCGGAGCAATAGGCAGCGGCGACACTGCGGTGTTTTTGCTGCACGGTGTCGGCGGCGGGCACGCGGCATGGGCCGCTAGCCAAGCCGTGCTGGCCGCGCAAGCTTACCGCGTGGTGGCCTGGGACATGCCGGGCTACGGTGCATCTGCTATGGCTGAGCCTTATACCAACGCCGCACTCACCGAGGCGCTGCACGCATTGGTAGCCCACATCGGTGCAGCGCGCAATGTGCTGGTGGGCCACAGCATGGGCGGCATGGTGGCGCAAGAGGCCATTGCGCTGCGCCCCAGCGCCATTGACGGTTTGGTACTGCTGGCCACATCGCCCGCCTTTGGCACACCTGGCGGCGACTGGCAGCAGCAGTTTTTGCACAACCGGTTTGCACCGCTAGACGCTGGCCTGGGCATGCAGCACTTGGCCGCCACCTTGGTAGGCGGTATGTTCGCGCACAGCACAGACAGCACGGGCAGCACTGGGCAGCTGCTGGCCACCGAGCTGATGGCCCAAGTGCCCGAGGCCACCTACCGCGCGGCCTTGCGCGCCATCGTGTCGTTTGACCAGCGTGCTAACTTAGCCCACATCAAGGTGCCCACGCTGTGCGTGGCTGCTGAGCATGACGGTAACGCGCCCCCAGCGGTGATGCAAAAAATGGCCGCTGCCATCAGCCAAGCGCACTACACCTGTTTGGCGGGTTGCGGGCATTTGGCCAACATGGAGCAGCCTGCTGCCTTCAATGCAGTACTGCTGGCCTACCTGCAGCAGCATTTTGCGCATTGAACACTTAGCGTATCTCGTCCTACACCACACCAACCAGCCCCTCAGCCACCCGTTCGCAAGGAGAATCCCCATGTCCGCAGTACTTGAGTTTCCTACCCCCGCTAAAGCCAGTCCAGCGCCCGAGCGCCGCTACACACCGCCGTGCATTGCAGGCGACTATACCGAGCTCACGCCCAAGCAAAAGCAATTGCTGGCCCTGGCGGCTGACCTGGGCAAAAACAAGTTTGCCCCGCGCGCGCAAGAAATTGACCGCAACGCGGTGTTCCCGTTTGAGAACTACGCCGATATGAAATCCGCGGGCCTGCTGGGCATCTGCGTGCCCGAAGAGCACGGCGGCTGGGGCGCAGACTTTGCCACCTATGTGATGACCGCCGCAGAGATTGGCCGCCACTGTGGGGCCACCGCACTCACGCTGAACATGCATGTAAGCTCCACCATGTGGACAGGCCTGATTGCCGACGACCTGGACATGAGCCCCGAGCAGCGCGCCAACCACGCCGCGCACCGCGCTGTGCACTACCAGCGGGTAGTGCAAGATGGCAAAATTTACTCGCAACCCTTTTCTGAGGGCGGCGCTGCCGCCGCAGGCAAAGCCCCGTTTGGTACGCTGGCCAAAAAGGTGGATGGCGGCTATGTGGTCAACGGTAAAAAAATCTTCGCCTCGCTCTCAGGGGCCGCAGACTACTACGGCATTTTGTGCACGGTAGACAAACCCGGTGCCACCCAGCGCGACTCTCTGTATTTAGCGGTAGACCGCACCCTGCCCGGCGTAGAGGTTAGTGGCGACTGGGATCCGCTGGGCATGCGCGGCACGGTATCGCGCACGCTGACCTTCAAAGATGTGTTTGTGCCCGAGATCGAACGTTTGGTGCCCGAAGGTTTGTACGCCCAGGCCGCAGTGCGCTGGCCCCACATGTTTGCCACCTTGTCGCCCACCTACATGGGCATTGCGCAGGCAGCGTATGACTTCACCATCAGCTACCTGCGCGGCGAGGTGCCGGGCACGCCGCCTGTGAAGCGCCGCATGTACCCTACCAAGCAAATTGCCGTGGCCGAGATGAAGGTCAAGCTTGAGCAAACCCGGGCGATATTTTTGCAAAACGCCCGCGCTGCGCGGGTTGACCCCAGCAAAGAGATTCGCCTAGGTTTGTATGCCGCGCACTACACCATCATGGAAAACGCCAACGACCTGTGCCGCTTGGCCGTGCGCACCTGTGGTGGCCAGTCGATGCTGAAAACCCTGCCCCTTGAGCGCATGTACCGCGACTCGCGCTGCGGCTCGCTCATGCTGCCGTGGACAGCCGAGCTGTGCATAGACCGCTTGGGCCGCGACTGCCTGTACGAGCCGGGCGAACACGACGAGCTAAGCGCCTTGTAAGCTGGCGTGCCATGACCACGCGCGCTCTGCACGGCGTACCCCAAACAGCCGCGCCAGAACTGCCCGCGCCAGTGTGGGCAACAAACCTTGCAGACGTTGCAGAGCCATCGCCTTTGGCCGCTGCCGTCTGCCAACATGCCCTGCAACGGCCACAGCATGCCGCTTTGCGCTTCGGCGGGCAAACTACCAGCTACCTGCAGCTGTGGCAAGCCGTACTGGCAGCTACCCGCACGCTACAGGCCGTTGGCGTGCAGCCGGGTGACCGCGTGGCCTACCTTGGGCTTAATGACCCTGCCCTGGTGGTACTGCTACTGGCCCTGGCACGCTTAGGGGCTATCTGCGTGCCGCTGAACTACCGCTTGGCACCCGTAGAGCTACAGGCTATTGTGGAAAATGCAGGTGTAATGCTGCTAATAGCCGACGAGATGCATGGGCCTGCGGCCCACCAGCTTGCCAAGCCAAAGCAAACCACAGCGCTGCGGGGCACACAGGTGCTGGCAGCGCAGCGCATGTGCAGTGAAGGCTTGGCCTGCAGGGTAACTGACCTGCCCACAGCGGGCCAAGCTGCCCAAGCTGCAACAGCGCCGCGCTTACCCGCATTGCAAGGCCACCCTGCAGCCCCTGTGCTGTTGGTATATACCTCGGGCACAACTGGCAAACCCAAGGGCGCATTGCACACACAGGCCGCCCTGTGTGCCAATTGCTCCATGTCTGCCCATGCGCACGATTTAGCGCCCACCGACCACGTGCTGACCGTGCTGCCCATGTTCCACGTGGGCGGTTTGTGCATTCAAACCCTGCCTGCGCTGGTAGCGGGCGCTAGCGTAAGTTTGCACGCACGCTTTGATGCCGGCGCTTGGCTTGATGCCGTAGCGCAGCAGCGCCCTACACTGTCCCTGCTGGTGCCCGCCACCATGCGTGCGGTGCTGCAGCACCCACGTTTTAGCAGTACTGACCTGTCCAGCCTGCGGCAAATTAGCGCGGGTGCATCCACGGTGGCAGACAGCTTGATTGCACCTTTCCATGCGCGCGGTGTGCCTGTGTGCCAAGTCTATGGGGCTACCGAGACCGGGCCGGTCTCTATTTACCTACAGCGCAGTGATGCACTGCAGCAAGTGGGCAGTGCAGGCAAGGCCGGTCTGGGTGTGCAGGTACGCTTGGTGAACCCAAAGGAACTGGACGTGCCCCAAGGCAGCATAGGCGAGCTGTGGCTGCGCGGGCCCAATGTAATGCTGCAGTACTGGCAAGACCCCCACAACAGCGCCTTCCAGCACGGCTGGTTTCACACCGGAGACCTGGCGCGGCAAGACGCGCAGGGCTTTTACTGGGTGGTAGGCCGCAGCAAAGACATGATCATCTCAGGCGGTGAAAACATCTACCCCGCCGAGCTAGAAAACCTGCTGGCCGACTGCCCTGCCATCGCCGAAGCTGCCGTGGTGGGCCAGCCGGATGCCACATGGGGCGAGGTGGCCGTGGCCGTGGTGGTGGTGCAGCAGGGCAGTGTGCTCAGCGCCGCCGATGTGTTGGCGCTGTTTGACGGCAAGTTAGCCCGCTTTAAGCACCCGCGCCGCGTGGTGTTTGCCGCCTCGCTGCCCAAAACAGCCACCGGCAAGGTGCAAAAGGAAGCCCTGCAATTACAGGTCTTAAATTGAGTGCAGGTTAGCTTTTTGTTATTAAAAAGGCCTGTGACCCAAGAAAATGCTGCACAGGCAGCTATTATTTTTGTAGTAACTTACCCAGCATACCCATCAGGTCTGTGCCGCTGCCCAGGCCGCCCTCGGGGGCTTGGCCACCGGGGGTCAGGTGGTTAATCAAGCCGGGCAAAATTTGGCTGAGCTGGCCTGCTGCGTCGCCTTGGCTCATGCCCAGCTTGGAGGCCAGGTCACTGATGGTGTCTTGGCCTAGTGCGCTGGTCATTTGGTCGCCGTCAACGGCATGGTTTTCGCCGCTGCCTACCCAAGAGTTCATGGCATCGCCCATGCCCGCTTGCTGAAACTTGGCCACCAGGCCACCTAAGCCGCCTTGTTGGCCGTCATTGCCCAGCATGCCAATTGCCGCGTTAATCAGCTGTGAATTGAGCCCACCACCGCCCTGCTGGCCGCCACCCAGCACGCTGCCCAAGATGTTGCCCAAACCGCCGCCTTGCTGCTGGGCACCGCCCATGGCCGCGCCCAAAACTGAATCTAGTAAACCCATGGTGTTCTCCAAAAAATTGAAACAATGAAATTAAGCAAGTTAACTGTACGTTAAAAATAAGACAAAAGCATGCCAGTGTGCCAGCCGCTTACCCGCTTTACGCATTCTGCGCCGCCTTGCGCTGCTGTGCAAGCCACCACAGCGCCGCGCCAGTGGCTGCAATGGGCAGCAAACTGCCGTAGTTCAGCAAGTCCCAGCCCTTGGTGGTTACCAGCGCACCCGAGGCAAACGACGACAGCGCCAGCGTGGCAAACACAAAAAAGTTCAGCGCAGCTTGGGCCTTGTCTTTTTCAGCGGGCTCAAAGGCCTCCAGCGCCAAGGTGGTAGAGCCGGTGAACAGAAAGTTCCAGCCCAGCCCCAGCAAAAACAGCGCCACTAAAAACTGGTGCAGTTCTATGCCCGACAGGGCAATCACCACGCACAGCAGCATCAGCACCACCCCCACACCCATCACCGCCAGCGCACCAAAGCGCTTGATCAGATGGCCGGTAAAAAAGCCTGGTGCAAACATGCCAATCACATGCCACTGCAGTACAAAAGCCGCGTCGCTAAAGGGCAGACCGCACTGCTGCATGGCAATCGGTGTGGCGGCCATCAGCAGGTTCATTACCCCGTAGCACAGCGCGCCTGCAGCGGCGGCTACAATAAATACGGGCTGGCGCATGATGACCGCCAGTGGCCGGCCGGTGCCCGCGCTGGTCTTGGCGGCCACGGGGGGAAACTGCACAAAAGCCATCACCACCAACCCTACCAGCGCCACGCCCGCCAGTGCCAGGTAGGCGGCGGCAAAGGGCACGTCCATCAGGCTGCGGGTGGCGGCGGCCAGGTTGGGCCCGGCAATGGCACCTATCAAGCCGCCCGCCAGCACCCAAGAGACGGCTTTTTCTTTGCCGCCGGTTTTTTGCGCCTCGGGCGATACCAGCTCGGCAGCGGCAAAGCGGTACAGCTGGGCATTGGCGTTGTAGTAGCCCGCCACCACCGTGGCCACACACAGCACATAGAAGTTGCGCGTCACCGCTGCATAAAAACACACCAAGGCTGATAGCAATGCCACCAGCAAACCGGTTTGGAACGAGCGCTGGCGGCCCCACTGCGCCTGCATGCGCGCTGCCAGCCCGGTGGTAAGCGCCCCGCCCAGCACATAGCCCATCACCGGCAGTGTGGCCATCCAGCCCAGCGGGGCCAGGGCCAAGCCTACCAAGCCGTTGATGGCGATGAACACCACGTTGTTGGTGAGAAACAGGCCTTGCGCAAAGACCATCAGCCAGAGATTTCGGTTCATAGGTGTTCTTCTTATCAATAGGCCAGGGCCATACGGGCACCGCTTGTGGCAGCTTGTAGCTGCTTACAGCATGGCAGTGTTGCTACCCTGCTAGGTGCTACGCTGCGCCCAGTGTCCACAAACTCAGCGCCGCCAGCGGCGCAGTCTCCGAGCGTAGCACGCGCAGCCCCAGGCCTACGGGGGTATAGCCTCTTGCTATGGCAGCGGCCTCTTCTGCAGGGCTCAGCCCGCCCTCAGGGCCGCACAGGCATTCAATAGGCGCTGCAGCAGTATTGGCGGCATTGTCTGCGCTGGACGCGGCAGACACTGCACTGGCACTGGTACCGGCAAAAGCGCTGGCCGACACGCTGGCGCTGTGCACCGAGAACACGCCGCGCAGCGTGCCTGCCGCTTGGCGCTGGGCTTGGCTAAGCCAAGCGGTGAGGCTCAGTACCGGGTGCACTACCGGCACGCGGTTGCGGCCCGACTGCTCGCACGCGGCCACCGCAATAGCCTGCCAGTGGGCTTGCTTTTTATCGGCCCGCTCGCCCAAGAGGCGCAGCACGGTGCGCTCGGTCATCAAGGGCTGGATACTGGCCGCGCCCAGTTCGGTGGCTTTTTCTACCAGCCACTCCATGCGCTCGTTGGCGGGCATGCCGATGGCAATGTGCACCGCCCGGCCCGCCTCACGCTCTGTAGCGTGGTGCACCAGCAGGCGCACGCGCACCTCGCTGCGGCCCATGTGGGTAACTTCAGCGGCATATTCGCCGCCCTGGCCGTTAAACAAAGTCAGCACAGTGCCGGGCTGCATGCGCAGCACCTGCACATGGCGCGCGCTTGCAGCGTCCAGCGCCAGTTCGCTGCCTGGGCTGAGGATTTGCGGGGTGTAGAAACGCGGCATGGGCAGGGTGGGTGGTAAGTGGGAAGTTAGGCGGAGGCTAATCAGAGGCTAATCAGAGGCTAATGGGAGACTACAGATAACTATGAATTAAATAGCACAGTATTCAGTATTTCCTTGGGCGATAGGCCTATTCGATGCTGAAAATGGTATTTTTTAGCATAGTGCAGTGCTACATCCGCCCAAACGACCACCCAATGGCGTTTTCAGTGCCTTCGACTTCGTCAATCACTTTGAGCAGTGGCCCCAGCTCGCGGTAGCGGCCGCAGGCGGTGCGGATGTAGTGCAGAAAGCGGGGGGTGTCTTGCAGGTACTGGGGCTTGCCGTCGCGCAGGGTCAGGCGGGCAAAAATACCGGCCACTTTGAGGTGGCGCTGCAGGCCCATCCACTCTACTGCGCGGTAAAACGCGCCAAAGTCGCTGGCCCAGCCGTCGTAGTCCATCAGGCCCAGTTTGCGGGCTTTTTCCCAGTAGCGAATGGTCACGTCTAAGATAAATTCTTCGTCCCAGCTTAAAAACGCGTCGCGCATCAGGGAGGCGATGTCGTAGCTGATGGGCCCGTACACCGCGTCTTGAAAGTCCAGCACGCCCAGGCGGTCGGCGCTGCTGAGCATCAGGTTGCGGGGCATAAAGTCGCGGTGCACGTACACACTGGGCGCGGCCAGGTTGCGCTCGACGATCAAGGCAAAGGTGCTGTCCAAGGTGGCGCGCTGCTGCGGGCTTAAGCTGTAGCCACGGTGCTTGCCAATGTACCAGTCAGGAAACAGGGCCAGCTCGCGCTGCAGCAGCGCTGCGTCGTAAGGCGGCAGCACACCGGGCTTGGAGGCGGTTTGCAGCAGCAGCAGCGCGTCAATCGCTTGCAGGTAGCGGGGCAGGTTGGCGTTGGGGTCGCCGCGGTTGATCTGCGCCATCATGGTCTCACTGCCCAGGTCGGTCAGCAGCATAAAGCCGTGGGGCGCGTCCCAGGCCAGCACCTCGGGCGCAAGCAGGCCGGCCTGGGCCAGCAGCTGGGCTATGTGGGCAAAACTTTTGCAGTCTTCTTTGTCGGGCGGCGCGTCCATGATGATGCGCGGCGTGCCCGACAGCGTATCAATGCGTAAATAACGTCTGAAACTGGCATCGGCCGAGGCAATGCGCAGGCTGCTGCTGTGCAGGCTGTGCGCGCCAGCGATGCCGGCCAGCCACTGCGCAAAGGCTTGCCCGCGCGGGGCATTAGGCCAGTCTACCGAGGGCGCTGGTGCAGGTGCAGGGGTGGCGCTAGGCAACACAATAGGGGTTGAGATTGAAGAAGGCATGGAAGGCGGCTTAGCAAACGGGAATGGGGGCGGTAGCGTGACTCATGGATAATCTATTCTACAAAGCCCGCGCTCCCAGGGTGCCCCATTCTGCTGCGCTGCGCCCAAGTACCCTTGTTTGACTGAACTTAACCGCCTATTTTGCCGCTCAATGCGACAGCGCTACCCTCTTTTTGCCGCCCCTGTGCGGCCCACTTCTACTACGGTGCGGCGCACTACCGCCCCTGCACCCCTGCGTAGCTGCGCGCTGGCAATGGTGCCCTGCGCGGTGCTGGCCCTGTGCGCACCGCCTTGGGTGCTGGCGCAAAGCTTGCCTAGCGTGCCTGCTGGTACCACGCCCACCCAGTCGCTCACCCCATTGCCTATCACCCCCGACAGCAGCGCCCTGCGTCTGCGCAGCTCGCCCCAGCTGCAAGAGACTACGCCCGAGGACACGGTGCGCCAGCAGCCCAGTTTTGTAACGGGTGACCGCATCATCGGGCGGCCCGACCTGGAGACCATCATCGAGGGCAACGCCGAGCTGCGGCGCAGCGATGCGGTGATTCGCGCCGACCGGATTGAATACAACCAGCCCACTGACGTGGTCAAAGCGCGCGGCAATGTGCGCATCAACAAAGACGGCAACACCTACAGCGGCTCTGAAGGGCAAATCAAACTCGACTCGGTCGAAGGCTATTTAGACAACACCGAATACCAATTTTTGCGCAACGGGGCCTACGGCCAGGCCGAGCGCTTTGAATTTACCGATGCCAACCGCTCGCTGGCGCGCCAGGCCACCTACTCCTCCTGCACCCGCAGGCCAGGCCCTAGCTGGATGCCCGACTGGGTGCTTAAAGCCGCACAGGTTAACTTTGACACCGAGACGCAAACCGGCGAGGCCACCGATGTGCAATTGCGTTTTTATGACGTGCCTATCTTGGCCTTGCCATCGCTTAGTTTCCCGCTGTCTGACGCACGTAAATCGGGCTGGCTGCCGCCCACCTTTAACACCGACACCGTCAGCGGCGTAGACCTGTCGGTGCCCTACTACTGGAACATTGCGCCCAACCGCGATGCCACGATTTACACCAGCCTCATGAGCAAGCGCGGTATCAACATAGGCACCGAGTTTCGCTACCGCGAGACCGACTACAACGGCCTGGCCCGCTACGACCTGTTGCCCGCCGACCGCTTGCGCGCCGCCACACGCTGGGGCCTGACCACCAGCCACACCGGCATCTTGCGTAACCCGATCGCGCCGATCGGCGATGTGGCGCTGGGCTTGTCGGTTAACCGGGTGAGTGATGCCGACTACTGGCGCGACTTTCCGCGCGCTAGCAGCTCGCTCACCCAGCGCTTGCTGGCCACCGATGGCACCTTGGCTTGGGCGCGCGGGCCGTTCTCGCTCAATGCACGCGCACTCAAATGGCAAACCTTGCAAGTAGCAGGTGCCATCATCACCCCGCCCTATGACCGGTTGCCGCAATTTACCGCGCGCTTTACCCAAAATAACTGGGCTGCTGCGGGCGGTATGGATGTGTCGGGCGAGTTGGACACCACCCGCTTTCGCGCCGACCGCGCCCTTACCTTGCAACCCAACGGTCGGCGCACTTACCTACAGGCCCAACTGAGCAAGCCGTGGGCCTCACCCGCTTACTTTTTTACACCCAAGCTGCAATTGCATGGCACCGACTACAGGTTAGACAGCCCACTGGCCGACGGCACAACCCAAGCCCAGCGCACCGTACCCACTGCCAGCTTAGACAGCGGCCTAATTTTTGAGCGCGACGCCAGCTATTTTGGCCGCAGCTTCACCCAAACCTTAGAGCCGCGCGCCTTGTACGTTTACACGCCGTTTCGCAACCAGGCTGCTCTGCCCAACTACGACAGCGGTGCCAACGACTTTAACTTTGCCAGCATTTACGGCACTAACAGCTTTGTGGGCAATGACCGTATCGCGGACGACAACTTGCTCACTTTAGGCGTTACGTCACGCCTGCTCGACCCCGACACTGGGGCCGAAGCGGTGCGCGTAGCCTATGCCCAGCGCCTGCGTTTTGCGGACCAAAACGTAAGCCTGCCGGGCGGCAGCCCCGACACGGCCCGGTTCTCTGACATGCTGTTTGGGGCCAATGTGAACTGGTCGCCCAAGTGGTCTACCGAAGCCGTGGTGCAGTACAACCCCAAAACCCGCGAGTCAGAACGCAGCACACTTGGGGTGCGCTTTAACCCCGGCAACTACCGCACTTTCAGCGCCGCCTACCGGTTTACGCGCAGCCAAAACGAGCAGGTCGATTTGGGTTGGCAGTGGCCTTTGAACGACCTGTGGGGCGACAAAGGCAAAGACCTGGGCGTGGGCCAAGGCCAAGGCGAAGGCCGCTGGTACAGCGTGGGCCGCCTGAACTACAACCTGAAAGACCGTAAAATCGTAGATACGGTCATTGGTTTTGAATACGATGCAGGCTGCTGGCTAGGCCGCGTGGTGTTTGACCGCATTCAAACTACGGCCACTTCAGCCAACAAGCGCATTTCATTCCAGCTCGAGTTTGTGGGTTTTACCCGCTTGGGGGTAGGAACTAACCCCTTGAAAACACTCAAAGACAATGTCCCTAGCTACCAGTACCTCCGTGAAAAAATCACTACCTCCCCCAGCCGGTTTAGCAACTATGACTAAGTTTTTTTCTACCCCTTTGGCTTTGTTTTTGTGTGCAACTACCCTGTGCGCAGGTGGGGCACAAGCGCAAACACTGCGCGCCTCGCCCAGCCTGTCGGGCCCGCGCTTTGGCGAGGCCGGCACTGCCCAGCGCAGTGCTGACTATATTGTGGCGGTGGTCAATTCAGAGCCCATTACCAACCATGAGGTGCGCTCACGCGCGCTGCGTTTTGAGCAGCAGCAAAGCCAGCGTGGAGGCACCATGCCGCCCAGGCAAGAGCTACTTCAGCAAATACTGGAGCGATTGATCAGTGAGCGTGCGCAGGTGCAGTTTGGCCGCGATTTGGGTGTCAAAATTGACGAGGCTGCCTTGAATGTGGCGGTGCAAGGCGTGGCCAGGCAAAACCAAATTAGCCTTGAGGAGCTGCGCAGCAAGCTGCAGGCCGATGGCATCTCCTACAAACAGTTCCGTGACGGCATACGCGACGAAATGGTGCTGGCCCGGGTGCGCGAGCGTGAGGTGGAAAGCCGCATCAGCGTAGGCGAGGTTGAACTAGACCAATTTATCAAAGAGCAGCAAGACGGCCAAAGCGGTGAAGATGCTGGCGCAGTTGAACTGAACATTGCCCAAATTCTGATTGCCGTGCCCGAAACTGCCAGCCCTGCCGAGGTGCAAACCCTGCAAGAGCGTGCCAACAGCGCCGCCCAGCGCGCCCGTGCAGGTGAAGATTTTGCGGTGCTAGCCCGAACATTGTCGCAGTCAGCTGACCGCGCTACCGGTGGTCTGATGGGCCTGCGCAGCGCCGAACGCTACCCCAGCTTGTTTGTAGAGGCTACGCAGCCGCTCAAGGTGGGCGCGATTGCGGGGCCTGTGCGTTCTGGCGCAGGCTTTCATATTTTGAAGCTGGTAGAAAAGAAGCAGTCTGCCGCGCCGGGCATGGCCGTGGTGCAAAGCCGTGCACGGCACATTTTGCTGCGGCTGAGCCCGCAAATGGGCGAGAGCGCAGCCCGCACGCGCCTAGCCGACCTGCGCCGCCGCATTACTGCAGGCCAAATTGACTTTGCCACAGCAGCCCGCGAAAATTCACAAGATGGTTCGGCCAAAGAAGGCGGCGATCTCGGTTGGGCCAACCCAGGCCAGTTTGTGCCCGAGTTTGAAGAGGTGATGAACCAGCTGGCACCAGGCCAAGTGTCTGAGCCCTTGGTGTCGCGCTTTGGAGTGCACTTGATCGAACTGCAAGAGCGCCGCGAAAACGCCTTGAGCGCGCGTGAGCAGCGCGAGCTGGCACGCGGCGGCTTGCGCGAGAAAAAAACCGAACAAGCCTTCGTCACGTGGGCGCAAGATGTGCGTGCCAGAGCGTATGTTGAGCTGCGCGAACCGCCGCAGTAAACCAGGCGGGACAGGCAAACAAGCAGACCTTATTTTGAAACACATCGCCCGTAAACGCTTCGGCCAGCATTTTTTAACCGACGCCGGCATGATCGATGCCATAGTGCGCGCTATAGCCCCTTTGCCAGGCCAGCACATGGTGGAGATTGGCCCAGGCTTAGCGGCCATGACCCAGCCTTTGGTGGAGCGCTTGGGCGCGCTCACCGTGATCGAACTTGACCGTGATTTGGCCGCGCGGCTGCGCAGCCATCCGCAGCTGCAGGTAATTGAATCTGATGTGCTGAAAGTGGACTTTGCCCAACTAAAAAGCGCACAACCAGCGGCGCACAATGCAGCGCCTGAAGCCCTTGCGCATGCTGCCCAAGGGGTCACAGCGCCCGCGACATCTGCAGCCCCTGCACTGCCTTTGCTGCGCATCGTGGGCAATTTGCCCTACAACATTTCGTCGCCTATTTTGTTCCACTTGCTAGGCTGCGCGCACTTGGTGCAAGACCAGCACTTCATGCTGCAAAAAGAAGTGGTTGACCGCATGGTGGCCGTGCCCAGCACCGCAGCCTATGGCCGCTTGAGCGTGATGCTGCAGTGGCGCTACGCCATGGAAAACATGCTTAACGTACCGCCTGAATCCTTTGACCCACCGCCCCGCGTCATGAGCGCTATCGTGCGCATGGTGCCGCATCCCGTGCCGGCCCCCGTGGTGTTTGACCTGCTAGAAGACATGGTGCAAGCGGCATTTAGCATGCGCCGCAAACTCCTGCGCCACAGCCTGGGCCGTTGGCTAGAAGCGCGCCAGTTTGCAGGGACGTTTGACCTGCAACGCCGCGCTGAAGAAGTGCCTGTGGCTGAATTTGTGGCGCTGGCTTTGGAACTGTAAATTTAGATTACGGGGGTTAATAGGGGGCTAATACGGGGCCAATTACGGGGATTTTTTGAACGCGAAGGGCGCTAAGGTTGCGCGAAGAACGCGAAAGAAGAAAAGAAAAAAGAAAAAAAGAAAAAAATAAGACAAAAAAGCAGACAAAAGAGGCCGAGAGAAATGCCAGTTTAAAAAACAAAAACAAAAACAAAAACAAAAAATGAAATTAGAGTGGAGATACGGTTGGCAATAGACACGCAAAATAAAAATAAAAATTGCAGATATTCCAATTTTCAATTTTCAATTTTCAATTTTCAATTTCTATTTTGGTATTCTTTAGCGTCTTTAGCGTCTTTCGCGTCCAAAAATCTCCACCCCCTCTCCAAAATACCCCCATCCTTAAAAGCCTAACCTCCGCGCAGCACCCTGCGGTACTGAATCGCTTCGGCAATGTGCGCCACCTGCACCCGCTGCGCGTCGGCTAAATCTGCAATCGTGCGGGCTACTTTCAGGGCCCTGTGGGTGGAGCGGCCTGACCAGCCTAGCCGAGTGGCGGCGGTGTTGATGAACTTGCGCGCTGCGTCGTCCAGCACCACATGCTGCTCAAGCTCTTGCCCTGCCAAGCTGTGGTTAGGCTTGCCTTGGCGCGCCATGCTGCACGCTTGCGCTGCCTGCACGCGCAGGGCCACCGGGCTGCTGGCCTCACCAGGGCCGGTTTGCATCAGCTCATCGCTGGCCATGGTGGCCACTTCAATATGGATGTCGATGCGGTCCATCAGCGGGCCAGAGAGCTTGCCTTGGTAGCTGCCTATTTGGTCGGGCGTGCAGCGGCAAGCTTTCAGGCGTGAGCCAAGGTAGCCACACGGGCAGGGGTTCATGGCGGCTATCAACTGAAAGCGTGCAGGAAACTCAGAGCGCCGCGCTGCCCGCGAAATACTGATGGTGCCGGTCTCCAGTGGCTCGCGCAAAGCCTCAAGACTGGCGCGAGAAAAATGCGGAAACTCGTCAAGAAAAAGCACGCCTTCATGGGCCAGCGAAATCTCACCGGGCCTGGGCGGTGAGCCGCCACCCACTAGTGCCACAGCGCTGGCCGTATGGTGCGGCGACTGCACTACCCGTTGGGCCCAGTGCGCCACTTTAAATTGCCCAGCCATGCTCAGTACGGCAGCCGACTCTAGCGCTTGCTGGGTGGTCATGGGCGGCAGCAGGCTGGCAAAGCGCTGTGCCAGCATGGATTTGCCAGAGCCTGGCGGCCCCACCATCAGTACGCTGTGGCCACCGGCGGCTGCAATCTCTAGCGCCCGCTTGGCCCCACTTTGGCCTTTCACATCGGCCATGTCACGCAGTGGTGTTTGCACCACAGGGGCGACAAAAGCCAGCCGAGACCAAGGCTCTAGGGGCACGGTACTTTGCGCTTCGTCGCTGCTGGCGTCGTTGCCTTGGGTGCTTTGCGGCAAAAATTGCGCCACCACGTCAAGCAAATGCCGGGCTGCATAGATTTGCGCATCGGGTACCAGCGCGGCTTCTTGTGCGCTGGCCATAGGCAGAACCAAGCGGGTAGGCGGCTGGGTGGGCTGCGCAGCCGCTGCCGGCGGCGTGCTGGCTTGCGCGCTGGCCAGTGCCATCGCCAAAGCACCGCGCACAGGCCGCAACTCACCCGACAAAGACAACTCGCCGGCAAACTCATAGCCGTTTAGCCGCGCTGCATCGACTTGGCCGCTGGCTGCCAAAATCCCCATAGCGATGGGCAAGTCAAACCGGCCAGAGTCTTTGGGCAGGTCTGCTGGGGCGAGGTTAACGACAATTTTTTTGTTATGCGGGAAATCAAGGCCCGCGTTGGCAATAGCGCTGCGCACCCGCTCTCTGGCCTCTTTGACCTCGGTGTCGGCCAAGCCTACCAAGGTAAAGCTGGGCAAGCCATTGGCCAAATGCACTTCTACCTGCACCGAAGGCGCTTGGAGTCCTAGCAGCGCACGTGAATGCACCAAAGCAAAGCCTGTCACAAATTTAATCCCTGTTTTGGTGCAAAACTAAAATGCCCTTGCATGGTGCGCAAATTCAGCGAAAACCCAACGCAAGTGCAGCGCAGGTGGTGCGTAGCCGGTAAGTTAAAGTAAGTTTATTCAACATTAATGTACTGTAATTTAATACAGCTTTATGGTTTTGTAAAGTGATTTATCGCACGGTCTGCTGATTTGTATGGCATGGTCTGTGCTTATTAGCTCCTGTCGCACCCGTTGGACGCTGAAGTTTTGAAGGTTTTCAAGCCCGGCAACCACCATGACAACACGCCCATTTTTAGACCCGCAGGAGCAACTATGAAACTTGTTACCGCCATTATTAAACCGTTCAAGCTGGATGAAGTGCGTGAAGCACTCTCTGGCATGGGCGTACAAGGCATTACCGTCACCGAAGTTAAAGGCTTTGGCCGCCAGAAAGGCCATACCGAGCTGTACCGTGGTGCAGAGTACGTGGTGGATTTCCTACCCAAAGTCAAAATCGAAGCCGCAGTGTCTGACGACTTGGTGGAGCGCGTGATCGAGGCCATCGAGGCCGCCGCCCGAACGGGCAAGATTGGTGATGGCAAAATTTTTGTCTACGACCTAGAGCAAGTGGTGCGCATTCGTACCGGCGAAACCGGCAAAGAAGCCTTGTAACCCAGAGGACCAGAACATGAAAAAGATTATCTCCCTGTTTATTTTGGCCCTGACCTTGTTGGCGGGCCATGCCTTCGCTGCGGACTTCCCGACAGCCAAAGTACTGTTTGCCTCAGGCAAAGTAGAAGCACCTGCTGAGTCGGCCGATGCATTGAAAAAGGTGAGTGAGTTTTTAGCCGCCAACAAAGACGCCAAAGTGCAATTGTCTGGTTACAACGACCCGTCTGGCGACCCCGTTAAAAATGCGGAGCTGTCCAAACAGCGCGCCTTTGCGGTGCGTGATGCGCTCAAAGCCGCTGGTGTGGCTGAAGACCGTATTGTGCTGAAAAAGCCAGACGACACCAATAAAGCAGGCAACCCCGACGAGGCACGCGCGGTTGAAATGACCCTGGCTGCTGCTGAGGCACCTCCCGCAGCGGCCACCGCACCTGCAGCGGCTGCTACTGAAGCGGCGCCTGCTGCTGCCGCAGCACCAGCCCCAGTGCCTAACAAAGGCGATACCACCTGGATGATGGTCTCCACCATGCTGGTTATTTTGATGACGATTCCTGGCCTGGCCCTGTTCTACGGCGGCTTGGTGCGCAGCAAAAACATGCTCTCTGTGCTGATGCAGGTCATGGTTACTTTCTCTTTGATCGTGGTGCTGTGGGTGATCTACGGCTACAGCTTTGCGTTTACCGAAGGCAATAAATTCATTGGCGGCACCGACCGTTTGTTCATGAAAGGCATTTGGGACAACGTTGCAGGCACCTTTGCCAACGCCGCAACCTTCAGCAAGGGCGTAGTGATTCCTGAGATTGTGTTTGCTGCTTTCCAGGCGACCTTTGCAGGCATTACCTGCTGTTTGATCGTGGGTGCCTTTGCTGAGCGCGCCAAGTTCACTGCAGTGCTGGCCTTTATGGTGCTGTGGTTTACCTTCAGCTACCTGCCTATTGCCCATATGGTGTGGTTCTGGATGGGCCCTGACGCGTACGCCAGCAAAGAAGTGGCTGATGCAATGACCTCTAAGGCCGGCATGCTGTGGCAGTGGGGCGCGCTAGACTTTGCAGGTGGCACTGTAGTGCACATCAACGCGGCTATGGCCGGCATTGTGGGTGCCTTCATGATGGGCAAGCGCATTGGCTATGGCAAAGAAGCCATGGCCCCACACAGCTTGACGCTCACCATGGTTGGCGCTGCGCTGCTGTGGGTAGGCTGGTTTGGCTTTAATGCAGGCTCCGCGCTAGAAGCTAACGGCTATGCAGCGCTGGCCTTTGTCAACACGCTGGTCGCCACGGCTGCTGCGGTGCTGGCATGGAGCGTAGGCGAAGCCTTGCACAAGGGCAAAGCTTCAATGCTGGGTGCTGCGTCTGGCGCAGTGGCGGGCTTGGTGGCTATCACCCCTGCCGCAGGCAACGTCGGTATTGGCGGTGCGCTGGTCATTGGTGCTGTGGCTGGCTTTGCTTGCCTGTGGGGCGTAAGCGGCTTGAAGAAGCTGCTGGGCGCTGACGACTCGTTAGACGTGTTTGGTGTACACGGCGTAGGCGGCATAGTGGGCGCTTTGCTCACTGGTGTGTTTGCCTCTCCATCGCTAGGTGGCCCCAGCGCCATGGGCGACTGGGTCACCGCTACCATGATCACCCCAGCCGACTACAGCATTGCCGGCCAGGTGTGGATCCAGTTCAAAGCGGTGATGGTCACTATCGTGTGGTCGGGTGTGGTGTCTGTAGTGGCCTACAAACTGGTGGACCTGGTGATTGGCCTGCGCGTATCGGAAGAAGACGAACGCGAAGGCTTGGACGTTACCTCCCACGGCGAGACAGCTTACAACCGCTGATCGGCTTACTTGAACAACTAATTTTCCTTGGATGTTAGACCCGCCCAGTGCGGGTCTTTTTTTTGCTGTTTTGCGGCTCAGTTCCAGCCCGCTATTTTGCGCAGCACAAACTGGCCCGCCTCATCACCTGCGCGGCGTGTGCCGGTGATGGCTTTGCCGCAGCTGCCTTGGGCCATAGCGCCTTCCCATACCGCGCTAATGCGCTCACCGTTATCAGACTCTTCCAGGCTCAGGCTGCCGCCCTCTATATCACCCGCGACAAAAACCCGTGTGCCGCCCAGTTCTAGCCAACCCGAGACCGAGTCCGCGTACTCAGGGTTTTTGTCTAAAGTGAGCTTGCCGCGTTGCACAGCGGGCGCTGCACTGCCTGGTAACTGCAGCTCTAGCGTCCAGCTGCCATACAAGTCGGTGCTGCGCACTTCGGTGGGCAGTGGGCAGGCTGCAGCAGGCTTTTCAGTGCTGTCCCCATTGTTATTTGGGGTGCTATTCTGCGCTGTGGCCCAAGGAAATGCTGCACAAGCAGCTATTAAAACCATAGTACTTGGTTTGCAGTATTTAAAATAAGCTGTGGGCATGGAACACTTGCCTTGCATCAGGTGGCGGTGGCTTTGGCCAGCTCGGCCGTGGCCGCAGCAGCCTCGGCGCGCTGGGCAAACTCGGCGCGCAAGGCGCGCAGCTTTTCACGCGGGTCTTCTTTGGCGGTGGTTTTTTCAAGCGCCATCTCGGCAATAAAGCGGCTGGGCTGGGCACTGACCATGTCGCGGCCCTTTTTCTTTTTCTTGGGCCAGCTAACTGCCAGTGTGCGCTGCGCGCGGGTAATGCCCACGTACATCAGGCGGCGCTCTTCTTGCAGCCTGGCGGCAATGCCCTCGTTGGCTGCGGCCTTGGCGTCGGTGCTGCTGGCATCGTCCTCACCTAGCTTAAAGGGCAGCATGCCTTCACTTACGCCTGCCAGCATCACATGCGGCCACTCCAGGCCTTTAGAGGCGTGCAGGGTCGACAGGGTCACCACGTTTTGGTCTTTTTCGCGGTCGCTCAGGGTAGACAGCAGCGAGATGGTTTGCACCACTTCCAGCAGGGTTTTCACCTCGCGCTCCATCGTCACGCCGCCTGCGTCTTCTATCTCGCCACCGCAGCGCTTGGCCATCCAGTCGCAAAAGTCGATCACGTTGGTCCATTTGCTGGCGGCAATTTTCTCGTTGTCCTCAGACTCGTACAAATGCTTTTCGTAGCCAATGTCCTTGAGCCAATCGTTTAAAAAGACGCCTGCTGCTTCGGCGCCTAGGGTGTGGCGTGCGCGGTATTCCAGGTCGTTCACATAGCGGCCAAACTCGTGCAGCCCGCCGATGCTGCGGGCGTTGATGGACGTGGCCAGCGAGTTGGAAAACAGCGCCTCAAACAAGCCCAGCTTGTACTGCGTGGCAAAGCTGCCCAGCTGGGCCAGCGTGGTGTGGCCAATGCCGCGCTTGGGCGAGGTGACGGCGCGCAAAAACGCCGGGTCATCGTCGTTGTTGGTAATCAAACGCAGCCAACTGCACAGGTCTTTGATCTCGGCGCGGTCAAAAAAGCTTTGCCCGCCCGACACTTTGTACGGAATGTTGGCCTTGCGCAGCGCCTGCTCCAGCACGCGGGCTTGGTGGTTGGCGCGGTACAAAATGGCAAAATCTTTAAACTCTTTGTACTGCGCTGCACCTGCGGTGGTGGCCGTGGCCATGTCGCCTGCGCGCAGGCTTTGAATGCGCGCCACCGCCCGCTCGGCCTCATGCTCTTCGTTGTCGGCATCTACCACCCGCACGCTCTCGCCTTCGCCCAGGTCGCTCCACAGGGTTTTGGGGTACAGCTTGGGGTTGGGGCCAATCACGTTGTTGGCGGCGCGCAAAATAGCGCTGGTGCTGCGGTAGTTTTGCTCCAGCTTGATAAGCTTGAGCTGCGGGTAGTCAATCGGCAGCTTTTTCAGGTTGTCCAGCGTCGCACCGCGCCAGCCGTAAATCGACTGGTCGTCGTCGCCCACAGCTGTAAAACGCCCTTTGCTACCCACCAGCAACTTAAGCAGCTCGTACTGCGTGGCATTGGTGTCTTGGTATTCGTCTACCAAAATATGCTGAAACTTATCTTGCCAGTGCTGGGTAATCTCGGGCGATTTTTGCAACAGCTTGAGCGGCAGGCCAATCAGGTCGTCAAAGTCTACCGCCTGGTAGGCTGTTAGGCGCTCTTCGTAGCGGCCCATGATGGTGGCGGTCACGCGCTCGTTGTCGTCTTTGGCCTGTGCCAGCGCGTCGGCAGACGTTAGCCCCGCGTTTTTCCAGGCGCTGATGGCCCACTGGTGCTGGCGCGCGGCGGCATTGTCGGTGTTGCCTCCCGCGTCTTTGACCATGGAGAGCACATCGTCGCTGTCCAAAATGCTAAATTGCGGTTTCAGGCCCAGCGCGTGCCCGCCCTCGCGCAGCATGCGCACACCCAGGGCGTGGAAGGTGCAAATCACCACCTCTTTGGCAGGTTTGCCCACCAAGCCCTTGGCCCGCTCACGCATCTCGGCAGCGGCTTTGTTGGTAAAGGTAATCGCGGCAATTTTGCTGGCCGTGGCACCGGCCTGAATCAAACGGCCAATCTTGTGGGTAATTACCCGCGTTTTGCCCGAACCCGCACCCGCCAGCACCAGGCAGGGCCCCTCTAGGTAGTTAACAGCCTCTTGCTGGGCAATATTGAGGCCGGGGCCGGTGGAGGACATGGGGTGCAAATAAAGCGATGGAGGAGTTAGGCGCGAAGCCGCGAATCATACCGGCTGGCTTGGGCGACTTTACTATGGGTACGCAAAAGAGCTGAATTATGTTTATTTGACATTACGGTACTAAATAAACATAATATTGGATATTATTTAGCTGTACCAACAACTTAGCTACTATGTTTTTCACAGAATTTGAGGTAATTGCGCCCTACAGCCCTTGGCTTGGCAACCTAGAGGGTGCTTTTGCGCAACTGCCCGGCTTTCGGCGTGACGTATTTGAAGCGATATATGCCGACGTTACCACGCTGCCGCAAATGGTCTCAGTTACCGGGCCGCGCCGGGTGGGCAAAACTACGCTGCTACAACAATGCATTCAAAAAATTATTGCTGACGCGCCAGACCCCGCTGCCCAAGCCCAGCGCATCGTCTACTTCTCGATGCAAGACCCGTTGTTGGATTTTCCAGGGTTTAACCAAGACAAGTTTTTTAATGATTTGGTGGCTGCTGCGGCTCACGCATCCCGCGAGGGAGCTACGTACTTGTTTCTTGACGAGATTCAGCGCTTCCCCCGCTGGGAGCTGTACCTGAAGAAATACTACGACCTGAAGACACCGGTGCGCATTGTGGTGTCGGGGTCGGCGAGCACACCGATTTTTAAAAAATCACGGGAGAGCTTGCTGGGGCGGATTAAGGATTTTCATGTGTTGCCGTTTAGTTTTCGGGAGTGGAAATTATTTTTCAGTTCGAATCTTATGAATACTGCATTCAATAAGTCGATTGCGCGGTCTGAAAAAATGGCGCAAACGTCAGATGTAGGGAGATTAATTTTCACGATTGAACAAGCACTAGTCACTATGGCCGAAGTGGGTGCCTTGTGGCAGGGCGATGTAGAAAATTTTCTCTATGAAGGTGGCTTCCCCGAAGTCTGGGCGCTCCCCACCCAACTGGCCAAACAAGAATACCTCTACCAAAACCAAGTCGAGCGCGTCATATTTGAAGACTTACTGTTAGCAGCCGAATTTCGCAAACCAGAAATGCTGCGCCGCTTCTACCTAGGTCTGCTCAAAGACCCGGGCCGAGAAACCAACTTGGCCCAGCTGAGTAAGGCCATAGAGCTAGATCGAAAAACTATAGAAAGCTATTTCCCTTTGCTAGAGGCCACCGACTTGGTATGGCGCTTGCACAAGCACACCAGCACCAAAGCCACCCCCAAGGCGGGCAACTTTAAAACCTATTTAGTAGACTTGGCGGTACGCAACGCCGTCATGAAACTCAGCCAAGCGCAAATGGTGGCTGACCCCACACTGATGGGCGCGTATGCTGAAAACGTAGTGGCCAACCACTTGCGCCGCTGGCCCGGCTTGGTTGAGCTGGGCTACTGGAGACAACACACCGGCAAAGCCCACGACGAGATGGACTTCATAGTCGATTTAGGCCACACGCGCATTGCCATCGAGGTGAAATACCGCAACGAAGTACAGCACAAAGATGTGCTCAAAGCCGCGCGTCTAGCGCACGACCACGGCTGCGCGGCCTGCATAGTGGTGAGCAAAGAGGCTATGCCTCATGATGAAATTGAAAAATTGCGCAAAACCGCACCATTAGCGCTGGCTGTAGTGCCTTTGGCTGTATTTTTAATGTTGTTTTAGAGGGCGGAATTTCAAGTCAGTAGCATCTGCCGCACTGGCTGAGCTTTTTAAAGCTGAGCAGCCCAAATTCAACAGTCGCTGCCCCATTGCGTAAGCCCAATGCAAACCTCGCAGCATGTGTGCTGAGACAATAGCCTTGTGCTCCAAGTCCTGCTCGTCACCTTTCCGTTCTTTGTTCTTGTGCTGCTAGGCTACCTGGCGGCGCGGCGCGGTGTGCTGCCGCAGGCGGCTATTCCGGGGCTGAACACCTTTGTGCTGTACTTTGCCCTGCCTTGCATGCTGTACCGCTTTGGGGCCAGTACCCCGATTGCGCAGCTGCTCAGCGCGTCTACATTTTTTGTTTACCTGGCGTGTGCCTTGACGATGGTGGCGTTTACCGTGGCCACCACGCTGGGGCCGCGCATTGACTGGAACAACGCTGCTTTTGGCGCGCTGGTGGCGGCTTTTCCCAACACAGGGTTTATGGGCGTGCCGCTGCTGGTGGCGCTGTTGGGTGCGCAGGCGGCGGGCCCGGCGATAGTGACCATTGTGGTGGACATGCTGGTGACCACCTCGCTGTGCATTGCGCTGTCGCGTTTGGACACTGCGGGCAAAGGCGTGGGCAGTGCAGGGGCTAGAGAGGCGCTTAAAAACGCCCTAAAAAACGCGCTGGTAGGCGTGCTGTCGAACCCCATGCCATGGTCGATTGTGGCGGGCGCGCTGTCGTCTTACTTTGCTTTTGTACCGTTTAAGCCAGTGATGCAAACCATCAACCTGCTGGCCGATGCTGCGTCCCCCGTGGCGCTGTTCACCATCGGTGCGGTGCTGGCGCGCAGCCAAATGACCAGCAAGGATGCCACACCCTTGGTGGACTATGTGCCCGTAGCCTTGAAAAAACTCATTTTGCACCCTCTGCTGGTCCTGCTGGTAGGCAGTTCCGCCATCTCGCTGGGCGTGCCGCTAGACCGGTTTAGCCTGACGGTGATGGTGCTGGTGGCCGCGCTGCCCAGTGCGTCTAATGTGTCGCTGCTGGCTGAAAAGTTTGGTGCCAACAACGGGCGTATTGCGCGCATTATTTTGGTGTCGACTGCGCTGGCCTTTTTTACCTTCTCGGGTGCGGTGCATTGGATGACGGGCTTGTAGTTGCCAGCCCTCGTTGGCGCGCTAAGTGCCCAGCTTAGACATTGCGCTTAAACATCCAGTTTAAATCCCAGCTCTAAGTCGCAGGCCGCCTGCCCGCAGCGAATGCCCCAGTTTTCCAGCGCAATATCTTGCACAATAACTGTCCGATCGCTTAGTACACATTGCGCTTGGTTTGCACCGCCTCGATGATGGCAACTTCCTGCTCAGGCGTGTAGCTTGTGCGCACGGCAATGGTGGTGATAGGCATGCTAAATTCCTTGGTTACTTCACCCAAAAACAGGCCAGTGCAATGTTGTTGGCGCCCTCGCTGGGCATAAAGTAGCCGTGGTGTTTGCCACCCAACTTTTCGACCAGCGGAATCCACAGCGTGCCGTAGTGCTCAAACTCTCTCAGTTTAGAGGTGTTGAGTACACAGCGCAAATAAATAGTAACCATTTAAACCTCTACAGTTTGAAGCCACATTACTTTGGCTCTGCCGCCTGCCATCAAGCGCGTGATGTGACCATCCTGCAAGCTCAGATCGACTTGAATCAGACTCGGAGAAGGTGTGGGCATGAGCCAGCCTTGTTCGATCAAGAGGGGGTTGTCTTTGACATGCATAACATCGTGTAGATAACATGCCAATGGCCCTGCGGCCATGCCAGTGCCTGCCTCCTCAGCAATGCCAAAACGCGGCGCAAACATTCTGGCACCTGCCGCGCGACCTGCTTGCCTGGTGGTGCGAGAGAATGCGTAATACCCTATCAGATCGAGTTCTTCGCTGATGGCTTCGATCGCTTGTTGACGAGGCTGCAATGCCTGAACCACGCTCTGGCTTGCCAGCGGTATAAGCAAGAACGAGTTACCTGTGCTGACCACACAAGGCGTGAGCGGGTGTGCTATCTGCTGCGCATCAATGCCCAGCGATGAGAGTATGCGCAGCATCATCTCTGAGCCGTGGGAAATGTGCCGGTAGGTGGGTGCGCGCTGCTCCAGCTTGAAAGTGGCCGTCTGCGAAGCTGAAACAAAAGCAGTTTCGGACAGCCCTACTGCTTTGGCGGTGGCCAGTTTTTGTGCATCTGTCATGCCGTTAGCATTGACCACCACGCCTGCAGGGTTGCCGCCATTTTCACCATCGATGAAGGCGTTAACAATTTGAACGTCGATACGCATGGTTTGTTTTAGCGAGGTTTATGGCCAGTGCGCTCTACCGCTGCAAACGGAACGGCTCTTCAAAGTCCCGGAAATCATCTTCCACCAGCGCATCCGCAATCCACTGCGCCACACCCGGTGCCGCACATACGCGACCAATGTAGGCGTTGATTTCGGGGCGCTGGCTGAGCGTGTAGGTTTTAAAGCGCATGCACACAGGCGCAAAGTAGGCATCGGCGATGGTAAATGGTTTGCCGAATAAAAATGGCCCACCATGCTGGTCTAAAAGTTCGGTAAAAATAGTCTCAATGCGGGCTACGTCCGCTTGCACGCCAGGTTGGTCGCGCAGCACCAAGGCACCTACCTCGGGCAGGCTGGCTTCAATGTTCATAGGGCAAGCCCCACGCAGGGCGGTAAAGCCGCTGTGCATTTCGGCGCAGATGCTGCGGGCGCGGGCGCGCTGGGCAACGCCCTCGGGCCAGAGCTTTTTATCGAGGTATTTTTCTGCCAGGTATTCGGCAATGGCCAGGGTGTCCCATACCACCAAACCGCCAGCGACATCGCCATCCACCAAGCAGGGCACTTTGCCTACCGGGCTGATTTTGCCAATCGCCTGCCTGAACGCGGAGTCTGCAGCAAAAGAGTCAAAGCGCAACATCACTTCGTCAAACGCAATGCCCGCTTGGGTGAGCAGCACCCAAGGGCGCATGGACCAAGAAGAGTAGTTTTTATTGCCTATGTACAGCTGCATGGGGTGGTCCGATGGGTTGTCCGCTCTGGGAGAAAAATAAACCAGAACGCCATCTTGCCACAGCCTAGTTTGGCCATTGATGCTAAAAACTGCGGCTATTCTTGCGCGCTGTGCAAGTGCATGGGCCTTAGCTTTACCTTTACCTTTACTTAGCCTCGGCGCTGCTTAACCCAGCGAAGCGTTCTTGCGGTACCGGTCTAGCGTGCGTGCAGCGCCCACGTAGGTAGGCGCAATCGCGCGCAGGCTGCTGGGCGTTATGCCTAGGTCAGCCAGCGTAGCCTGTTGGCCGCTGGCAATGTTAGGCACCTGCATCGACAGCAGGTTGTCGCGGCTCATCAGCGGCTCGCCGGGCAGGTGCTCCATCACCCAGGCCTGCGCTTTGGCCAGCGGCAGGGGCAGCGGCAAGATGGTGCGCCGTGCACCCACGCACTGGCCTGCAATGGCAAACAAATCGCGCAGGCTCAGCACGTCAGGCCCACAGGCTTCCCAAATCGCCACCTTTTGGGCTATTTTTGAGGGTGCTTTAGCCTTCTGACCCAAGGAAATGCTGCACAGCCAGCTATTATTTTGGTAGTAAGCATCGGTGGTTAAATTGACCACCGCTTGGGCCACATCTTCTACCCACACAGGCTGAAACTGCGTATCGGCCCCGGCCAGTGGCACCACGGGTGCCAAGCGCTGCAGGCTGGCAAACACATTAAGCAGCTTGTCCCCCGCGCCAAACACCACGCTGGGCCGCAACAAGGCCACAGCCAAGCCGCTGTGCGCAAACACCTGCTCGCCCCGCGCTTTGCTGCGCTGGTAGGCCGACGGCGCATCCAGCGCAGCACCCAAGGCGCTTATGTGCACCACGCGCTGCAGCCCCACGGCTTGGCAGGCCGCTGCTATCTTGCGCGGCAGCTCCACGTGCACTTGCTCAAACCGCTGCTCGCTGCCGTGCAGCACCGCCACCAGGTTAATCAGCAGGTCATGCCCCGCCACGGCGCTGGCCAGCTGTGCAGGGCTGTGCACATCGCAGGGCAGCAGGTTGAGGCGCGGCAGCATTTGCAAATGCTTGGCACTGCTCACACGGCGGGTGGGCACCGTAATGCTGTGGCCCGCCGCTGCGAGCTTCTCGCACACATGGCTGCCGATAAAACCTGAACCACCTAGTACTATTATTTTCATAGCTGTCCGTGCAACATTTCCTTGGGCCAGAGACCTATTTAGTGCACAAATTGCACTAAAAATAAGCGTGAATTCAAGGCAAGTAGGCCGCTGCCTCGCTGTGCTGCTGCATGGGCCGCAGCCCGTGCACTTTACCATCTTGCAGCATTACCACACGCTGCGCCCCGGCAATCGTCTCAGGGCGGTGCGCCACCATAATTCGCGTTATGTGCAGCGCGGCCAGCGCTTGCGTTACCAGCTGTTCGTTGGCAATGTCCAGGTGGCTGGTGGCTTCGTCCAGCGCCAGCACTTTGGGCTGCTTGTACAGCGCCCGCGCCAGCAGCACCCGCTGCTTTTGCCCACCGCTAAGCGACGAGCCCATGTCGCCCACCAGCGTTTGGTAGCCCATCGGCATGCGCACAATGTCGCCATGCACTGCTGCCTGCTGGGCGCAGGCTTCTACCCGCGCCATATCTCGCTGCACGTCAAAAAAGCTAATGTTGTCGGCAATGCTGCCCGCTAGCAAGGTGTCTTCTTGCATCACTGTGCCAATGAGTTTGCGGTAGTTTTGCAGCCCTAGCTGGCGCACGGGCAGCCCCCCGTACAGCACCTCGCCTTCCACCGGCTGGCGCAGGCCCAAAATGATTTTTAGCAAAGTTGTTTTGCCGCAGCCACTGGGGCCTACGATGGCTATGCTCTGGCCCGGCTCTAGCACCAGTGATGCGTCTTTCAGTATCCACGGTTCACCCTCACCGTACCTAAAGCTCACATGGCGCAGTTCAATGCGCGGCTGTAAATGGCCCAAGCTGTTGTCAGGCACGGTGTCTTTTTCAGGCTCTGCCAGCGCAATGTCGGCCAGCCGCTCAGCGTGCAGCCCCAGCATTTTGATGTCCACCGCAAAGTTAATCAGCGCTGTCATGCGGCTGGTGAGCTGCCCTTTGTAGCTGATAAAGGCAAACAGCATGCCGATGGTGAACACCGCTGGGCCCTGCGTGCCTGCCTGCGTGCTGGTTTGCATTACCAGCCCAGCGCCCAGCCACAGCACAGCCAGGTTTTCTACGCCAAAAATAAACGTGTTGGCCGTGCTAAACGCAATCCCCATCTTGGCCGTGCGCACGTCGCGGTTTTGCACTTCTATGAGCAGGTTTTGCCAGCGGGCGCGCCGCTCCTGTTCGCGGCCAAACAATTTAAGCGGCACGATGGCCCGCAGGCTTTCTAAAAAATGCGTATTCTCCCGCGCAGCCACCACCAGCCGCTCTGCCGATGCATCGCGAAACGGCCGGTACGCCGCCCAGCGCAGCAGCGCGTACGCCGCCACCGCTGCCAGCACCACAGCGGTCAGCGTGGGAGAATACAGCAGCATCATGCCCAGCGCCGCCACACTCATCAAGCCGTCTAGCACCGCTTCTATCACACTGGTGGTCAGCGTGCGCTGAATCGCCCCTACCGAGCCAAAGCGCGAGACTATATCGCCCAAGTGCCGCTTTTCAAAATAGTCCACCGGCAGCTTGATCAAATGGCTAAACACATTGCTGGCCCATTGCAAGCTAAGCGACATGCCCAGCGCCATCACCATCCAGCTGCGCGCCAAACCCAGCAGGGTTTGCACCAACAGCAGAAGTGCAAAGCCTATCACCAGCACGGTCAGCAAGTCACGGTCATAGGTAGCCACGGCATCGTCCACCACCAGTTGGTTAAGCAGCGGCGCCGCTATGGCAAACACCTGCAGGGCCAGTGCCACACCAAATATCTGCAACAAAGCCCTTTTAAGCCCCAGCACCTTGCCCGTCAACGCAGAAAGCGCTACTTTCTTGCGCTGGTCGGTCGCTTCAAATTCGGCATTGGGCGTAAGCTCTAGCGCCACACCGGTAAAGTGCTTAGACACTTCGTCAAATTTGAGCCGCCGCTCGCCCACCGCAGGGTCAAGCACCACCACATGCCCGCGCGCCACCTTGGTAAGCACCACAAAGTGGTTCAGGTTCCAGTGCAAGATGCAGGGCAATTGCAGCTGTGCCAGCTCGTCAATCTCTAGCCGCAGCGGGCGGTTGCTAAAGTTAAGCGCAGCCGCATGGCCCATGAGCTGGTTGAGCGTAGCGCCCTTGAGCGAGACAGAAAAACGCTGACGTAAGCTGTCTAAGTCAATGCTTAAGCCATGGGCTGAACTGACCATAGCAAGGCAAGCTAGCGCGCATTCGCTGGACTCGGTTTGGAGCAAAGGCTGCATCACAAATGCAGGAGGTTAAATAACACAGCAAAGCAATTAAGGTCTAATCTCATAGATGCGTTTGATGTCGGTGTAGCCTTTTGCCTTGAGTAGTTCTAGTAACCCTTTATCGCCTACTACATGACCGATACCTACAACGATGCTGACAGGTGGGCCCTTAGTCTCGAGTAAGTTACTGATTTTTAGTATCCAATTTAAATTACGTGGATTTATTACGCATTCATTAATAGTCAGAGCAAATGGTGAAGATGTAAAGTCATTAATCATGGCGTTTAGATCGTTACCAAAGAAAATGCCTTGTGTTTTCATTGTGTCTGTTTCTTCATAAGTACGGCCTGAGGTCATGCTGTCAATGCCCGCTTTAAGGATAACTTCCGCTTTGGACTGCGAGTTGCAATTCTTTCGCCAGCTAGTGTCTACAGCTGAACCATCTTCAATATGTATAATTTTATTCTTACCAGTTTGATTATTTAGGGCTTGAAGTATGCTGCTAAGCCCGGAATAAGATCGTAAATTAGGCTGCGATTTTTTACGCTTTAGATTTGACACCATATCGAGGTTTACGTAAGCAGAGACTGGATCTGCCACTTCAAGTTCAGCTAAGAATTGCCTA
This sequence comes from Polaromonas sp., assembly GCA_043778205.1. Taxonomy (GTDB): domain Bacteria; phylum Pseudomonadota; class Gammaproteobacteria; order Burkholderiales; family Burkholderiaceae_C; genus JAAFIP01. Next base: position 22,742 of record JAYWGO010000141.1, on the reverse strand, counting down.
TGAAGCGCTACTTTCTCTGCTTCGTTCCCTGTACCCAACTCAAAAAATATTTTTTTAGATTCGTTTGCAATAGTTTGCCAAGTTTCTTGTGAAACAATTTTGGATAGAGAAACTGTGCTTGTTGTTGACTCTATTTGTGCAGGCTCTTGGTACACAAGCTCAGATATCTCAAATAATTTTTTCCCTAACGAATGATCAATTTTTAGAGACGATGGGCCAGAGAAATTGTGCAACTCTCCTAGTAAATACAGTGTTCGATGATCGCTACTCACTTGCCAAGCCCATGCAGACGGATGGGCTTTTTGCAGTGACTGTGCAAATAAAAAATTACTGCTGAAAATCGCTGCCAAAAAAATCATTAATAGCTTCAAATTAGAAGCACGGATTTTAGTATTACTTATTTCTAACATAATGCATTAACATCTAAATATTCTTTAACACAAATTCAAGCTGGTGTCGTTTTTTTTAGCCTCAAAATTACAAAGATAAGTGCAATAGTGATGGCTAAAAAATTAACTCCTGAAGTCCACTTCAGCTGCAGGAGCACAGAAGTGATCGACAAATGCATCCAGAAAATTTGAATCGGAATAACAAAAAATAAGCATGTCCAAATAGAGCGTATTCTTGAATGTGCAAAAACGCCGTAGGCTAACAGCGATATGAAAATCATAGGTATGGATGTGCCAATTATGCTGAGCACGGTACTTAGTGTTGTTCCGTAGGTAGCTGCAGTACCTAACACCGAAGTGCCGGCACCTACCGTAATGGAAAAGAAAAGTGTAATAAAAGCCGAGACCAATGCAAAGAAACCTTTTAAAGCCTCAATAATAATTTTCTTCAGCAGTGATTTCAGTTGAATAGATTCGGCCATTTAAATTACTCCTTGCTATGCTCCATCGTAATTAAGGGTTCCACCTGAAGCAATTATGGAGCGTTCAAAAGCAGACAAATTCCGTTGCTCGTACATTGGAGTTTTGTACGCCCAATTAACATAGTTATCTACAGCCGTATTACACGCGCCTCCAACTTGACCTGCCAAACTCCGTGCAGCTCCACCTCCGAATACACTTGCCGCTCTTTCTGTCCCAGAGGCAAGCGCGCTGCATGCAGCATAGCCATCTTGTCGCGCGATACAAGATGCTGTGGTGTCGTTTGAGGTGCAACCGCTTCCGCTGCGGGAACCGCCCTCGCCACCATCACCACCAGCTACATAAAAAAATTCTTCAGTCTTTAAAACTCGCATTGTTAACTCCACTAAAAAATCACCGTATCGGACGGCAGGCCGTTTCTTCACTCCACCTTGTTGCCGCCGCGGTTCGGTTTGAGGTCTGAGCTGAAAACTTGTGCGTTGGCGCGGGCGGCTAGCAGGGGTTCCAGGGCCCACTCCCATACTTTGCGGCGCTCTTGCAGTACGTCGGCTTCCAGCGTCATGCCGGGTTTAAGGGCGATGGCATCGCCGTAGCTGCTAATAGACTGGGCATCTAGCGTTACGCTGATGCGGTACAGGGCTTCGTTGCTGCCGTTTTGGGCCATCAGCTGGGCGGCCAAGTTAGGCGGCAGTTCGTTGCTGGCAAAGGGGGTGTCTGATACCGCGGTAATGCTGCCGCTGTGCAGGCCAAACTTTTGGTAGGGGTAGGCGGCGTAGCGCAGGTAGACGGTTTGGCCTGTTTTTAAAAAACCTGCGGTGCGGCTGGGTGCAAACAGGTGGGCTTCTACGGCGATGGGCTGGTTGCCTTGCACGGGCACCAGGGTGGCGATGGTTTGGCCGGCCTGTACGGCTTGCCCTAGGCGCACGTGCAGCGCAGTCACTTTGTAGCCCGCGGCTGTGGTATTGGTTGCGCCGTTGGTATTGCTGGCTACCGCGCTAGGTGCGGTGATGACGGTGCTTTTGCGGGTGGCGTTTTCGCTGGACTCTTGGGCCAGGGTGGACTGGTTGCGGTCAATTTGGGCTGAGTCGGTGGCCAGCTGGTTCTTCAGTGCTGCGCGTTCGCCTGCTAGCGCTTGGCTGTCAAGTTGCAGGGCCAGGCGGCTGCGTTCTAGGCTTTGCTGGCGGGCGGTAGCGTCGATCAGCTCTTCTTGTTTAGCCTGTAATTGAATGTCTGACATAAAGCCTTCTTTGGCCAGCTGGGTGTAGCGCTCTACGCTTTTTTGGGCTAGCGCTACGCGGCTGCGCTGCAAGGCGAGTTCTTCTTCGGCTTGGCGGGCTTGCAGCGCAAGGGTGCTGATGCGGTCGGTTAGCACCTGTTGGCGCTGGCTGGCTTGCAGCTGGCGCAGGGCGCGTTCGCTGCTAAGGCTTTCTTGTCGCAGTGCTATTTGCTGGGCCGCTAGCAGGCTGGGTTCGCCCACTTCGGGTTTACCCCCCCCCGCACCATTCAGCAGATTGCTTTGGCGCTCGGTGTTGACGATGGCCAGCACGGCGCTGCCTTGTACGGTGGCGCCTTCGGCCATGCGCAAATCGCCCAGTACGCCTGCGGTAGGGGCTACGATGTTCAGCGATCCGCCTTGCGCCACCAGCAGGCCGCTAACCTTGCTTTTGCGGTTGACCTCGCCCCAGGCTGCAAACGCCATTAGCAAGCCTGCTATAGCCAAGGCTGCCAAGGTAATGGCGCTAAAACTTAGCGGCCTGGCAATACGCACCACACCCAGCCATTGGGCTGATTGGGCTTCTTGTACCTCGTGGCGAAATAGTGACAATTTGTTTCTACCTGATATTGCAACCGAACATAACTGCACGTATGTTAATTAGTTGCTCCAGAAAAATCAGTTAAATTTTGTAATCCTCATGTCAAATATACCGGGTGTCGTTAAACACAGTCAAAGGGTGGTTCCTGCTTAGTGCGCACGCCCATCCTATGGCAGGTCCTTATTCACCTCCGGCGCAGCCCCGTCGCGGGGGCCTACCAGGCCTAGGCGGGCTTTGAGGCTTTGGGGTTGGCCGGTGAGTATGGCGGCGTACATGGTGGTGTTGGAGAGCACTTTTTTCACGTAGTCGCGGGTTTCGGCAAAGGGGATGTTTTCGGCCCAGGCTGCGGCTTCCATGGTGGGGCCATTACGCCAGCTGCGCGGGCGGTTGGGGCCGGCGTTGTAGGCGGCAGCTGCCATGGGCATGGAGCCGGCAAAGTCGTCTAGCGCCAGCTTGAGGTAGGCGGTGCCGATGGTGATGTTGGTGTCGCGGTTGTTAATTTGGTCAGCGGTAAAGCCGTCCAGGCCGATCTTTTTGGCGGTCCAGCGGGCGGTGGCGGGCATGACCTGCATCAGGCCCGATGCGCCCACGCCAGAGCGTGCGTCCATGATGAAGCGGCTTTCTTGGCGGATCAGGCCGTACACGTAGGCGGGGTCTAGGCCAATGTCTTTGCTGCGCTTGACCACCGCGTCTTTGAACGGCATGGGAAAGCGCTGGTCGGTGTCCATGGCTTCTTTAGTGCGTTCGCTGGTGTTAATGCAGCGGTCCCAAACTTGTCTTTCGCAGGCAAAGTCGGCGGCGGCCAGCAGCTCACGCTCGGCCATGCCGCCGCGCGTGTGCAGGTTGGTGCTGTAGTTCCATTCGCGTACGCCCTCAGTGCGCAGGCCTATGGCAATGGCGTACAGCGCGCGGTTCAGGCCTGCGTTCAGGCGGGCGGCTTCTTTCTCAGCGCTGGTTACGGGCGCGGGGCGCTGCGGGGCGGTGATCTTCTGGCCCAGTTCTTCCAGTGCCAGCATTTCATAAAAGCCGCGTGGGGAGGCAATGCCTTCTAGCAGGGCTTGGGCTTCGGCCAGCTCGGGGCGCAAAACTGCAGCAGGTGCAGCAGTGGGTGTGCCGCCAGCGGGTGTGCTCATGACGGTGGTGGGTTTGCCTGCCACCATGTTTTTCAGCGCACGGGCTTTCCAGTAGGCAAAGGTGGGGTCTTTGCGGCCCTCGTCGGTCATGTCATTCACCGCCGCAATGATGACGGGCCAGCCCTTGGCCACCTCGGTGGCGCGCAGGGCGGTGCGCACTTTCCAGCCCAGCAGGTCGTCGCTTAAATGCTCGTTGCGGGCTTTGGCAAAGTAGTCGCCAGCCTCGGCAGACAAGTTCAGCGCGGCTTGCTTGCCTATCACGCCCCAAGCCCAGCTGCGCTCCTCAACCGATAAAAAGCCCGACCATTTGGCCTCTAGCAAATTGGCCGCGCCCTCAGGGCTGCTGCTGGCCAGCTTGATGAGCGCCAGCGTGATCAGCTCTTTGCGCCCACTGCTAAAGGCCGCTACTTTGCCGGTAAGGTATTTAGACGGGCTGGCGTTAATGTCGCTTACTAAATTGGCTACATCAGGTGCCACAATTTGCACTGCGTTGGCCGCCGCACGGGGGCGGTTGGCCTCCATGCTGATGCGGGCCTCGCGCCAGATGTCTAGTGCGCTGAGTTTTTTGTCGCTGTAGTAGCGGTCTGCTGCCTGGGTGCAGCCGTCGTCTGCGTCTTTGATGCCGTACCAATTGCGGCGCAGTTCGTCGGCCATTTCTTTGGTGGTAGTGCCGCTGCGGATGGATTCAACCATCAGCGCAATGCAGCGCACTTCTTTGTCGTCTTGCATGCGGTACTTGGGCACCTCGGCAGCAAAGCTGGTGTAGTCGCGGCGTTTGCCCAGCTGCAGCAGCCAGTCGTTGCGCAGGCGGTCTTCATGGTAGGTGCCAGCGTAGCGGGCCAGCATGTCTTGCACGTCTTGCGCGCTGGCTTCTTCCAAGCGGGCTTTCAGCTCCCAGTAGGCGGCTTGGGGCTCTAGCGCATGGCCACGGGCTTGGGGCAGCAGGGCTGTCAGGCGGGCTTTGTCGCCGCGTTTGAAGGCCTGGCCCATCTCTAGGATCAGTTCATCACCGCGCTGGTTAGATGCCCCTGTGTTTTGGGCGAATACGCTGGGCGTGAGCGAAAACGTGGCTAAACATGCCAGAATGAGCGAGGAGAGTGTGTGATTCATAGGTGGCAATAAGTTCGCAATAAATTCGTAGTTTGCAATGAATTCTTAAATAAGCAAGGCATCCCCCGATTATGGACAAAACTGAAATTCGCCGGCGTTTAGTGGACGAACGCCTGAACCTGCCCGACCGCCTAGAGCGCGCCGAGCGGCTGCAGCGCGCCATGCGCATTTGGCTGGTAGGCCGCCCCGATGTGGTGATAGGTGCCTACTGGCCCATCAAAGGTGAGTTTGACCCGCTGCCTGCGCTGTACCGCTGGCAAGAGGACGCAGCGCTGAATTCGGGTTTTGGGTCGGGCTCTGGCTCAGGTTTTGGCAGTCTGCAACCCACATTTTCAGAGCCAAAAGACCCTCTGGCCCAAGGAAATGCTGCACGAGCAGCTATTAACTTTGTAGCGTCTGTTACCGGCAGTGCCCAGCCCGCTAGCACCGGCGGCAGCACCTCGCCGCGCAAAATTGGCCTGCCGGTGGTGGACAAAGTGAGCAAAACCCTCACCTTCTACGCCTGGTACCCTGGCTGCCCGATGGAAGAAGATGCTTACAACATCCCCAAGCCCAAAGACACCGAAATTGTGGTGCCCACCCTGCTGTTTGTGCCCTGCGTAGGCTTTGGCCCCGGCGGTTACAGGTTAGGCTACGGCGGCGGCTTTTACGACCGCACCCTGGCCGCCCTGCTGCCCAAGCCCGTCACCGTGGGCCTGGCCTACGCACACGCCTACGTGCCATCCTTTGAGCCGGAGGCGCATGATGTGCCGCTGGCAGCTATTTTGACGGACGAGGGGCAGGCGTATCCGTGAAGCTGTCCAAAAGGCAATTCATAGCCACCGGCCTAGGTGCTGCATTTGCCAGTGCGGCTGTCACGGTGATGTATGCACAACAGCACGATCCACTGCCGCCCTTGGCTTTGCCGGTCATAGACCCCAGTCGGCCGCTGCGGGTGGTTTACGGCCACAACCCCCGTTTTGAGCGACCCACGCCTTTGTATTTAGCCAATGTACTGGCGCGCACCAAGGTGCTGTGCAAGTTGCATTTACAGTTAAGCCTTGAGTTCAGCGAAGTCAAAGAAGAGTCGATAGGCTCGCTATTTCGCGGCATCAGCGCGGAGAAGGAGGCGCACATCAGGCGGCAAGCTTTCAACCCGAAAGACACCCAAGCCGACCGCCGAAGCTTGGTTGCGGCAACCCTTCAAAGCCTGTCACACGGCGGCACCAGCAGTATTGACGCTCAAATAGCGTATGCCAGACCCTACCTGGTCAGCAAAATTGTGCCAACCAACGCACAAACGCTTGCCGAAGCACTCACCGACACCCATATAGCACGTTATCTGCAGTGGCTAGAGGTCAAAACGCCTGACGGGAAAGCCTTGTTGGATGGGTCTATCTACAGCGAATCTTTGGCATGGACCACGGCAGGGCGCAATGCACCATGGACGTTTGATGTGCTGATAACCAACCAGTTAATCACCAGCATCGAACACACAAGCAGCGCGGTGCACTCTGCGCTGCGCGGCGGTCTGATCAATGGTATTACCACTGAGTCTTTTTATGCGCGTTACAGCACGGTGTCCGTCTTGAGCCTGTTCCCGATGAACAGCCAAGACCCTTTGTCGCGCAGTTTGCGCAGCGACGTTGGCGGGCAAACCACCGATCCTGTCGAAGCTGCTGCCATTGTGCTAACCCACGAGCTAGGCCACCAGCTGTTGCACCTGGGCCACCCGTTTGGACGCAGGGCCTGCGTGATGAACCCTGCACGGCTGCTGCAATTTGAGGCTTGGGCCCAGGGGCTTAATGCGGCAGAGTGCCCCGTCGGATCACCGGACAACGCTCCGATACCGGGGCTGTTCAGTAAAGTCGATCCCTGATTCACCACAGCGCAATGCGCTGGGTCTTTGCCGGGCCGTCAAAGCGCTTTAAATTTCGGTAAATATTTAGACTTGGCTGAGGGCAGGCCGCCGATGTAAATCACCACTTTTTTCTGCAAACTCACAACCCATACTTCCTGCGCACCTTGTGCAAAATACAGGGATATTTTGTAGTCTATTTCAGCTTTGGTGTTAGACGGTGACACAATTTCGACGCACAATTCTGGAGCTTGTGGAAACGGTGTGGCATCTCCATGGCGTGCCAAAAACGCTGCGCTAGCCCAGGCGATATCAGCTACACGAACGCCGTCTCGGGTTTGAATCGAACACTCCGAAAATGTTTTGCCTTTGGGCAGCTTGCGAAGAAATAGCGCACCAATTTCTACTTGAATATTGCCGTGGCGGTTAGATGCAGGCGACATCAGTATTTGGCCAAACTTGTTAAGTTCTATTTTGAACGGCAAGTTTTGCAGGTAAGGGGTTGAGAGTACTTCAGACCATTGCATAACAAACTCCAAATGAGAGGGTAATTCTAGCCCGAAGGCTCAATCGTCCAGCGAGCCAGTATCGACATCGCTGCCTGGCACCTCGCCCATGGCAAGGCGGGTTAACTTAGCTTGCGCTTTGAGCCAGCTGCAAAACGCGGTGACCTCGGCGCGGGCGTTGGCAATCGAACGGGCGCGGGGGCTCAAGATAAGCCAAAAGGCCATCGGCGAGTCGATGCGCAGGCCGGGCAATACCTCTACCAGGTCACCGCTATTTAACTGCTCGGCCACCAGCGAGGTGCGGGCCAGCACAATGCCTTGGCCTACCAGCGCGGCCTGGGTCATTTGGTAGGCATAGCCAAAGTACAGCCAGCGTTTGGGCTGCAGCTTGGGCACGCCTTGGCTGTCCAGCCAGCGCCCCCAGGTCAGCCATTCCAGATGGCCGCTGTGGCCGTCGCCTGCTTCAATCAGGGTGTGCTGGGCAAAATCAGCCGCACTGCGTATGGGGGGTTGCGACTTGAGCAGCCAGGGGCTGGCCACGGGCGTGAGCTGCTCGCCAAACAGGCGCACCGCATGCGCTGGCATTTTGGCTGCGGGGCCATAGCGCAAGGCAATGTCTACGTCAGCAGTTTCCATATCCACCGTCACGTCAGACGCATCAATGCGGATGTCAATGCCCGCATTTTCACGCTGAAAAATCTCTAGCCGGGGGATCAGCCACATCGATGCAAAAGAGGCAAAGGTGGTCAGCGTCACGTGCTTGCGCCCGGTGCTGGTGCGGATCATGCGCACGCTGCTGTCGATGCGCTCTAGCGCTGGCGCTACGGTGCCCAGCAGTGCCTTGCCTGCAGAGGTCAGCTCCACTGAGCGGGTGTGGCGGTTAAACAGGCTGGTGCCTACCTCGTCTTCTAATGACGCAATTTGCCGTGACACGGCAGATTGCGTCAAGGCCAGCTCTTCGCCCGCCACACGAAAATTAAGGTGCCGGGCCACCGATTCAAAAGCGCGCAAGTTGCCCGCGCCAATGGGGCGGGTGCGCAGATGGGTTTGGGAATGGAGCATGGTTTAATTAATGCTGAAATAACATTAATAGTGTAGCGCTATTTCATTGGACTTGCAAGCTAAGCTTTGCGATGATTCATGCCTAGACTGCATTGGTCTAGGCTTTCAGGAGTCACCACCATGTCACACTTTCTACCCCCTAGTTTTAATGCATTTGCGCTGCCGGTTGGCAGCGCAGTGCGCCTGTGCCCCCGCACCAAGTCACTGCTGCGCATTACCCAGGGCGCCGTGTGGGTCACGCTGCCCAGCCTGCCGGGGGACCATTTTTTAGCTGCGGGTGACGTGCTGGAGGTGCCAGCGTGCGAGGCACTGGTGTTAGAGGCGCTGCGCAGCCCGGAAGATGTGCCCGTGTATTTTGCGTGGGACGCTGCAGCGGTCACGCTGCCCGTACTTGCCCGCGCGCCTTGGCTGCCCTTGGCATCACCCCGGCTAAGCTACTGCAGCGCTGTGCTTGCGCCTTTGGCAGACTTGCGCGCGGCTTTGGTTTTAGGCGCGGGGGCGGTGGTCCGTTTGGCGCTGGGTGTGGCGGCTTTGGTGGCAGGCAGGTTTTTAGACGCGGCGATTTTCTTGGCCACCTCGCGTGCGCGCTCTAGCACGGTATGAGACAGCTGGCCCTGCCCCTGCCCCTGTGTCGGTGCCGGGGAGGGCGCAGGCGCTATGGCACTTGCGGCCCGCGTAGCGGCCAGCGAGCCTGCGCTGCCCTGCTTGGCACCGCCCCGCTTATGGGCATGGGCCCGCAGTGCGCAGCTGTGCGCCAGCGCGGCCCAGGGGCGCATGGCATCTGTGGAGTCCATCGCGGCCTCGGGGGCGCTGAAGTAGTTCATCGACTTGGGCACGCCCTTCATGTCGTAGGTAAATATCGCGCAGCCCGCGGCCTCATACTGGCCGCGCGTGCTGCCATCCCCCTTAAGCCACAGCTTCTCGCCCGCACCCAAGTCGGCAATAATGGCAATGGTGAGCCCCTCAGTGCTGATGCCAAAACCACCAAACATGCGCTTGGGCACACAGGGCCCCGCTGTGCTTAGCAAGTCGCAGCAGTAGTTCGCAAAATCTTTGTCCGCCATGGGCTGGATGGTAGCCTTCAAAACCCATCTTGCCAAGCGCTGGCCGTAAGGGCTCGCGTAGCGCTGAACTAAGCTGCGTTACAGCATCATGCCGCCATTTTGATGGTGTAGCGCGTAGCTTGGTCTGTATCTAGCGTAACGCGACCCGCCGCATAGGCGCGAAAACCTTGCCCTGTTCCTACAGTGCGCTGGCCCGTTACTAAACTATCGCCCAGCATATGGGGCGGCATGCTGATGTGCAGCCTGCCACTGAGGCAAATGATCTCTGCTTCGCGTTGCAAAACGACCTGCTGTTGCCTACCCGGCTGGATGGCGTAGTGCTTGCGCATCGTGCGGACTCCTTTAAAACAAGAGCTTTAGCGTAAGCAAAACCAACAGGCTTTCACAGGCATAGGCAGGGCCGCTTAAGCGCGCATCAGGCGGCATATTCCCGATCTGTTATGGTTATGTTTGAGGTTTTATGTATCTGTTGCGAAACACCAAACCAGTGCAAGATGCCCCATGCCGTTTGAGCCTGCACACAGCCACCCTAAAGTTCGCTAAATGCCCATTTACCAGCAGCTTGCTACGCACTACCGTGAGTCGATAGAAAAAGGGGCTTTGCGCCCAGGCACGCGCATGCCTTCGGTACGCGAGCTGATGCTGCGGCACACAGTAAGCTTGTCTACTGCGTTGCAAAGCTTGCGCACGCTCGAGGAAGCTGGGTGGGTAGCAGCGCGGCCACGTGTGGGCTATTTTGTCTGCCACGTAGCCCACACCCATTTGCAAGGCTGGACCGAGCCCGACTTGCGCAAGCCCTACGCGCCGGCACCCACGCGATTTGATGGACGCTACGTGGGCATTAACGAGCGTATTTCGTTGCTGGTGGAAAGTGGGCGGCGTGCCGACATTAAGGTAGACCTTGGCGGAGCCACGCCGGGGCCCGGCTTGTTTGCAGTGCCAGCCATGAACCGCGATGCAGCAGCGCTGCTGCGCGAGCAACCCCACATTCTGGTGCAAGGGCGCTCCACCGCAGGTACACACCCAGACTTCCAAGCAGTGATGGCGCGCCGTGCTGTGGATGCGGGGGTACGCCTGGCGCCGCAAGACGTACTGGCCACTTCAGGCAATTCTGAGGCGGTCTACCTGGCATTGGCCGCTGTCACGCAGCCCGGCGATGTGGTGGCGGTAGAGTCGCCCACTTACTACGGCCTGTTGCAAGCCATAGAGTCGCAAGGCCTCAGCACATTGGAAATACCTTGCAGTCAGCACACGGGCATTTCGCTGGAAGCACTAGAACTGGCGGTGCGCACTGAGCCCCGGCTCAAAGCCGTAGTCGTAGTGCCTGATTTGCAAATGCCCCTGGGTACGCTAATGCCCGACAGCCATAAAGCGGCGCTGGCAGCGTTTTGCAGCCAGCATGACTTGGCACTGGTAGAAGATGATTCGTACCGGCTTTTTGTTGAGGCACCCACACCACCCAAGCCCATCAAAGCGTGGGATAAAACAGGCCATGTGATTTACTGCGAATCGTTTAACAAAACACTGGCACCGGGTTTGCGCCAAGGCTGGATGAGCGCTGGGCGCTGGCATGAGCGCGTGCAAATGCTCAAGTTTGCACAAAGCCGCAATACCCAAACACTAGGGCAATTGCTGGTCGCCCGCTGGGTAGCATCGCCCGCGTTCGGGCGGCACTTGCTGCGTCTGCGACCCCAGCTGCGCAGCCAACGCGAGCGCGCTGCCCATGCCATCGTGCGCTACTTTCCAGTGGGCACGCGTCTGCGTTTACCGCCGGGTGGTCTGAGTTTATGGGTGGCTTTACCCGCAGGTGTTTCATCTGCAGTATTGTTCAGGCAGGGCTTGCAGCAGGGTGTTCGTATCGCGCCGGGTGCTATGTTCTCCAATACTGACCGCTACGATAGTTTTGTGCGCTTTGGTTGCGTCTTGCCGCACTCCGACGAGGTTAACGAGGCTTACCGTTTGCTTGGGGGCTTAATTGCCAAGGCGTGCACTTGAGAGCGCGCAATCTGCTGCGTTTAACGTATTTTGCAACCGCTAGTGTCCGTAACCGCGCAGGTTAAAGATAATACAAGCCATGCACACCACAGCCCTCGTTCTTTTCTCAGGCGGCCAAGACTCTACCGTCTGCCTGGCCTACGCACTGCAAAAATTCGAGCGTGTAGAGACCGTAGGTTTTGACTATGGCCAGCGCCACAGCATCGAGCTGGTGCAGCGCGTGACGGTGCTGGCCCAGCTGCGCAGCCTGTTCCCGCGCTGGGCTGCCCGGTTGGGTGAAGACCATGTGCTTGACCTGGCTGTGCTGGGCAAGGTGAGCGACACCTCACTCACGCGGGACGTGGCTTTCAAAATGGAGCAGTCTGGCTTGCCCAACACCTTTGTGCCAGGGCGCAACTTGCTTTTCTTAACATTGGCTGGCGCAATTGCCTACCGGCGCGACCTGCAAGTCATCGTCACTGGTGTGTGCGAGACCGACTTCTCTGGCTACCCCGACTGCCGCGATGACACTATGAAAGCCATGCAACTGGCGCTGTCCTTGGGCATGGACAAACGCTTTTTAATTGACACCCCGCTCATGTGGATTGACAAAGCCGCCACCTGGCAGATGGCGCGCAGCTTGGGCGCTGCATCTGGCGTGGCAGGCGGCGGCCAGCAGCTTATTGACCTGGTGGTAGAGCACACCCACACCTGCTACCTGGGCGACCGCAGTCACCGCCACGCCTGGGGCTACGGCTGCGGCAGCTGCCCCGCCTGCGGGCTGCGTGCGCGGGGCTGGGAACGGTTCATTGCACTACAAAAATAATAGCTGCTCGTGCAGCATTTCCTTGGGCCATAGCCCTATTTGGCCTTCAATTGGGCATTGGTTTTGCCTTCAAACTGGGCATAAAACGCTTTAACCTCCAGCATGTCTTTGTCAATGTCGCCGCTGGGGTGTAGCAAGGGCCCCAGGCCGCTGCGTTTGTGGGTGTAGTCAAGGAAGGCCATCACAATCGGCACCTGCGCACCCAGTGCAATGTAGTAAAAACCAGTCTTCCAGTAGCGCGCGTTGCTGCGCGTGCCCTCGGGCGGCACCACCAGCTGCAGCATCCCGTCGGCATCTTTGATGGCTTGGGCGGAAGCGGCAACCAGGTTGTTAGATTGTTCGCGGTTCACCGGTATGCCGCCCAGCCACTGCATGGTGTGCTTAAAGGGCGGTTTAAAAATGCTTTGTTTGCCTATCCAGTAGACCTCAAGGCGCAGCACAAAGGCCACCATCAGGGTGTAGGGCAGGTCCCAGTTGCTGGTGTGGGGCGCAGCAATGATGACGGCCTTGTGGGCCTCGGGCGGCAAGCTGCCTTCTATTTTCCAGCCCGTTAGCTTGAGAAATGCGATGGAAAAGCCGCGCAAAAGGGTGTTAACAACAGGGGTGGTGAAGATGGTGCGGTGCATGCAAAGAGTATCGTTGATTCAATGCGGCGATTTAATGACCTGTTAATTTTGTTTGCAGTTGTAAGTTGGCTGTATTCACTGGCGTGCCACAGGGGCCGGTTGGTCGGCATGCCCTGGCAAACGCGGTGGGGCATGGCACAGCCTGGTGGCCAGGCGTTGGCCACCAGGCTAACTGAATTTATTTGCAATTTAAGTACCGCCATTAAACCCAAGGTAATCAGACCTAAATAAGCCTATCGCACAAGTAAATACTGCATAGTCAGCTATTGAATAAATAGTAACCGTATGGCAAAAAACCAACTTTTAAGTAAGCAAGCGATTACAGCTTTTACATCTAGCGCCGCCCAGTAACGGCCCACACGTGTAGGGTAGAGCTATGGATTTACTACCTTCTTATTGGATTGATTTTGTAGGCGATTTGCTGGCCGATATACCTGCTTTGCCTACCCTGCCCACTGCTGCATGGGTAGGCTTTGCTTTGCTGATTGCCGTATGGCTGGGTGAGCGGCTGCAGCGCGCAGGCATGGCGCGCACCATGGGCTACTGGCTGTGTGGGGCAGGCTTTGGCATTGCGCTGGTTTGGGCGCAGCAGTGGCTGGGGCAGCCGGTGCTGGGGCCTATTGTCAGCAGCAGCCCAGCCCTTGCCTTTAACGGCGCTAGTACCGGCGCCAACACCGGCCCCAGCACATGGGCCACCTTGCACAGCTTGTCGTGGATATTTGACCTGGCGCTGGGCTGGGTGCTGGTAGAGCTGGGCCAACGGATTGACCTGCGCTGGCTGCTGCGCAACAAAGCCTTAGCGGCCACTGCCCTGCTGGAGTACGCGCTAACGTGGGTGTTGGCTGCGCTGGCGCTGCGCAGCTTGGGGCTGGGTTGGCTGCCCGCCAGTGTGGCCGCTACGCTGGCCGCGCACAGCTCGCCGGTGCTGCTGTCGACCCTGTTGCCGCAGTGGCGGGCCGAGGGCCAAGTGACTGAGCGGGCGCTGCATTTGGGCAGTATCAACACCGTGCTAACGGCCCTTACCCTGCCCATTGTGCTGGCGCTGATGGGGGCGTATGCCCAAGGCGAGGCCGCACTGGGCAATGTGGGGCTGCTGGGCACTGCGGGTAACGCAGCTGCAGGCGGGCTTATTACACCGGCCAGTGCGCTAGGCGGTAGCTCGGTGCTGCGCAGTGGGTTTGAGCTGGCGCAACCGCTTTGGGAGGCTGTGGGCAGTGTAGCCGTGGGCTTTGCACTGGGCTGGTGGCTGTCGCGCTTGCGCAGCGGTACGGCTCTTCGTTTGTCTGGCGGCTCTGGTACGCTGGCCACGCCAGAACGTGCGCAGTGGCTGAGCCTGCTGGGCGCAGTATGCGTTGCGGTGGGCTTGGCGCAGTGGGTGGGCGCTCCTGCCTTGGTGGCCTGCTTGGCACTGGGGCTTAGCTTGCGCAGGCGCGCAGCGCAGGCGCTGCTGAGCGACGTGGCGGGCGCAGGGGCGGGCGCTGGCCTGTCCCAGTTGGCCCACGTGCTCATGTTTTTGGTGGCCGGGGCTAGCCTGCCGTGGTTGCAATGGGCGGGGCTACAGCCGGGGCAAGATGGTTCGGCCCTGACACTGCAAGTGCTGGTGCTGGCGGCTTTGCTGCTGCTGATTCGCCTGGGCGCTAAGTTGCTGGTGTGCACGCTGACCGCGCGCTGGGCCGGGCTGCGCTGGGCCCAAGGGTTGGCGCTGGGCTTGATGCTGCAGCCGCTATCGATGACGGGCTTGGTGTTTTGGGCTATTGCGGCCAGCAGCTTGGCACCGCCGTATGCCATGCTGTCGCATGCTGTGCTGCTCATGCTGTGCGCCAGCGACGTGCTGGCCCCGTGGGTGATGCGCGCAGTGCTGCGCAGTATGCGCGAAGTAGCGCCCGCGCCGGTAGTTGTCAGCAGCTTGGCCCCGCTGGACAGCTCGGGGCTGCAAACCCAGTCCAGCCTGCAGCCGCGCCGGGTTGACACGCATGTTGATATTCAAATGGTGTAACTTCCTCATGATCGGTCATTAGCCTATGTTGTCCTACACTGCGTCCAGCCCACTCACCATGGGCGTAGAGCTTGAGCTGCAGCTGCTGAACGCACGCGATTTTGCGCTGTCGCGTGATGCCCCTGACTTGATCAACCTGCTGCACCGCAAAGCTGCGCTGAAAGCCCGCATCACGCCTGAGATCACCGAGAGCATGATCGAGCTCAACACCAGCATCCACAGCAACTACGACACGCTGCTGGAAGAGCTGCGCCAGCTGCGGGATGCGATTTGTGAGGCTGGTGACAAGCTTAATATTGACATTTCGGGCGGCGGCGCGCACCCCGTAAGCGTGTGGAAAGACCGGCGCATTTACCCCACCGAGCGTTTTTTGCACACCTCGCATTTGTACGGCTACTTGGCCAAACAGTTCACCGTGTTTGGCCAGCATGTGCACATTGGCTGCCCCACAGGCGATGCTGCCATCCAGCTTACCCATATGCTGGCACCGTACATTCCGTACTTTATTGCGCTGTCGGCGGCCAGCCCGTATGCCGCCGGTGAAGAGACCTCGTTTGAAACCTCGCGCCTGCATGCGGTGGCCGTGTTCCCGCTGTCGGGCCACATGCCGCGCATGCACAACTGGGCCGAATTTAACCGCTATTTTGACGAAATGCTCAGCTACGGCATAGTCAAAAGCATGAAGGATTTTTACTGGGACATTCGCCCCAAGCCCGAGTTTGGTACCGTAGAAGTACGTATTTTTGATACGCCACTGAACGTAGAAATGGCCGCTGCTTTAGCCGCCCTGGTACAAGCCCTGGCCGCCCAGCTGATGGCCACCAAGCCCGGCTCGGCCGCCTACGCCCAAGTGGGCGATTTGGCCACTTACCGCGTCTACGGCTATAACCGTTTTCAGGCCTGCCGCTTTGGCTACGAGGCCATGCTGGTAGACCCGCGCAGCAAGCAGTCGTACCACCTGGGCCAAGCCCTGGAGCGCCTGCTAGAAGACCTGATGCCCACCGCCGCCCAGCTGGGCAGTGTGCGCGCCCTCATTTACCTGCAAGAGCTGGTCGCAGCCCGCCAAAACGGGGCCAGCTGGATGCGTGCCATGCACGCCCAAAGCGGCGATTTAAATGACGTGATGCGCATGCAAGCCGCGCTGTTTCGCAGCAGTGGGCAGGGCGGCGCACGCAAAGCCCAAAGCGCAGCACAGGCCGTGCGCACCGAGCCGGTGCTGGCCGTGCACCCTGCTAGCAGCGTAGTGCCTATGGTGCAGCAGCGGGCGGCTTAAGTTAAGGTGCAGCGCCTTGCTGGCTTAGTGCGATTCACGCGGCACCAGCGCCCCGCTGCCGCCCACTAAAAAGTCTAAATCAGCGCCCAAGTGGGCTTGTTGCACGTGGTCTACGTACAGTTTTTGGTAGCCTCTGTTGGGGTGTACGGGCGGTTTCCAGCTAAGGCGCCGCTGTGCCAGCTCTTGGTCTGTTACTTCTAAATGCAAGCGGCGGCCTGCGACATCCAGCACAATAATGTCGCCGTTGTGCACCAGCGCTAGCGGCCCCCCGGCGGCGGCTTCAGGCGAGGTATGCAGTACCACCGTGCCGTAGGCGGTACCGCTCATGCGCCCATCGCTAATGCGCACCATGTCTGTAATACCTTTTTGCAGCACTTTGGGCGGCAGCGGCATATTGCCTACCTCGGCCATGCCGGGGTAGCCTTTGGGGCCGCAGTTTTTCAGCACCATCACGCAGTGCTCGTCAATGTCCAGCGCTGGGTCGTCAATACGGGCATGAAAGTCCTCAATATCTTCAAACACCACCGCACGGCCCCGGTGTTGCAGTAAGTGGGCCGAAGCGGCTGACGGTTTAATTACCGCGCCGTCGGGGGCTAGGTTGCCGCGCAGCACGGCGATGCCTGCATCTTTCATAAAAGGTGCATCGGGCGTTTTAATCACCTCGCGGTTGTAGCAGGGTGCGTTTTCAATATTTTCGCCCAGTGTTTTGCCGTTGGCGGTGAGTGCGCCTAAGTGCAGTAGCGGTTTAATTTCCCGCAGTACTGCGGGCAAACCGCCTGCGTAGTAAAAGTCTTCCATCAGGTATTTGCCTGAGGGCTGCAGGTTCAGCAGGCAAGGCACTTGCGCACCCAAACGGTCCCAGTCGTCCAGGTCAAGCTTTACGCCCATGCGCCCGGCCATGGCTATCAAATGGATCACCGCGTTGGTGGACCCGCCGATGGCGGCGTTGGTTCGAATCGCGTTTTCAAACGCTTCACGCGTCATGATCTGCGACATGCGAATGTCTTGGTTCACCATCTCTACAATGCGCCGCCCGCTCAGCTGCGCCAAGCGGTTGCGGCGCGTGTCTGCCGCAGGAATAGCCGCGTTTTCAGGCAAGGACATGCCCAGCGCTTCGACCATGCTGGCCATGGTGCTGGCGGTGCCCATGGTCATGCAGTTGCCTTTAGAGCGGTGCATGCAGGACTCTGCCGCCGTAAAGTCGTCTTGCGTCATTTCCCCGGCGCGCACCATTTCGCTCATTTGCCATACCCCCGTGCCCGAACCAATATCTTTGCCGCGAAATTTGCCGTTCAGCATGGGGCCGCCGGAGACACCGATAGTGGGCAGGTCGCAACTGGCCGCGCCCATCATGAGCGAAGGGGTGGTTTTGTCGCAGCCCATCAGCAGCACCACACCGTCGATAGGGTTGCCGCGAATCGACTCTTCTACGTCCATGCTGGCCAGGTTGCGAAACAGCATAGCGGTGGGGCGCAGTTGCGTCTCGCCCAGGGACATCACCGGAAATTCCAGCGGAAAGCCGCCAGCTTCGTAGACCCCGCGTTTAACAAATTCAGCCAGCTCACGGAAATGCCCGTTGCAGGGTGTCAGTTCGCTCCAGGTGTTGCAAATTCCAATCACCGGGCGGCCGTCCAGTTCGTCGTGTGGGTAGCCTTGGTTTTTGAGCCAACTGCGGTGCATAAAACCGTCACGGTCAGTTTTACCAAACCAAGATTGGCTCCGGCGAACGGGGTAAGTTTTTTGAGTGGAATCCATAGGTTTGTCCCGATTGGTTGTTGGGTGGCGCTTGACAAAATGCATGGTAACCATGCATAGTCATATTAGAAAATAATTAAATCACCATTCGTCATACCAGAATTGCAATACCAGTAGGAACCCTTTATGCCAGTACCCTCTCATTTGGCAACATTCCCCAGTTTGCGCGGCAGGCGTGTTTTTATCACTGGGGGTGCTACTGGCATTGGCGCGGCTATCGTGACTGCTTTTGCCCAGCAAGGCGCGCAGGTGGCTTTTATTGACATAGCAACCGACCAAGCCCAGGCCTTGGCTGACAACCTGGCTGCACAGGGCTACGCGCTGCCTTGGTGGAGCACCTGCGACGTGCGTGATGTAGCCGCTTTGAAAGCAGCTGTCCACTCGGCCAGCGAGGCGCTGGGCGACTTTGCGGTGCTGGTCAATAACGTGGCGCGAGACGACCGGCACACCATAGAGTCGGTCACGCCCGAGTACTGGGACGAGCGCATGGCGGTGAACCAGCGGCCTGCATTTTTTGCTATCCAATCTGTCTTGCCGGGCATGCGCCGTTTGGGTGGAGGTTCGATCGTCAATTTAGGCTCTATTGCCTGGCAGATCAAGGGCAGCGCCTATATTTGCTACTCGGTTGCCAAGTCGTCTGTCAATGGCCTAACCCGCAGCATGGCAGCCAACCTGGGGCCGCACCGCATACGCATCAACACCGTATCCCCCGGCTGGGTGATGACCGAGCGGCAAATCAAGCTATGGCTCAACCCTGAAAGCGAAGCCGAGCTGATGCGCAACCAGTGCCTGCCCGACAAAATGTGCCCGCAAGACATTGCCAGCATGGTGCTGTTTCTGGCCGCCGACGACGGTGCCATGTGCACGGCCCAAGAATTTAAAGTAGATGGTGGCTGGAGCTAACAAGCATAGCGGGTGTATGCCGAAGCGCATTAAACCTCGTCTACAGCCGTATCGAGTTGCTTGCCATACACCGCCATGGCCGATGTTTTCAAGGCGCGCAGCATGACCTTGGCCGCGGGAGACAAAGCCCGGTCACGCCGAATAATGATGCCAAACGCATCCATTTGGCAGGGCAGGGTAACGGGTAATATGGCCAATAAACCATGGTCTGCATAGTAGCGCGCCACATCGGCGGCCACCACGCTGAGCATGTCGCTTTGCTGCAGCATTTTGGTGGTGAACATGATGGAGGCGGTTTCCACCACATTGTTGGGCGCTTTAAGGCCTTCTTCCTGGAACATTAAGTCAAAGCGGTGCCGCAGCACGCTGCCGCTGGGGGGCACTATCCAGCTGAGGTTCACCACGTCGCGCAAGCTGGGGTTGGTCGCGCCCAGCAAAGGGTGGCCTGGGCGTGCTACGGCACACACCGGCTCGTCGGTCAGCATTTCGTAGCGCAGGTCGGTTTTGTCGTGCTGCGCAAACAAGCGCGCTACCAAAATATCCAGCTTACCTTGGTTAAGCCGTTCAATCAGTACATCGCTGGTTTCGATCTGCAGTGCAATGTGCAAGTTAGGGTATTCGCGTTTGACCACGGCCACCGCAGGCGGCAGCAGTGCCAAGCCTGGTGCCGTGATCGACCCTACACAAACCTGGCCAAACTGCCCGGTCTTGGCGGCTTCTAGCTCTTCGTGGGCTTGGTTCAAGCTGCCCAGCGCAAGCCGTGCATGGCGAATCATGGTCTCCCCGTACCAAGTGGGTCGCATGCCGCGGGGCAAGCGGTCAAACAGGGAAACCTCCAGCGCCTCTTCTAAGTCTTTCAGTAGCTTGGAGGCCGCAGGCTGGGTCATATTGAGCACTTGCGCTGCCCTGTGAATATTGCCTTCTTCGGCCAACGCCACCAGCAGCAATAGTTGCCGGGTTTTGAGCCTGGCGCGAATAAACCAATGCAAATTGTTAGACATTAAGGGTTTCTACGTATTCAAATAGTGGTATCAAAGATGGGATAAATAATATTAGAAATGTATCGCCTATGTCCTTATCATCCCTTATCTTGGCCGCTAAGGCAAAGACAGATTGACCGTCATAACAACCCTAACCTTCTGGAGACAATGTATGAAAGCACGCAGAACCGCTCTTAAAGTACTGGCCGCAAGCTTAACTTTGGGCTTTGCTATGGCCAGTCCTGTGGCCCAGGCCCAAGACAAAGGCACGGTAGGCGTGGCCATGCCCACCAAAACCTCCACCCGTTGGGTAAGCGATGGCAACAGCATGGTGACCGCCTTGGCCGCCAAAGGCTATAAGGCCGACTTGCAGTACGCAGACGACGATATCCCAAACCAACTTGCCCAAATCGAGAACATGATCACCAAGGGGGTTAAAGTTTTGGTGATTGCAGCCATTGATGGCTCCACGCTGTCTAATGCATTGCAAAAAGCAGCCGACAAGGGCATCAAAGTAGTGGCTTATGACCGCCTGATCGTGGGCAGTAAAAACGTAGACTACTACGCCACCTTTGACAATTTTCAAGTGGGCGTTTTGCAAGCGCAAACCATTGAAAAAGCCTTGGCATTGAAAACAGCCAAAGGGCCTTTTAATATTGAGCTGTTTGGCGGCTCACCAGACGATAACAATGCCTTCTTCTTCTACGATGGCGCCATGTCGGTGCTGAAACCTTATATCGACAGCGGCAAGCTGGTCGTGCGCAGCAAGCAGATGGGCATGGAAAAAGTAGGCACCCTGCGCTGGGACGGCGCAGTTGCGCAAGCCCGTATGGACAACCTGCTCAGCGCTCACTATGGCAGTGGCCGTGTGGATGCCGTGCTATCCCCCTACGATGGTTTGAGCATAGGCATTTTGTCGTCGCTCAAAGGTGTGGGCTATGGCTCTGCTAGCCAACCCTACCCTTACGTGACAGGCCAAGACGCTGAAGTGCCTTCAGTCAAATCGATGATCCGCAAAGAGCAAGGTTCCACTATCTTTAAAGACACCCGCGAACTGGCCAAAGTTACAGCCGGTATGGTGGATGCCATGATGAGCGGTAAAACTGTCGAAATCAACGACACCAAGACCTACAACAACAAGGTCAAGGTCGTGCCATCGTATTTGCTCAAACCCGTCAGTGTGGACTTGTCTAACTACAAGCAAGTGCTCGTGGGCAGCGGCTACATCAAAGAAGAGCAGTTAAAGTAGCCAATAGCTTAACCGTCCCAAGGCCCTGCGTTGCAATGCGCAGGGCCTTTTACATGGGCAAACTGTTGGTAAGATACCGCAAGCAATCATAAAGGCGCTATGGCACAACCCATTTTGGAAATGCGTGGAATTAAAAAATATTTCCATGGCGTGAAAGCATTGAGTGATGTCAGTCTTACAGTAGAGGTCGGCCAAATTCACGCTATTGTGGGTGAGAATGGGGCAGGCAAATCGACCCTGATGAAAGTCTTAAGCGGCGTCTACCCCTATGGCGATTACGAAGGTGAGATTGAGTTTTTAGGCAGCACCTGTCACTTCAAAGGTATTGCTGACAGCGAACACAAAGGCATCATCATCATTCACCAAGAGCTGGCCCTGGTGCCATTGCTGTCGATTACAGAAAATATTTTCTTGGGCAATGAACAAGCCCGCTATGGTGTGATCGACTGGTCAACATCTTTCCAGCTAACCCAAGCCCTGCTCAAGAAAGTAGGGCTCAAAGAATCGCCCAATACCTTGATTACCAACTTGGGCGTGGGCAAGCAACAGCTGATCGAAATTGCCAAAGCCTTGTCTAAAAAAGTTAAGCTATTGATTTTGGATGAGCCTACGGCCAGCTTGAACGAAACCGACAGCGATGCGCTGCTAGAACTTTTGTTGGAACTCAAACGCCAAGGTATAGCCTGTATCTTGATCTCGCACAAGCTCAATGAAATTTCTAAGGTGGCCGATGCTATTACCGTGCTGCGCGATGGTGCTACCGTGGCATCGCTGAACTGTCACACACAGACTGTCAGCGAAGACCGCATCATTAAGCACATGGTGGGCCGAGAAATGGCCGACCGCTACCCACAGCGCACACCGCACATTGGTGAGACGGTGTTTGAAATTAAAAATTGGAAGGTGCACCACGAAGTGCATGCTGAGCGCCAAGTGATCAAAGGCGTAGACATGCATGTTAAACGCGGTGAAATTTTGGGCATAGCGGGCCTGATGGGCGCGGGCAGAACAGAGCTGGCCATGAGTATTTTTGGCCGCACTTATGGGCAAGGTACCAGTGGCCAGGTATTTTTAAACGGCAAAGAAATTGACACCAGTACGGTAAAAAAATCAATTGACCATGGCATTGCCTACGTGACAGAAGACCGCAAAGGCTACGGTTTGGTACTGGACGAAACGATCGCCTGGAATACGACCCTGGCTAACTTGAACGCAGTGTCTAAGCGCGCAGTGATCGATGAAGGCCAGGAATTTACCGTGGCAGAGGACTACCGGCGTAAGCTCAATATTCGCAGCCCCAATGTGTTTGCACGCACGGTGAATTTATCTGGTGGTAACCAGCAAAAAGTGGTGCTCAGCAAATGGCTTTTCAGTAACCCCGATGTACTGATACTTGATGAGCCCACACGCGGCATCGACGTAGGCGCTAAATACGAGATCTACACCATCATTGCGCAACTGGCCAGCCAGGGTAAATGCGTCATTATGATTTCAAGCGAGATGCCTGAGCTACTGGGCATGTGCGACAGAATTTATGTACTCAACGAGGGGCGTTTTGTGGCTGAATTTACAGCAGCACAAGCCAGCCAAGAAAAAATAATGCGTTCAATCGTGACATCAGGAGAAGTGGTTCGACAAATTTGAACAACTGAGATAGTTGAAACTTTGGCATTTTGCTGATTACTATGTCAGCGCAAGAAAGTTTGTCATGAGATTGAAGAAAAAAGCCACGGTTGCCCGCAGAATACGGCGCATGCACAGCCCA
>JAYWGO010000140.1:0-4608 GCA_043778205.1 Polaromonas sp. | reverse complement strand
TGTGGGGGAACTTGAACTTGAAGAGGCGCTTTTCTTGGCCCATTAGCAGCGCCTGCAAGGCGCTAAGCGGTGCGTTCATTTTGGGGGTCCCTGGCTTGTAGTTAACTGGTTTGGCAGCACCCCAACGGGGTGGCGCAGCATGCTTTTTGTTATGTTTTGCATGTTACCCAAACGCCGTGGGCTTTGGCGTTAAAGCGGCGCAGGAGTTACTTACCGTTACCTTGCAGTGGGGGTTTGTGTGACTTTCTTGGCGCGCGCTGGGCTGGGGCGGGCTGAATTTGGCCTAGCTTTGAAGCATCCTCAGCTTGGCCAGTGCGTCGCCCATCGCTGTCGATTGCGGCGCACTACGTTGCGATGCGTTAAAACCACCTTGTCCTGCACCTCTGCCTGCCCCCTGCCCTCTGGCCGATTCAAACCGGTTCTCGCGCGGGCTGTCCCCGCTGCCTGCGCGGCGGTTGCCTTGCTGCGCTGGTGCTGTGTCTAGCTTCATCGACAGCGCTATGCGCTTGCGGGCTACGTCCACTTCCATCACTTTGACTTTGACGATTTGGCCGGTTTTGACGACCTCTCTCGCATCGGTAGTGAACTTGTGGCTGAGCTGGCTTACGTGCACCAGGCCGTCCTGGTGTACGCCCAGGTCTACGAAAGCGCCAAAGGCGGCTACGTTGCTGACGGTGCCTTCTAGCACCATGCCTTCGCGCAGGTCGCGGATGTCTTCTACGCCGTCGTTGAAGCGCGCGACTTGAAAATCTGGGCGCGGGTCGCGGCTGGGTTTTTCCAGCTCGGCGAGGATGTCTTTGACCGTGATGATGCCGAACTTTTCATTCGCCAACTGCTCGGGTTTGACGGACTTTAAAACCTCGCTGCGGCCCATCACTTCGCTGATTGGTCTGCTCACGGCGGCCAGTAGTTTTTGGATCACGGGGTAGGTTTCGGGGTGCACGCCGGTCGCATCCAGCGGGTTGTCGCCGCCGGTGATGCGCAAAAAGCCTGCACACTGCTCGAAGGTTTTGGCACCGAGCCCGCTGACTTCGAGCAACTGCTGGCGGTTGGCAAACGCGCCGTTCGCCTCGCGCCAGCGCACCACCGATGTGGCCACCGTGCCGCTTAGCCCTGATACACGGCCCAGCAAGGGCGCGCTGGCGGTGTTAAGGTCTACGCCCACTGCGTTCACACAGTCCTCTACCACGGCATCTAGGCTGCGGGCCAGGTCGGGCTGCGACACGTCGTGCTGGTACTGGCCTACCCCGATAGATTTGGGGTCGATTTTGACCAGCTCGGCCAGTGGGTCTTGCAGGCGGCGGGCGATGCTGGCTGCACCGCGCAGGCTGACATCGACATCGGGCATTTCGTTGCTTGCGTATTCGCTGGCGCTGTAGACCGAGGCCCCGGCTTCGCTGACGACCACTTTTTGAATCCCTCCTGTGGGTGCAGATGCGCTCTTGCCCAGATGTTTGATCAAATCTGCCGCCAGTTTGTCGGTCTCGCGGCTGGCAGTGCCGTTGCCAATGGCTATCAGCTGCACGCCGTGCTTTTGCGCCAGCAGGCTCAGGGTATGCAAGGCACCGTCCCAGTCTTTGCGCGGCTCGTGCGGGTAGACGGTGGCAACATCCAGCAGCTTGCCCGTGGCATCCACCACGGCCACTTTTACGCCGGTGCGAATGCCGGGGTCCAGGCCCATCACCACCTTGGGGCCGGCAGGCGCGGCCAGCAGCAGGTCGCGCAGGTTGTCGCCAAAAACTTTGATGGCGACTTTTTCTGCATCCTCGCGCAGGCGTGCAAACAGGTCGCGCTCCAGGCTCATGCTGAGTTTGACCTTCCAGGCCCAGGCCACGCATTTACGGATCAGGTCGTCACAGGCGCGCGCCGTGTGGTGCCAGCCCAGGTGCAAGGCAATGCGCGCCTCGGCCAAAGAGACTGCCGGGCTGCGAGGGCTGTCTGCTACAGTATTAGTAGCTGCTTGTGCAGCATTTCCTTGGTCCACAACCAGTTTTACCTCTAAAAACTCCAGTCCACGGCCCCTGAAAACAGCCAAGGCGCGGTGCGACGGCACGCGGCAAATAGGCTCGTCGTAGTCAAAATAATCCCTAAATTTAGCCACATCGGCGTTGTTTTCGTCTTTGCCTTCCACCCGCTTGCTGCTAAACAGGCCCTCGGCCCACAGCCATTCGCGCAGGCTTTGCACCAAGGGCGCGTCTTCGGCCCAGCGCTCGCTCAAGATGTCCCGCACCCCGTCAAGGACGGCTTGCACGGTCGTAAAGTCGGTGCCGTCTTCGTGTTTTTCAGCCTTCACAAAAGCCGCAGCCTCGTCTGCGGGCACCAGCGCGGGGTTGGCAAACAGCCTGTCTGCCAGCGGCTCTATGCCTGCCTCGCGCGCTATGTGCCCTTTGGTGCGGCGTTTTTGCTTGTAGGGCAGGTACAGGTCTTCCAGTTCTTGTTTGGTGGGCACTGCTTCAATAGCTGCGCGCAGCTCGGCCGTTAGCTTGCCTTGGGATGCAATACTGTCCAGCACGGCGGCGCGCCTGTCAGCCAGCTCGCGCAGGTAGCCCAAGCGGTAGTCCAGCTCGCGCAGTTGGATGTCGTCTAGCCCGCCGGTGGCCTCTTTGCGGTAGCGGGCCACAAAAGGCACGGTGGCTCCGCCGTCTAGCAGGTCTACAGCGGCTTTCACCTGGGATTCTTGAACTTTGATCTCGAAGGCGATTTGCCGAATAATTGCTTGCATCTGAAAAAACCAAGGAGTGAGGGTAAAAATACCGGTGCGCAGGAGTTTGCCACAAGCGCATGGGCAGACCTTTAAGCGACTTGGGCAAGTATGGTAAGAAACTGCGCAGGCGGTAGACCAACAGGCTAACTTTGGAGTTTTGCCATGCCGCTGCCCCCTTTTTGTATGCAATTTAGCCACCGATTCGCACCTAAATTAATAGCTGCCTGTGCAGCATTTGCTTGGGCCAGCACTGCTTTAGCTACCCAAAATACCTGTGCAGCCCAGTCTGCAGCCACCCTCACCCCCGTGATCGAGCTGTACACCTCGGAGGGTTGCAGCTCGTGCCCACCGGCAGACCAGTGGATGAGCACGCTCAAGCCTGCGCATGCCAAAGGACAGGTGGTGGCGCAGGCCTTTCATGTGAACTACTGGGACTACATTGGCTGGAAAGACCCTTTTGCCGCGCCCCAGTACACCCAGCGCCAGCGCCAAATATCGGCGGCCAGCAAGCTGGACGGCATCTACACCCCGCAGTTGGTTAAAAACGGCCTCACTGTGCGCGACTATGTGCGCCCAGGTGCCTCTAGCACGCCCGCTTTGGCCCAGATTAGCCTAAGCCAAACAGCGCCAGACAGCTTTGAAGCCGCAATAACGCCCAATGACGATAAAGCCAACTGGACGGCCTACTACACCGTCACCGAGCATGGCCACGTCAGCCGTGTAACGGCAGGCGAGAACAAAGGCGAAACGCTGGCGCATGACTTTGTAGTGCGCCAGTATGTAGCGCTGGGCAGCTACGCGGGCATGCAAAAACTGAAAATCAACGCCCTGCCCGGCAGCGATAAATACCCCCGGCAGATTAACCTGGTGGTGACCGACAGCAAAACCGGCAGGCCGCTGCAGGCGCTGAGCGCGGGCTGCTGAGTTGGCGGGCTGTTGAGTTTGAGGGCTGCGGAGCCTGCTGGCTTTGCAGCGCTTAGCTCGGCCTGCCTAGCTCCATCGTCCAATATGTACGGTAGCTAGCGGTGGTAGAGGTGACGCAGGCCACGGCCACCTCGGTAAACTGGCTTGCCATAATGCCGTTACAGTGGCCAGGGCTGTTAAGCCAGCTGGCCATCACACTGGCAATGCCTACTTGGCCTGCGGCAATATTCTCACCCAAGCTGCTGTAGCTGTAGCCCGCTGCAGTTGCGCGCAGCTCAAATTTCACCCCTTCTGGCGTGGTGTGGCTAAAGTAGTTGCGCGCAGCCATATCTTGCGAATGGCCCGCTGCAGCCGCAAACAGGGCGTTGTTCCATGCAACAGCGGCCACAGCAGGCTTAGCCTCGGTGCCGCAGGAGCGCGCCAACGAGCGTGCTTCGTTAACCGCGCGCAGCATGTCGGCCTGAAAGTTGGGAATATTGCAACTGGTGGCCGCACTGACCGCTGTGCCTGCTACGCCCGTGCTGGCTGCCAGCGTAGCGCTACCGCTTTGGCTGACCGAAGGTGGTGTGCCCGTGACAACTGAGGTAGGTGTGCCAGAGAGTGAACCAGCCTGCATGCTGGAAGGCGTGTCAGCTGATCCTCCGCCACCGCCGCCGCAAGCGGTCAGTAGTGCAGCAACGCCGATAGTGAGGCACCAGCAGATTTGATTTTGTGTGGACATGGCATAACCGCTTTATTAATAATGTTTCAGTCTAGTTGAACTACGCAATGCTTGGGTAAAAAGGTGTATCCCAGACTGATAGCGAAATTTAAATACTATTAAAATAATAGCTACCCGTGCAGCATTTAATTGGGTCTTAAGGCTAAATAGCTTCAGAAACGTAACTACTCAGGTCACCCCACAAACGAAGGTTGAACTGGCTGCCCCTGAAAGACACTGACCAGACAGTCGTGCAGGTTGGCCTTTTGCTTGCCCATCG
>JAYWGO010000139.1:0-1720 GCA_043778205.1 Polaromonas sp. | reverse complement strand
TTGCCGCTAAACAGTACGCTTTGACCGGTTTGCTGTTGCCAGCTGCGTAACAATTGCGCATCTGCAGCTATTTGTTCGGGAGTGAGCGATGGCGCAGTGTTGTTAGCGCTGTTGACTGCGTTTGTTTGTGCTGCCGCAGGTAGGACAACATTTAAAAATGCCGCACACCATAAACCCGACTTGCATAACTTCGCAATAAGGGTGTTTTGTTCAACAAATTGCATGCGAACCTTTAAATATATTTACTGGCTAATACGAATACTTACTTATTGCATTGTAGGTAAAGCAACGCGGGTTCGTTGCGCAATGTGTGTAACAGTTGAATTATGCAAGCGTCGGTACATGGACGAAAAATTGCATGTAGTAAGAAAAGTGCACTGCGGCAGACCAATAGTGCCTAGCAGGAGCCTGACGATGCCATCAAAACTTTACTATTCAAAAGCGCTAGCGCGTGATGTCCACGCCATAAATTTAGTCAAACCGAAAAGCTACAACGCTCTTAAAGTAATAGCTGCTTGTGCAGTTTTTACTTGGGTTGGTAGCGCTTTTGCGCAGCAAAACACCTGCGTAGCGCGGTCGGCAGCTACGCTTACGCCGGTGATTGAGCTGTACACATCGGAGGGCTGCAGTTCGTGCCCGCCCGCAGACCAGTGGCTGAGCACGCTAAAAACTGCGCAGACCAAGGGCCAGGTGGTGGCGCAATCGTTTCATGTCAATTATTGGGATTACATCGGCTGGAAAGACCCCTACGCTGCCCCGGTGCACACCACACGCCAGCGTGCCCTGTCGGCGGCCAACCGGCTGGACGGCATCTACACCCCACAGTTTGTACGCAATGGCCAAACCGTGCGCGAATTTGCCAAGGTAGGCAACGACACCGCGCCAGCGCTGGCCCAGATAGCCCTGGCCCAAACCGCCAAAGACAGCTTTGAAGCCGCCATTGCACCCAAAGACGATAAAGCCAGCTGGAGCGCCTACTACACCGTGACCGAGCATAACCACACCAGCCGCGTGACCGCAGGCGAGAACAAAGGGGAAACGCTGGCACACGACTTTGTGGTGCGCCAGTATGTGCCGCTGGGCAACTACACGGGTGCGCAAAAGCTCAAGATTAACGCTCTGGCAGGTAGTGATAAAAACCCGCGCCAGATTAACGTAGTGGTGACGGACAGTAAAACTGGCAAACCGCTGCAGGCGCTAAGCGCTAGTTGTTAGCGCTAGTTGTTAGCGCTAGTTGTTAGCGCGGGTTGCTAGTGCTGGCTGCTAGCGCGGGTTGCCAGCTTATTGCGGGGCGGCTACACCCATTGTCCAATACGGTGTGCCACTGGTGTTTTTAACGCACGATGCGCCCACGTCTTTAACGTTGGCGCTCATGATGATGTTGCAATGCCCTGGGCTTTTAAGCCAATCGTCCATCACGCTGGCGATACCTTTTTGCCCTGCCGCAATATTTTCCCCGGCATTGCCAAATTTATAGCCCGCATTTTGCATGCGCTGAAACGGGTTAACGCCTTCGGGCGTGTCGTGGCTAAAGTAGTTGCGCTCGGCCATGTCTTTTGAATGCGCAGCTGCCGCGTTAAACAGCAAATTGTTCCAGGCTAAGGGCGCTGCTGCTGGCTTAGCATCGCTACCGCAGCTACGCGCGGCCGCACGTGCCTTGTTAACAGCGCCAAGCATATCGGCCTGAAAATTAGCTATGCCGCAGCCAGTGCTGGTACCG
>JAYWGO010000138.1:0-13207 GCA_043778205.1 Polaromonas sp. | reverse complement strand
TTTTGGAAGATTTTGCAGCAAGGCCACACTCAAGCGGCGCAAACGTACAAAAGCAGGGAGAGCAATCTTCAAAGACCCGAAGATAACCCAAAAACCATAAATTTCAAGCGAAATAGCCCTCTGACCCAAGGAAATGCTGCACAAGCAGCTATTAAAAACATAGTACACTAAGAGGGATAGATAAGCTATGTTTGCAGCTATCAGGCCTGCGGGGTAGGGCAGGTTTTCAAAGCAAGCCTTGGCCGTGGTGACCTAAAAAAGCCGCGCTGGTGTACCAGCGCGGCTTGTGTTTTAAAACTTGCCGCGCTTGACTGCAGCGTGGCTTAGTTCAAGGGGCCTACTGCCTTTTGCAGCGCCACATCTGCCCTGCGGCTTTGTGGGGCGCCGTTGGCTTTCTTGGCCAAGGCTGCATCAGCAGCGGAAGCTACTGCTACCGGTGCAGCCACTCCTTCTGCGCTGGCCTTGCCGCCGCCGTGAATCGACATCATCAGCGGCACGATCAATAGGGCCACGATGTTGATGATTTTGATCAGCGGGTTGATGGCCGGGCCTGCGGTGTCTTTGTACGGGTCGCCAACGGTGTCGCCAGTGACGGCGGCTTTGTGGGTCTCAGAGCCCTTGCCGCCGTGGTTACCGTCTTCAATGTACTTTTTAGCGTTGTCCCAGGCACCGCCGCCGGTGCACATAGAGATAGCCACAAACAAGCCGGTGACGATGGTGCCCATCAGCAAGCCGCCCAGTGCGGCGGGGCCCAGCAGCAAGCCGACCAGAATTGGGGCCACTACCGGCAGCAATGACGGAATCATCATTTCTTTAATAGCAGCTGTGGTCAGCATGTCTACCGCTGTGTCGTACTCGGGCTTGCCGGTGCCGTCCATGATGCCTTTGATCTCGCGGAACTGGCGGCGCACTTCTACCACCACGCTGCCTGCGGCGCGGCCCACGGCCTCCATGGCCATAGCACCAAATAGGTAGGGAATCAAGCCGCCGATAAACAGGCCAATGATGACCATCGGGTCGCTCAGGTCAAAACTCACGGCTTTGCCGTAGCCTTCTAGCTTGTGCGTGTAGTCGGCAAACAAAACCAGCGCGGCCAAGCCTGCTGAGCCAATGGCATAGCCTTTGGTCACCGCTTTGGTGGTGTTGCCTACTGCGTCCAGCGGGTCGGTCACGTCGCGCACGCTCTTGGGCATTTCGGCCATCTCGGCAATGCCGCCTGCGTTGTCGGTAATGGGGCCATACGCGTCCAGCGCCACCACAATACCGGCCATGCTCAGCATCGAGGTTGCGGCAATTGCAATGCCGTACAAACCAGCCAATTTAAACGCGGTGTAGATTGCCACGCAGACAAAAATCACCGGCCACGCGGTAGAGCGCATTGACACGCCCAGGCCGGCAATGATGTTGGTGCCGTGGCCGGTGGTAGAAGCTTGCGCAATGTGCTTAACCGGCGCGTACTGCGTGCCGGTGTAGTACTCGGTAATCCACACCAGCGCGCCGGTCAGCACCAGGCCCACCACGCAGGTGCCAAACAAACCCATGCTGGTAATCACACGACCATCAGACTGTGTGATAGCCGTAGGAAACATGCTGGAAGTCACAAAGTAAAACGCAATCAGCGACAAAATGCCCGCCACAGCCAAGCCTTTGTACAGCGCGGGCATCACGTTCTTCATGCCGGGCGAAGCCACCACAAAAAAGCAGCCAATGATGGAGGCCACGATGGACACGGCGCCCAGTACCAGTGGGTACAGCACGGTGTTAGCGCCGCCACCGGCTACCAGCAAGGTGCCCAGCACCATGGTGGCAATCAAAGTAACGGCATAGGTTTCAAACAAATCTGCGGCCATACCGGCGCAGTCGCCTACGTTGTCGCCCACGTTGTCGGCAATCACGGCTGGGTTGCGTGGGTCATCTTCTGGAATGCCTGCTTCTACCTTGCCTACCAGGTCGGCACCTACGTCAGCGCCCTTGGTAAAAATACCACCGCCCAAACGCGCAAAAATAGAAATCAGCGATGAGCCAAAAGCAAAGCCAATCAGCGGGTTAAGCGCCTTGGC
Source organism: Polaromonas sp. (assembly GCA_043778205.1). Lineage (GTDB taxonomy): Bacteria > Pseudomonadota > Gammaproteobacteria > Burkholderiales > Burkholderiaceae_C > JAAFIP01. Next base: position 11,147 of record JAYWGO010000138.1, on the reverse strand, counting down.
GGTAGGCGCACCATCGGGCACCAAGAACCAGTAAAACGCTGTCACGCCGATCAGGCCCAAGCCTACCACCAGCATGCCGGTGATAGCGCCGCCGCGAAACGCCACCTGCAGTGCCGGTGCAATGCCTTTGGTAGCAGCCTGCGCCGTGCGCACGTTGGCTTTGACCGACACGTTCATGCCAATAAAGCCGCATGCGCCTGACAGCACCGCGCCAATCACAAAGCCCATAGCCGACATTCTGTCGAGAAATATGCCGATCAAAATTGCCAACACCACGCCCACGATGGCGATGGTTTTGTACTGCCGTGATAAATAGGCCGATGCGCCGGTTTGGATCGCAGCGGCAATTTCTTGCATGCGCGCATTGCCTGCGTCTTGGGACAGAATCCAGCCGCGTGCCCAAAAACCGTAACCTACGGCAATGAACCCACAGACAAGCGCCAGAATCAGCGCAGAGTTGCCAGTCATAGTGAAATCTCCATTGTATTTTTGACGAAGAGGGTGCCAACGCATGTTTGCCGTAGCACCCGCTGCGTTGCTTCCTCAATCCCCAAACAGTTCGCAATAGAACCTGAGATGATTGGCCAACGGGGTCACTGTAGCCGCAAAACGTGACTTATTTGCAAATAAGCCCGCCTGTTGAAAGTAAAATCAGGGTTAATCCTAGCTTTTAACGACCATAAACCTTCAGAGAAATAGCACCATGTCACTAGACCGCGTACAGCCCGGCAAAAACGCCCCACAAGAATTTAACGTCATCATCGAAATCCCGATGAATGCCGACCCGATCAAATACGAAGTAGACAAAGAAAGCGGTGCCATCTTTGTAGACCGTTTTATGTCTACTGCCATGCACTACCCCACCAACTACGGTTACGTGCCCAAAACCCTGAGTGGCGACGGCGACCCGGTGGACGTGCTGGTAATTACCCCGGTGCCGCTGATTCCTGGCGTAGTGGTCACCTGCCGCGCTATTGGTATTTTGATGATGGAAGACGAAGCGGGCGTGGACGGTAAAGTACTGGCGGTACCTATCGACAAAAAATGCTCGCTTTACACCCACTGGCAAAAGCCAGAAGATATGAACCCGCTGCGCCTGAAAACCATTGCCCACTTTTTTGAGCATTACAAAGACCTGGAAGAGGGCAAATGGGTCAAAGTACTGGGCTGGGAAGGCCCAGAAGCCGCGCGCAAAGAAATTAGCGATGGCATGGCAGCCTATGTGCCGGCCAAGTCTTAAAGCTAGCAGGCACTGAAAGCACACTATGCGCATGGCATTTGGACTGGTAGGGCTGGTGGTGGTTTTGGCCATCGTGGGTGTGCTGGCCAAAAAGCAGCTGACTGGTGTAAACCAGATCAAGGTGCCTGCCGCAGGTGCTGAAGTTGCCGCGCCAGTGGTAGATCCCAATGCCTCAGTCAAAGTGCAAAGCCAGCAAATTCAGCAGCAAGTCAAACAAGCTGTAGATGCTGCAATGCAGCAGACACGGCCTGTGGACGACAAAGCGGAAGAAAAATAGCTGCTTGAGTTGCTAACTTGCTAAGGCCCTTAATACTTGGGGGCCAGCCCTAGTGCGGTCATTAGTGAGTTAATTAGCGCATCATCTAAAACCAATGTGCTGCTATGGTGCTCTGCAAAATGGTCGTGCATTGATTGCAGGCCCTTGTCTTTGAGCAGCCATTCGTCACGCAACTGTTGCAGCTGGCCTGGAGTGTTGTTTGCATTCGGCAACGGCGCATCGGTTAGAGCATCTTTGCCTGTTTTGAGCAGCTGCTCCATCTGCAAATACATACTCATTCTGAAGCCGTTGCCAGCCAGCGTGCCATACAGGGCAGTTGACTCGTTTTTTAAATCTTTCGGGATGGTGATGCCTTTTTTCGTATTTTCGTTCCAGCGGTTGTTGGTGTCTTTCAATGTGGCGCGGCCGTAGCCCCAAAAGTAGCCGTAGTTCATCAAAAACTTAGGCGTTCCTTGCACTACGGTGCTGCCGATTTGTGTCACATTGGCCTCGGGCAAATAGCCTTTGGCTACCAAGCGCAGTAGGTTTGCCAGCGTATTGTGGGTGTAGTAGTTGCGCTTGTTCAAAATACCCACCATGTATTCGCCCACTTGGGTTGCATTGCTTTTGCTAATGCGTGCCATGCTTACGTCAAACGTCGTGCCTATCCAAAACCAGCTGAGCATCAAGTCGTCTAGCTCCAGGGAAGCTAAACGGGTCGGGTCAATGCTGTTTTGGGCGAATGCCGGGTAACCAAGGCCTGCCAAGCTCTCTTTGAAGGTGTTTTCAACCCCATTGACGCTGGTCACGTTGATCATTTTCAAGGCAGTGTCACCGATTTCCCACATCGAGGCGGGCAGCATGTTCAAGGTGCCGCGCTGCTTTTTAAGACTGTCGTATTCGGGCTTGTCTAGGTAAGAAAAAGCCACTGCGCCTCGTGCAAATTCTTCCATCTTGCCGGGGATAAGCTGCAGCCGTAGCATGTGCTGGCCTATTAATGCAGACAAAAATTTGTTACGGTTGAAGGCCTCAGTTTCCCCCGCACATTGGGCGTTGTTTTCAACTAGTGCAGTGCAAGCCCCAAGCAAAGGCACGGCGGTTAGCTCGTCGCCCACAGGAATTTTAGGGTTGTAGTTTCTGGCATACACGTACATAGATAGTCCAGAAGTTCAAATTGCTAGGGTTGGCAAGGTACGTGTTTTGCAAGCCCTGCCATGTGGTTTTTTTCAAGCCTGGGATAGGGTCGTGGGCAATGTCTGCCGTCCAGTCGTTGAAAGTGCCTTCTTTGGTTGCATTGTGGTGTGTGTCTGCCGACCATAGCGGATATTCAATGCCACTGGGCAATGAGCGCATGGTGTGCTTATTTGGGTTGCTGCCTGATGTGTTGGTACCGTTGGCCAAATCTAGCAGCTCGGTTTTGGCTTTTTGGGCATCAGCCAAGCTGGCAATGCGGCCATTGGTCAAGGTAGGCAATGTAGTTTTAAGACTTTTGGCAAATGCAATATCACGCATCACAGACTTCACATGCGGTGCGTCGGTAAGGTTGGGCAACAAAACACTGCCGCCAGGCTGGAACGGACGGAATGCCCGGGCGTTAGTGGCGGGCAAAAGCTGCTCTTTGCGCAGCGCTTTAACAGCTTGTACCAATGCCGCTGCTTGGGCCTCAGAGGCTCCATCGACCACTGCGCGGCGCAGCATGTCAGAGTCTGTACTGCCAATACGTGCAAGGTCAAAAAAGTCAGCGCCATGGCAACCAGCGCAGGAGCCTTTGGGGTGGATTCTCAGGTCATCATTACGCCATAGCGCAAGGGCCGTAGCTTTGGCTTGGGCATCAGTGACGGTAACGGTACTGGTTGCAGTTGCCCCTGCTACGGGTACTGGCGCAGTAGTTACTGTGTTGACAGGAGGAGTCGTAACAACCACTGCTGTGCCTCCCGCTACAGGCACTGTAAGCGCGCCAGGGGTGGGCAAAGTGCTTGGCTGATTGGTGACTGGCGCGGGCGCTGAACCAGCGTTGCTTCCTGCCGGGGGCGTTACAGCTGGGCTGTTTACAAGGGGAACCGTGGCTGCTGTTGCTGTTGCCTGCGGCCCCGGTATGGTAGTTGTAGCAGTTGTAACTCCAGCGGGTGTTGCTGTAGCGTTTGTTGTGGAACCAGCTGGTGCAGCCTGGGTTGGCGTTAGCGTACTGCTGCCTGTTGGTTGGCTCAATGGCATTGCTGCAGGCGATGTGGTTCCGGTTGCTTGCCCAGGGCCAGTTATAAAATTGGTGTCGCCCCCACCGCCTCCGCCACAGCCTGCTAGCAGTGCAAGTACAGCAAGTAAAACGGTAGTTTTGGGTAAATTGGCTTTAAATTCGTATACAAATAAATACATAAGATATAAATAATTACTACATTAATACTTTGATTTTATAACGACATACGAAGGATTGCCGCTTTCAACCTGCCAAAACCAGCCGAAACAGGGTGAAAAATTGGTTAACGGTCGTTTGCGGGAACTCAGCGGCAGCTCGGGTAACATTACGGGTTAGGTTGTGGTATCGGCTGCTGTGGCTGTTTGACAGCTTAGCACCACCCAGCAAGGGTTTTTTACAGGGTTTTTAGTGCGTCTTAATTCGATCAAACTAGCGGGTTTCAAGTCATTCGCTGAACCAACTAACTTTATGCTGCCGGGGCAACTGGTAGGCGTGGTAGGGCCCAACGGCTGCGGCAAGTCCAACATCATGGACGCAGTGCGTTGGGTGCTGGGTGAGTCACGCGCCAGCGAGCTGCGCGGCGAGTCGATGCAGGACGTGATTTTTAATGGCACCACCACCCGCAAAGCGGCTTCGCGCTCTAGCGTAGAGCTGGTGTTTGACAATGCCGACCACCGCGCAGGCGGCCAGTGGGCGCAGTTTACCGAAATAGCCGTGAAACGCGTACTCACCCGCGACGGCACCAGCAGCTACTACATTAACAACCAACCCGTGCGCAGGCGCGATGTGCAAGACGTGTTTTTAGGCACGGGCTTAGGGCCACGCGCCTACGCCATCATTGGCCAAGGCACGATCAGCCGCATTATTGAGAGCAAGCCCGAAGAGCTGCGTTTATTTTTAGAAGAAGCCGCAGGCGTGTCCAAGTACAAAGAACGCCGCCGAGAAACTGAAAACCGCCTGAGCGACACGCGCGAAAACCTCACCCGTGTAGACGACATATTGCGCGAACTCAATGCCAACTTGGAAAAACTAGAAAAACAAGCCGCCGTAGCGCAAAAGTACAACGCGCTGCATGCCGACGTCACCTTAAAGCAGCAGCAGCTGTGGTTTTTAAAGCGTGGCGAGTCTGAGGCGGAGCAAACCCGCATCAAAAGCGAGGCCGACAAAGCCGTCAACGACCTGGAAAGCCGCGTGGCCGATGTGCGCCATATTGAAGCAGAGCTAGAGACCATTCGCCAAGCGCACTATGCTGCGGGCGACCACGTAAACCAAGCCCAAGGCCTGCTGTATGAAGCCAGTGCCGAAGTAGGGCGCTTGGAAGCAGAAATACGCTTTGTAGTGGAAGGCCGCCAGCGGGTAGAGCAGCGCCTGGCCCAACTTAAAGAGCAGATAGCCCAGTGGGCTACGCGCAAAGAAGATGCCAGTGCAGAGATAGAAACCCTGGCGGGCCAGGCGATGGACAGCGAAGAAAAATCGCAGCTCTTGGCCGCCCAAGCCGAGGAGCAAGCGACCGCCTTGCCCGAACTGGAAGACCAACTGCGCAACGCACAAACCAAGGCCAATGCGCAGCGCGGCAGCGTTAACAGCGTGCAGCAGCAAATCCAGGTGCTGGCCGCAGACCAACGCAATATTGGCGAACAAACCCGTAGCCTGGCCCTGCGCCGTGAGCGCCTGGCCGCTGATAAAAATGCCCTGGCCTCGCCCGATGAGCAGCGCTTGCTTAATTTGCTAGACCAGTCAAGTGCCGCCGCACAGGCCAAAGAAATTGCCGAAGCCCGCCTGCACGAGCTGACAGACAGCGTGCCCCAGCTGGACGAGGATCGCCGAGCCAAGCAAAGCGATGTCAACACCGAGTCGCGCAAACAAGCCGATTTGTCAGCCCGCATGGAGGCGCTCAAAGCGCTGCAAGAAAAAGTTAAAACCGATGGCAAGCTTAAACCTTGGCTGGCCAAACATGGGCTGGACGGTTTGCAGGGCCTGTGGACCAAAATTCATATTGAGCAAGGCTGGGAGAACGCGCTAGAAGCGGCCCTGCGCGAACGCCTGAGCAGCCTGGAAGTGTCCAGGCTGGACATGGTGCGCGCTTTTGGCAACGATGCACCGCCCGCAAGGCTGGCCTTCTACACCGCACCACAAGCAGGCCTGTCCGACAAAGCCGCCGCACTGCCCCGGCTGGCAGATTTGCTGCGCTTAAACGATGCCGGGCAAAAAGCGCTATTGTCTAATTGGCTGTCGGGCTGCTACACGGCGGCCACTTTAGAAGATGCCATGGCTGCGCGCGACAAGCTGCAGGCTGGCGAAGTGATCTACGTGCCAGCGGGCCACTGCGTGGGCAACAACAGCGTGGGCTTTTTTGCCCAAGACTCTGAGCAGGCAGGCCTGCTGGCGCGCGCGCAAGAGATTGAAAACCTGGACAAACAGCTCAAAGCCCAAGCGCTGATTGCCAGCGAAAGCCACAACGCCCTGGTGCGCGCTGAGGCCAGCTACAACGCCGCGTCACAAAGCCTGGTAGCTGCCCGCCGCGAAGCAACAGAGGCGGTGGGCCGCGCGCACGCGCTGCAGGTAGAAACGCTGCGCCTGCAGCAGTTGGCCGAGCAAACCCGCGCCCGCAGCCAGCAAATTACCGGCGACCTGACCGAGGTAGACGCGCAACTGGCCGACCTGCAGGAACGCAAGGTCACCGCTGAGGCTAAGTTTGAAGAGCTGGACATGCAACTGGCCGACACCCAAGAGCGCCATGCGCAATTGGATGAGCGCGTGATTGAGGTGGAGCGCAAACTGGGCGAGTCCCGTGAGCAGCAGCGCACGCTAGAGCGCCAAAGTACCGAGGCACAGTATGCACTGCGCACGCTAGAAGCCCGCAAAGCCGAGCTTAGCCGCGCCATAGACACAGCAGCCCAGCAGGCCACTACGTTGGCGGCCGACGAGCAGCGTGCCCATGACGAGCTAGGCCGCTTAACCGATGCAGCAGCCCAAGCGGGCCTGCAAAACGCGCTGGGCCTTAAGCTAGAGCGGGAGACCGCACTTGGCAGCCAGCGCAGCAGCTACGATGACCTGACCAATAAACTGCGGGCCAGTGACGAAAGGCGGCTCAAGCTGGAACGCGAGCTAGACCCGCTGCGCCAGCGCATTACCGACTTTCAGCTCAAAGAGCAGGCGGCACGCTTGGGCTTTGAGCAGTACGCGCAGCTGCTGCAAGAGGCGCAGGCCGACATGGCCGCGCTGGCCCAGTCAATCAGCCAGGGCAATGTGCGCCTGGGCGGCTTGCAAAGCGCTATTGACCAGTTCAACCGCGACATTGCCGCCCTGGGTGCGGTGAACTTGGCCGCGCTGGACGAGCTGACCAGTGCCAGTGAGCGCAAAACCTTCCTGGACGCGCAAATGGCTGACCTGAACGAAGCCATCAACACATTGCAAGATGCGATCCTTAAAATTGACGGTGAAACGCGTGAAATGCTCAGCGGCACGTTTAATATTGTGAATGAGCACTTTGGCCGCATGTTCCCTGAGCTGTTTGGCGGCGGCCAGGCCAAACTGGTCATGACCGGCGAAGAAATTTTAGACTCAGGCGTGCAGGTGATTGCCCAGCCACCGGGCAAAAAGAACCAGTCGATTGCGCTGCTCTCGGGCGGCGAAAAGGCCCTGACCGCCATTGCCTTGGTGTTTGCGATTTTTAACCTCAACCCCGCGCCGTTTTGCCTGCTAGACGAGGTGGACGCACCGCTGGACGATGCCAACACTGAGCGCTACGCCAAATTAGTGCGCAGCATGAGCAAAAAAGGCACGCAGTTCTTGTTTATCAGCCACAATAAAATTGCCATGGAAATGGCCGAGCAGTTGATTGGCGTGACCATGCAAGAGCAGGGCGTATCGCGCATCGTGGCGGTGGACATGGAGTCAGCCCTAGGGCTAGCGGAAACTGTATGAGTACTTTAACGGTAAGTTTGGCAGTCATAGGTGGCTTGGTGCTGGCCGGTGTGGTGGCGCACAGCGCGTGGACCACCCGGCGCAACGCACCGCGCACCGCTGATATTGAGCCTGCGCTACCACCGAACGCGGCTGAGCCCGGCCAGCAGCGCGAGCGCACAGAGCCTGCAATGCACAGCCTGGGCGGTATGCACACCCACAGTGCCGACTTCCCGCCGCCGCCCAGCTTGGGCAACGACTTTGATTCCAACCTGATTCCGCTGGTACCGCAAGACAAAAAGCCCATCCTGGACACGCTGATCGACGTGATTGCCCCGATCGTGGTGGACGGCGAAGTGGCCGGTGAACTGGCGCTGGCCTCCATGCCCGCCACGCGGCGCGCGGGCAGCAAACCCTTTGCCGTAGAAGGCTACAACCGCTTTTCAGAGCAATGGGAGCTGCCCAGCCCTGGCCAGCGCTACAGCGCCTTTCAAGCCGGGGTGCAGTTGGCCAACCGCACTGGGGCGCTCAACGACATTGAGTATTCAGAATTCGTGGTCAAAGCCCAAGCCTTTGCCGACGCGGTGGCAGGCACGCCCGAGTTCCCAGAGATGCGCGACGAAGTGGCCCGTGCCCGCGAGCTAGACCAGTTTGCCAGCAGCCATGACGCACAGCTGAGCGTGACAGTGCGTGCCCGCGCTACCGCCTGGAGCCCTGGCTACGTACAGCAGCACGCCACCCGCCAAGGCTTGTTGCCCGGCGTGATACCCGGACGCATGGTGCTACCCGCTGCCCACGTGGGGCTGCCGCCTGTGCTGAGCCTGGCTTTTGACACCCAAGCCGCCTTGGCCGACGACCCTGAGCAGTCGGCACTGCGCAGCATCACTTTGTCGCTCGACGTGCCCCAGGTTGCCCGCACCGAGCAGCCTTTTATGCGCATGCGCGACATGGCAGTGGCGCTGGCCGCCAGCATGGACGGCTTGATTACCGACGACGACGGCAACATCATTCGCCTGCAAGCGCTGGACGCAATTGGGGCCGACCTGGAAAAGCTGTACGACACGCTGGAAGCCCGCGACCTGTCAGCAGGCTCGCTGCAAGCCCGCCGCTTGTTCAGCTAAGTGGCTGATTCTGTACGCTCTGCTCTGTACGCTTTGTTCTGTACGCTTTGAATACCAAATTATGGCCTCGAATGACCTATTTTCAGAACCAAATCAGCCTATCGCCCAAGGAAATGCTGCACAAGCAGCTATTAAAACAGTAGTAACACCAGCCCAGCAACGCGATGCCCTGCACCAGCAGCTGCACTACCACGCACACCGCTACTACGTGCTAGACGACCCGCAAATTCCTGATGCGGCATACGACACACTGTTCCAGCAACTGCAAGTGCTGGAAAGCGCACACCCCGAATTTATAACGCCAGATTCACCTACCCAGCGGGTCATAGGCACGGTGTTGGCGGGCTTTAAGTCGGTCAAGCACGCCGTGCCCATGCTCAGCATCAACACCGAAACCGACACAGAATCCACCGGCGCGGTCAACTTTGATGCCCGCGTGCGCAAAGCCCTGGGCTGTACCGAGACCGACCCTGCTGTGGAATACGTGGCCGAGCTGAAATTTGACGGCCTGGCAATCAACCTGCGCTACGAAAACGGCACACTGGTACAAGCCGCCACAAGGGGTGACGGTGAGATGGGCGAAGATGTAACGCACAACATCCGCACTATGGGGCAGATCCCATTAAAGCTGGTGGGTACAGTGCCCCAGGTATTAGAAGTACGCGGCGAGGTGTACATGCGCCGTGATGATTTTGAAAAGTTGAACGAGCGCCAGCGTGCAAAAATAGCGGCCGGTGAAAAAGGCGAAAAAACCTTTGTTAACCCGCGCAACGCCGCCGCTGGGGCCGTGCGCCAGCTAGACAGCGCCATTGCTGCGCAGCGGCCACTGAGCTTTTTTGCCTACGGCGTGGGCCAGGTTACTACCACTGACGGCACGCTGCCATGGCAAACCCACTACGGGCTGCTGCAAACCTTAAAATCATGGGGTTTTCCTGTTGCCGCCCAAGCAATTGTTGCACAAGCAGCTACGCAATTAATAGCTTACCACCAACGCATAGCGCTAGAAAGAAGCAGCTTGCCGTATGACATTGACGGTGTGGTCTACAAGGTTAACAGCTTGGCTTTGCAGCAGCAGCTGGGTTTTATCTCGCGCGAACCGCGTTGGGCCGTGGCGCACAAATACCCTGCGCAAGAGCAACTCACCACGGTGCTGGCAATAGACGTGCAAGTAGGCCGCACCGGCAAGCTCACCCCGGTGGCCAAGCTGGCCCCCGTGTTTGTAGGCGGTGTTACGGTAACCAACGCCACTTTGCACAACGAAGACGAGGCCCGGCGCAAAGACGTGCGGGTAGGCGACACAGTGATTGTGCGCAGGGCAGGGGACGTGATTCCAGAAATCGTCAGCGTGGTTTTACCTGCTGATGCTGCTGCGCCCACTGCAATCAGTAAAGCAGCCAGCCAGCGGGGCACCGCATTTACCATGCCGCGCCAGTGTCCGGTGTGCGGCTCTGAGGCGGTGCGTGAAGACGGCGAGGCCGACTACCGCTGCACCGGCGGCCTGTTTTGCACTGCGCAGCGCACGCAGGCCATTTTGCATTTTGCCCACCGCCGCGCTGTCGAGGTGGAGGGCTTGGGCGACAAACTGGTGGAGCAACTGGTGGACGAGGGCGTGGTTAAAACCCTGCCCGACCTGTACAAGCTGGGTTTTGTCGCCTTGGCCAGCCTAGACCGCATGGCAGAAAAGTCTGCGCAAAACATCCTTGATGCACTGCAAAAATCAAAGCAAACCACGTTGCCCCGGTTTGTCTTTGGCCTGGGCATTCGCCACGTAGGCGAGGCCACCGCCAAAGCGCTGGCCCAGCATTTTGGCCAACTCGATGCCATCATGGATGCTACGCCAGAGCAGCTTTTGGAAGTGGCCGACGTAGGCCCGATTGTGGCCAGCAGCCTGCGCACCTTTTTTGACCAGCCGCACAACCGTGAGGTGGTAGAGCAGCTGCGCGCCTGCGGCCTGACTTGGCCCGAGGGCCCGCCCGCCCAGCAATCCCCCAAGCCCTTAACGGGTAAAACATTTGTGATCACCGGCACCCTGCCCACCCTGGGCCGCGACCAAGCCAAAGACCTGCTAGAAGCCGCCGGTGCCAAAGTAGCAGGCAGTGTAAGCAAAAAAACCGACTATGTGCTGGCAGGGGCCGAGGCCGGCAGCAAACTAGACAAGGCCCGCGAGTTGGGTGTGGCCGTGATCGACGAAGCGCAAATGCAGGCGCTGTTAGCCCCTTAAGACAGGTTTTGCTAGCTGCCATCAGGCGCAGCACCTATGCTGTTAACTTATTGATCTTTCCTCAACTGATCAGGCACTTGCCTCCCATGTTGTCCTGAGTTCGGCTTGTGTTTTTGTCTTGTACGGGATCAGGTCGGCGGTGCTACTTCAGCTTCGCGGCTGTCCCCCGTGTTGGCCTAGGGCCAACGACTCCTCCTTGATGCCGCTAC
>JAYWGO010000137.1:0-13282 GCA_043778205.1 Polaromonas sp. | reverse complement strand
AAAGTAATCCGTTTGCCCGCCTGGTCTTTGACCACCACACGGCGCAGCACCGCAGGATAGTCTTGGCTGGCGTAGAACAGCGGCAAGATGCCCGTTTGGTCGCAAATAACATTTGTAGTGGCTCTGTCCACCGGGTTGGAGTAGCGCCGCTTGAACTTCGTATTGCTCTTGGCGCGCGTGACAAAAAAACCTTGGGCTTGGTGGATGGCAAACAAGCGCTGGAAGTCCAAGTACCCACGGTCGAGCAAATAGAACGCCCCTGCCTCGATGGTCAACTCGTCCAGCGTGTTGACCTCGTGGGTCTTGCCATCGGTGATGTGGATGAAAGTGGGGATAGAGCCCCTCAAGTCCAACAAGGTGTGCAGCCGCACCGCTGCCTTGGCACGGCGAAACGGGGCCCAAGGAAACACCGACAGGCACAGATCGATGGTCGTCGCATCGAAGGCGTAGACCGTGGCATCCAGCTCGACGGCCAGGGGCTCGTTGGCATACAGCGGACGCGCTATGCCAATCAGATGCTGGGCCAAGTCGGCATAGATTTGCCAAGGGCGTGTGGCGTTCGCATTGGCCAGCGTGTTGCGCGAAATCGTGGTGCAGCGAAAACCCATGTGGTACAGCCGTGTGGACTGAGCGCGCAGATTGATCTCGATGTCGCGCAAAGACTCGCGGTAGGTCAGCTGGGCGAAGGCCATGGCGAAGAACTGGTCCAGGCAAGTGAAGTCTTGAACTTTGTGGTCGCCGCGATGATCGGCTACGCAGCGGCGAAAGGTACTCAGGGGCAAATGCGCCATGAGCTGAGAAAACACGAGCTTGCCTTGGTGCATGGGGGCTGGGGGCGCTTAAGCGCACAAAGCCCTGAGTCTGGCATTCGATGTTCAAATCGAGACCAGACTGAAATGCGATATTTGGCAAGTAAATCATTGACTTACGGTGTTCTGATGGGGAAACGTTGGGACACTACTGGTAATATTTATATCTAAAAAAATCTTATGAAAACCCAATATTTTTCCATTATTGCAACTTCAATCTATGCGCTGTCACTGATTTTTATACCGATATCTACGAGCGCTCAAGACAAAACTAAATCAACTGCTAACACCAACGCCAAAGTCAAGCAAAAAACTATTTTGATTGCTGCCAAGTGGATGCCAAACCAAACGATGACTTACGTGTTTGAGAAGACTCGTCGCGGTCACGATGGTGCGATAGTCGTGCAAAACTATGAGGTCACAGTCAAAGTATTGCAGCGCTTACCTAATAAAAACTATCAACTGGAATTGACATTACCATCTGTGCACTTGCCTGGCAGGCTTTACCCAGTGACAGCAAACCCAGAAGTTCTGAAAATCTATGAGGATGGTTTAGCTAATTCCAAAGGTATGCTGATAATCATCACAACAGATAAAAACGGAAATCTTGAAAAATTAGACAACTGGCAAGAAATAGGTGCAGTCATCCGCTCAGTTTTTGAGAAGATATTTAAAGATTTGGATGCTGAAAAACGTGCAGCTACGTTGAAAGTTATCGAAGGTCTTTATGCTACCGAGCGCAGCAGCCGCGAATATACAATGACTGACTTAGGACTTTTCTTAACGCCTTTGGGCGAAGAGTTAGTTCCGGACGAAGAAAGTGTGGTCGAGGGGGATTCATCAGCTGGCGAAATGGGAGGTTTTATCAAGTCTAAAGAGACATGGCTGCTCAAAAAAGATCTGCCAGAAACTGGGCTTGCTACTATCACTGTTGAGCGGACGTATGACCGAGACTCGCTACAGGCGAAAGCAGAGGAACATCTAAAAAAATTGAACCTAGCCAAGCCACCATCTAGAGAGGCGCTGATTAAGCAGATGGATTTGCGCGAAGCATCTAGCTTTGTGATGGACTTAAAAACAGGCTGGCTCATATCTGCTAAGCTTACCCGTGATGTTGGTGGCCAAATTCGCGAGCCTAGCAGTACGACCAATGTTGCGGCGCAAGCAATATACCGTGTATGGCGGAAATGATTAAATTCGCTCGATTTTTTTTACTTATGATGGGTCTACTGCTCGTCAATCCAACAGCTGCGGCATCACCAGACAGCTCGAGTATTGCAGACGCTCAAGAACGCTTTTTTCAGTCCATGCTGGACAGTGATTTACGTGGTGTGAAAGCCATCATCAAGCAGAGACCTAAAATTCTGTTCGAAACTGATCCAAAGGGTTTTACGATACTTCACCTAGCGGCCACCGAAGATCAAATAGAAATTCAAACTATTTTGGTACAAGCTGGTGCAAATGTAAATGCTAAAAATAAATACGGTGCGACGCCTTTACATATGGCTTCACACCCTGAATTTGCCGAGCTCCTCTTGCGTAACGGTGCGGATGTTAACTCTCTAGCAGCAGACGCTGATACGCCTCTTCACAGCATTGCCGTAGAACGAGATAAAAATGATGTTTTCGAAGTGTTGCTAAAGTTTGGAGCAAACCAAAAACTCAAAAATAAGTGGGGAGAGACAGCTTTAGATTTAGCCAAATCACGACAAGATTCAGAAAAAATACGCTTGCTTAAAAAATACAAGAAATGATCAAATTTACATCGACAGCAGGCGTATTTTTTGCTTTAGCAGCTATAAAAAATATAGTAAATTTGAACGTATTTCAGAATATTGGGGTGAGTTGATGACCATGTCACTTGATCATGTATTTATCTGCATCGCCATCAACGCGCCCGAGGCTGAGGCGCTTCAACGCACCATACTCGGTAGTTTCTGCGTCTGCGTTACTATTGATTTAATAGCTACTTGTGCATAATTTCCTTGGGCGATAGGGTTTTTGCTTGTGAAAGTGCTGTTTTTATGGGGCTTTTGGTGTTTCTAGGGTTCTTGAAGATTGCGTCATGACTTTTTGATCCGTGCACCCAATGCTGTTCGTTTTGAATCTGCCTCTGAGTTTGCGTACGCCATTGCGCTTGGTGTGTACGGCAACAAAGCTGTCCCCCGCCCTGCGGGCTCCTCCTTGATGCCGCTAAGCCGTACACACCAAGCGCAATGGCAGCGGGTACGGTAGGTGCGCGACAGTTGATCGCCCACCACGTCGTTGTGATCAGGTCGGCGGTGCTACTTCAGCGTAGCGGCACAAGGAGGAGTTGGCCCTAGGCCAACACGGGGGACAGCCGCGAAGCTGAAGTAGCACCGCCGACCTGATCTCGTACAAGACAAAAACACAAGCCAAGCTCAGGACAACATGGGAGACAAGTGAATGATCAGTCGAGGAAAGATCAATAAGTAAGCAGCGTTGGCCACGGGCTCTTAAGAAGCCTAAGCCAAACAAACCACAATACTATGAAATACATAGCTACTCATGCAGCATTTCCTTGGGCCGCAAGGCTAAATTGCCACCTTACTGCACAAAACCCATGCTGCGCGCCTCGCGCACTTCGGGTTTGATGCGGTGCTCGGCTTCTAGCTGCTCCATAAACTCATCGGCGCTGAACTCGGTGGCCAGGATGTCTACTTGGCGCTTGACGGCGGCAAAGTCACCAGGGCAGATTTGCTCTAGCTTGGCCAGGCGCACACGCAGAGCGTCTTCTAGCTTGGTAGCATCGCCTGCCAACGCTTCGGTGATGAACATTTTCTCGCGCTGCTCTTTGGTCAGTGGCTTGAATTTGATTTTGAACGTAAAGCGGCGCAGGGCGGCTTGGTCTACCCGCTCTAGCAGGTTGGTGGTGCACACAAAGATGCCGCTAAAGCGCTCCATTTGCTGCAGCATCTCGTTCACTTCGGTTACCTCGTAGCTGCGCTGCGCGCCCCGGCGGTCTTGCAGAAAGCTGTCGGCTTCGTCTAGCAGCAGCACGGCTTTCTCGCTCTCGGCCTCGTTGAACATTTTGGCCATGTTCTGCTCGGTCTCCCCCACAAACTTGCTGATCAAGTCGCTGGCCTGCTTAACGATGAGCGGTTTGCCCAGGCTGCGGGCTATGTGCTCGCCCAGCGCGGTTTTGCCGGTGCCCGGTGCGCCATAAAAGCACAGCGTGCCATGGCCGCGCGCTTTCAGGGCTTCTACGATACGGGGAATGTCAAAGCGGGTTTCTACGTTGAGCATGTCCAGGTCATAGGTGGTGACTTGCTTGCGGCCTTTGGTATCAGCCTCTTTGTTGCCCAGCGCTTCGTCGGAGTTTTTCAGTTGGCGTTCGATCAGTTTTTCGTACTGGGTGGTGTTTTCTTCCGACGGAATAACATCTTTACCAGTAGTTTGGGCCAGGTCGGCAAAGCGCACTGCGGTGCGAATTTGCGCGGGCGTGAGGCCTTTGCGCTCGGTCAGCTTGGCCACAAAGCCTTCGCTCACGGCGATGCCGTCCAGCGTTTTGCGCACCAGCTGCTCACGCGCACCGGGGGGTGGGCTTTTCAGCTCCAGATGGTAGGCAAAGCGGCGGCGAAAGGCCGGGTCAATTTGCTCGATGCGGTTGGTCACCCACAGCGTGGGCACGGCGTTGGCCTCCAGTATTTGGTTCACCCAGGCTTTGCCGTTCACGCTGTGGCTCACCGCCGCCGACAAGGCCTGCTGGTCTTGCCGCGCCATCAGCTGGGCGGCATCCACGCTGATGGGCGGGAACACGTCTTCTACTTCGTCAAACAGCAGCGATGCTTGCTGCGCGCCTTTTAAAAACACCTGGGCAATTTGCAAAGACCGGTAACGGTCGCGGCCCGACAGGGAATTGCCATCGCGGTCGGCGTATTCCACTTCAAACAGCTCCAAGCCTGCAGTCTGGGCTACCACTTTGGCCAGCTCGGTTTTGCCAGTGCCGGGCGGGCCGTACAGCAGCACATTCACGCCCAGTTCTTTGCGGGCTACGGCGTTGCGCATCAGGCTCACCAGCACTTGCACATCGTCGTTCACAAAGTGAAAATCTTCGGTTTTCAGCGTGGTTTTGCTGGCCGGGCGGGTAAACACGGCCATCAGCTCGCTTTGGTCGCGGTACTCGCGCATCAGCACCGGGGGCAGCTTTTCGCTCACCTTCATCAGGTCGGCCAGGTCGGTAATGTTGTGCTCAGAGATTAAATTTTCTACCAGGCCAATGCGCTCTAGGCGCGATCCTGCGCGCAGGGCCTCGCCTACCTCGCTGGCTTTCACACCGGCTATGTCGGCCAATGCGGCGTAGGCCTCGGGGGCGTTGTTAACTTTAAACTCCACCAGCAGGCTGCGCAGGTCGCGCTGGTAGCGGGCCAGGGTGCCGTACAGCAGCAGCGCACGCTCGGCTTTGTTCAGCTGCAGCAGGCCGGCCAGTGCGTCGATGTTTTTCTCCACCAGTGTGGAGTGTTTCTTTAAAGCGTGGGTCAGCCATTCGCTGGTAGTGGCCAGTACGGTGAGCAGGTCTTTGGGTGCGTCTTTGGCGTATTCGTCCAAATAGAAGAACAGTGTGCCTTCTTCATAGGGGCCACGCCATGCGCCGTGGCGCTCTAAGAAATCTTGTGCGCCCAAGGCCTCATGGCCTTTCCAAAACTCGTTGCCCACACAGCGGCGGGCTAAAAACTCGCGCACTTTCTCCAGCACGTGCACGGGCCACACCACGTGGCGGCCCGCCAGTGCCAGCAAGCTGTTAAGGTCGCGCCGCACATTGAACTTGGCACCTTGTTTGGCCGCCAATGCCAGCACAAAGTGCGAGCACATCAGGTCGAGTACGGGCGCGTCTTTAAGGCCTGGGGAGGCTAAGAGCTTGTCATCAAAACCTGCAGAAATCGCGGCGTTGCGCTTGACCATGGAGGCCTCCAACGGGTTGCCCCGTGTTAAGTGGTGGAACTACGATAACGCAGCTTGGTAAGCTTGGGAAGACACAAGGGTTAAATAGCCGGGCCTTGTATGTGTGAAATTCACCACACATTAGCGGTGCAATCGCCTTATTTTTGCGCACAATGACTGCATGATTACATTGCAAGACATTCAAACCGCCGCCCAGCGCATCCACGGCCTGGTGCTGAACACGCCGTGTGTGGAGAGTAAAACCCTCTCTTTGATCACCGGGGCGCAGGTGTACCTGAAGTTTGAAAACCTGCAGTTCACCTCTAGCTTTAAAGAGCGTGGTGCGTGTAACAAGCTCTCTCAGCTAGATGTAGCCACCTGCCAAGGCGTGGTGGCCATGAGCGCAGGCAACCATGCCCAAGGCGTAGCCCACCACGCAGCGCGCCTGGGCCTGCGCGCGGTGATTGTGATGCCGCAGTTCACCCCTGGCGTAAAGATAGAAAACACCCGCCGCCTGGGCGCGCAAGTGGTGCTGCACGGCGACACGCTAGACGAGGCGCGCAGCCATGCCCTGGCGCTGGCCGCCAGCCAGGGGCTGACCCTGGTGCACCCGTACGACGACCCCTTGATCGTCGCGGGCCAAGGCACTGTGGGGCTGGAAATGCTGCACGCCGTGCCCGACTTAGACACCTTGGTGATTGCGGTGGGCGGCGGCGGGCTGGTGGGCGGTATTGCCACGGCGGCCAAGGCCCTCAAGCCGGGCATTCGCATTGTGGGGGTGCAGGCCGCGCGCTTTCCGGCCATGTTCAATGCCATCAAAGGCACGGCGCACCCGCAGGGTGCCAGCACCATTGCCGAGGGCATTGCCGTAGGCACGCCGGGCACGCTGCCCCAGCAGATCATCCGCAATTTGGTAGACGACATGCTGCTGGTGGACGAAGGCGACATTGAGCAGGCTATCGTCATGCTGCTAGAGATAGAAAAAACCCTGGTTGAAGGCGCAGGTGCAGCCGGGCTGGCCGCCCTGCTGAAGTACCCCGAGATGTTTGCAGGCCACAAGGTAGGCTTGGTACTGTGCGGCGGCAACATCGACCCGCTGCTGCTGTCGTCCATCATCGAGCGCGGCATGGTGCGCGCCGGGCGGCTGGCGCGCATCCGCGTAGGCGCACGCGACGTGCCGGGCTCGCTGGCGCGCATCACGGCCATCGTGTCGCACACCGGGGCCAACATCAACGAGGTAAAGCACCAGCGCGCCTTTACCTTGCAGGCCGCGCAAAACGTAGACATTGAACTGGTGCTGCAAGCCCGTGGCCACGACCACGTGGCGCAGGTGCTAGAAGCTTTGAGGGCGCAGGGGTTTGAGGCGCAGGTGGTTTAAGTCCTGCAGCCCTAGCGGCTTCGCAACAGAGCACCCGCAGGGCCGCAGACCGGTGCACATGGGAACGTAGGGTGCTCTGTTGCGAAAACCGATGTTGTGATGGGAGCGGTTAAAGGGCGATGTGTTACGGAAAGTGTTGCGCTTAACTCTACAGCCTGCTCGTCCAATAGCCTGGTTGCCTACGATGGTGTGCTATCGCCAAGACCTGAACGCGGCCATCCACCTCACGGTAAACTATCTCGAAGTGGAAAACTTTAAACATAGCACGCCGAATGTCTGGTGAGATTAAAACCTTGAAACTGCTGGGCGCGATGCAGGCACGCGAAAGCACGTCAAGAAAGTCGATGTAATAGCGACGCCCCAAGCCAGCTTGAGTAGCTTCATAGTAAGCGACTTGCTTTGTGTGTTCTTCAGCGGCCTCAGGGTGCAGCCAATAGTTCACTTGAAAAGTGCTTGCACTTGCCGATCGAGATCTTCACCGCTGACAAGTACAACTTTACCGCTGTCTATGTCAGTAGCACGTCTTTGCGCCTCATTGAGCCATAACTGCTGAATGTCAGCGTCCGATGGCGTATCCAAACTATCAAGAAGCAAATGAACCAGATGCGCCCTGTCCGGCTTGGGCAGGCTTAGCACTGATTGTTCGATAACTGTTGTATTCATGGCGTTATCCTATCACTTATGGTTATGGCTTGCAAAGCTTAGCCTAGCTCTAAAACGGTGCTTTTGTAGCAATGCGCTCAACTCAAAAACTTCGTATACATGAGTCATCTACAAGTAATGCCCAGTAAGGTGACGCACTAGGTTTTTTACACTGGGTTAAAAAAGTATGATTTTTCACCAACAGCTTATCGCTGGCTAAGTAAAGGTGTTTTATTGACGTAAACGAAAAGAATCAATCATTTTCCGAGGCTGGACTGGGTCGTTTTTCCTCGCAGGGTCAGGGTGAAATTTTTCACACGAAACGCAACGCCAACCCGTAATTTCATTCTTAAGTGGGACGATATTCTTATTTACACGGCATTTCCCGCAGTATCGACTAGTTGTTAATCGACTTACATAAGTCCCTGTAAGTTCATCCCATTTCAGCCAAGGATATTGCAGAAACGAGTATGCCAATAGCGCCATTACTATTAGCAGCAGTGCTGCACCTATATAGACTAGCTTCACTGGCGATAAGGCAGTTATGTGTTGCACAAGAATATCTTGAAGCCAAATCATGATTGCTGGCGGTGTTGCGGTACCCAAGCCAGCTAGACATCTGAATAACCATTTCGAGATTGATTCATTGGTAAAGTTTCCATTTATATTTTCCCAAGCCGTCACTAAAATTTAATCTGATTAGCCCTCTGCCTCTGATGCACAGCAGCCGCCGTTAGGGCTGAGCTTGTCGAACTCTGCAAACCCCTCGACAGGCGTAGGGCAAACGGGAAAAGTATCCGATGCATCAATAAGCGCTTTTTTAAGCAGCGGGGTATCCACCGCGCCCTGCATCAAACCACGGGTGGGTTGCCTGCCACCGTAGTGATCACCCGTTGCAGGTCTTCTAGCCGCAGCGGTTTGGTAATGTACTGGTTCATGCCTGCGGCAATGCCGCGTTCGCGGTACTCGGTGACGGCGTGGGCGCTGGCACCGCAAATGTACAGAGGTGTGCGCTGTTGGCTTTGCTCCCACTGGCGGATGCGCTGGGTGGCTGTGTAGCCGTCCATCAGCGGCATTTCGCAGTCCATAAATACCAGGTCAAAGCTGCGCTGCTGTGCGCATACCAGTTGCACGGCTTGCTCACCGTCGTTAACCATCACGGGCACTATGCCCAAATGCTGGAGCTGCGCACCTATCACCATGCGGTTGATCGCGTTGTCTTCTGCCACCAGCACCCGCAGATCGGCAAATTGCGGCTTAAGTGCAATCTCTTGGCGAGCGTTTTGCACTTGGGCGCTTTCTTCGGCTACTACCCCCATCGGCAGCGTGCACCAAAACACCGAGCCTTTGCCTAGCTCGCTGCGCACGCCCATCTCGCCTTGCATCAGCTTGACCAACTGGTAGCTGATCGACAGCCCCAAGCCGGTGCCACCATACAGCCGTGAGGTAGACACCTCCGCCTGAAAAAAGGCTTTGAACAGCTGTGTTTGCTGCTCAGGTGTCATGCCAATACCTGTGTCTTCAACTTCAATGCGCAGGCTGGTGTTGTGCGCACCCTGTGGGGTGGCTATAGCGCGCAAAATAACCTGGCCTTGGCTGGTGAACTTGTAGGCATTGCCCAGCAGGTTAATCAGCACCTGGCGCACACGCAGCGGGTCACCCACCACCGTGCGTGGCAACAGGCCGTGCTCCACTACCAAGGCCACGCCCGACTGGCGTGCGCGGTGTAAAAACAAAGACTGGCATTCGTCGAGCAAGCCCTGCGGCTTAAAGGGCAGGTTCTCAATCGACAGGCCGCCGGCCTCTATTTTGGTGTAGTCCAAAATATCGTTAAGCACTTGCAGGGTGGTCTCGCCCGACTGGTTGATGGTGCGCACAAAGCCCCGCTGCTCCTCGTTCAGCGGGGTTTGCGCCAGCAACTGCGACAGCCCAATCACGCCGTTCATGGGGGTGCGAATCTCATGGCTCATGGTGGCCAGAAAATTGCCCTTGGCCTGCGCCATCTGCTCGGCCATGGTGCGGGCTTTGACCTCGGCTTGCAGGTTTTTGGTGTAATTCTCCAGCTCCATGTAGGTCTCGCGCACATACACATAGCCCAGCAGGGGAATAGCAGCAAAGTAAAACAGGCGGCTGATGGGGGTGAACGTGGTTTCATACACCTCACCCAGCGCCATGTCAGGCAGTTTGAGAAAATCAGCAATAAAGAAAAACAGGAAAGCCGTGACGACGGCATTGCGCAACCAACCCGTGGTTTTCAAGCCCAACAAGGCAGCCGCCAGTAAAAACCACAAGCTGGAGTTGATATGGAACACCCAATCGCACCAGGTTTGGCCAAATTTGGATGTGGGATTGGCTTCGATGAACTCTGCCCACCACCAAAAAGTTACCAAGTAGCACACTACAGTGGTAGCAATAGCGGCCTGCATATAGCGCCGCGATAAACGCGCATCATCTAGCAAATAGCGCAGGAAAGCACCGGCTACAACGATGAGCGAAATGGTGCGCACGGCATGCTCTAACGGCGGAAAAAACTCATGCAGGCTGCCAGCGTCTACCCATTTCAGTGCCTGTACCGTGGCCAGTCCCAGCATGAACATCTCGCGTGAAAACCCCAAACCGAAGCCCCATACCAACAGCCGCTCACGTGGGCTGCGGGTAAGCTGGTATTTTTTGCTGGCGGTAGCAAACAAAAACCCAAATAAACCTGCTGCCACTACAAATTGGACAATGCCAAACCGGATGCCGCCTTGGCCGCCGGTGATTTGTGCGAGCAGGCCTAAAAGAATTTGAAGGGTATCGGGCATGGTGTATGTTGTATTTATTTAGCATCCTATTTTAGAAGCTACAAATTGTAAATGCGGTTTTCTCTGTACTCTGGTATATGCGTTTCTTGTGCGAAAGTGCTCTTTCGCTGGCCTAACGCCCTTCTAAATTTCAAATAGCACCAGCACCACACGGGTCTCAAGCTGATGCATGCGCGTCGCAGCTAGCCGTTAAAATACACTTTACTGCGCAACGTACCCGTTTTTGTTTGAGGATTCCACCATGTCTGCCCCCACGCCCAATTCTGCTTCTGCACACCACGCTACCGACCCCCACGCTGGCGAGGTCGATGGTGTTGAGGCCATAGTTCCGCTGATGCCGATCGTGCTGCCTTTGGTAGGCGCAGTGACCATGCTGCTGATTGCTTTTATCGCCGTGTTTTTGGCCTAAAACGTTCCCGGGTAGCTCCCGCCATCCATCAGCAGATTTTGGCCGTTGATATAGGCCCCATGCCTGCTGCACACAAAGGCGCAGTAGGCACCAAATTCTTCTGGCGTACCTAGGCGTTTATTGGGCAACGCCGCAATCCGCCCTGCGCGCACTTCGTCCACCGTTTTACCTGTATTTTTGGCCACCGCCGCAAAGTTGTCCACGATCCTGTCGGTGTCAAAAATACCGGGCAACAGGTTGTTGATGGTGACGCCGCGTGCCGCTATGCCAGAGCGCGCCACACCGGCCACAAAACCTGTAAGCCCGCTGCGTGCGCCGTTAGACAGCCCCAAAATATCAATCGGCGATTTCACCGCGCTGCTGGTGATGTTGACAATGCGGCCAAAGCCCCGAGCGGCCATGCCGTCCACCGTGGCTTTGATCAGCTCAATCGGGGTGAGCATGTTGGCGTCCAGCGCGGCCAGCCACGTGGCGCGGTTCCAGCTGCGAAAGTCGCCCGTGGGTGGGCCGCCTGCGTTGGTTACCACGATGTCAAAGTCCGTGCGCACGGCCCACACCTGGGCGCGGCCTGCCTCGGTGGTAATGTCGGCGGCTACGGTGATGATTTCAGGTGCTTTTAGGCCGCTGGCCCAAGGAAATGCTGCACAAGCAGCTATTAATTTAGTAGCAGACGCTGCCAGCACATCCTGCCCACGCGCAACCATCACCACGTTCACACCCTCCAGTGCCAGTGCCTGCGCGCAGCCCCAGCCCAGCCCTTTGCTGGCCCCGCCTACCAAGGCCCAGCGGCCTGCAATTCCTAAGTCCATGTGTGTGCTCCGTTGTGTGTATGCAATAGCTTACAGCTTAATGCTGCTCAGCATAGCTGCGCGAATAGCCTTCCAGGCCAAACGCCACCACGCGGGCCACATCGTCGCCCACCTCTTGGCAAAACTCGGCCTCTGTTTGCGCTACCGCTTGCGCAAACGCGCCCAGCCATTCAAACCCCGCCGGGGTAAAGCACACCAGCCGCGCCCGTGCATCCGTTGGGTCGCGCGTGCGCTGCACAATGCCCCATGCCTCGCACTGGGTAACCAGGTCGCCCATGGCCTGCTTGCTCATGCCCGCTGACGCAGCCAGGTCGGTTAAGCGCGAGCCTTGCAGTCCCACATGGCGTGTGATGTGGATATGCGCCGCAGTAATTTGGGCACGCGCCGCCAAATTGGCCAAGGCCAGCGGTACGTTAATGTCGTGCGCCATCAGGGTCAGCACGCGGGCATCAAACCGGCGCAGCGACTCCCCCAGCAAGCGGCCCAAATGGGACTGGCGCCAGCTGTCGGCTGGCCCCAGCGCTGCGCCAGCGCTGGGGCCAGCGCCCAACAAGCGGGTAGATTGTGCCGAGGACATTGCTGTATTTTAATCAGGTAAACTGACTAAAAAAACTATTGCAGAGTTTATCAAGTGCATTTACATTACTGGTTATGCACACAGGCTGTGGTTACAAACAACCCCACTGCCCAGCGCACAAAATTCTCTAACCCATTGATAACATTGAAAGAAACACCCCATGGACGCACAAGTTAAAGGCAGCAAAATCGAAACCGCTAAAAAAGACGCCGCCAGCCCCGGAGGCAATAGCAAGCTGGACGCCGCCAGCGCCGCCAACACCGAAAAGTCCAAAGCCCTGCAAGCGGCTTTGGCACAAATTGAAAAGCAGTTTGGCAAGGGCACCATCATGCGTTTGGGAGAGGGCGAGGCGATTGAAGAGATCCAGGTGGTCTCTACCGGCTCGCTGGGCCTGGACGTAGCGCTGGGCGTAGGCGGCCTGCCGCGTGGCCGGGTGATTGAGATTTACGGCCCAGAGAGCTCAGGCAAAACCACCCTCACCCTGCAAGTGATCGCCGAGATGCAAAAGCTCAGCGGCACCTGCGCCTTTGTGGACGCCGAGCATGCGCTGGACATCCAGTACGCGCAAAACCTGGGCGTTAATTTGCAAGACCTGCTGATCAGCCAGCCCGACACCGGCGAACAAGCACTGGAGATTGTGGACAGCCTGGTGCGCAGCGGCGCGGTGGACTTGATTGTGGTGGACTCGGTAGCGGCCCTCACGCCCAAGGCCGAGCTGGAAGGCGAGATGGGCGACAGCCTGCCCGGCCTGCAAGCCCGTTTAATGAGCCAGGCCCTGCGCAAGCTGACCGCGCACATCAAAAAGTCCAACTGCATGGTGATTTTTATCAACCAGATCCGCATGAAAATTGGCGTGATGTACGGTTCGCCGGAAACCACCTCGGGCGGCAATGCGCTGAAATTCTACGCTTCGGTGCGTTTGGATATCCGCCGCACGGGTCAGATTAAACAA
>JAYWGO010000136.1:0-13383 GCA_043778205.1 Polaromonas sp. | reverse complement strand
AAGCGCCCAGCTGCCAAATCCAAGACAACGCTGCGCAACCGAGCCAAAGCGACGCTGCAAGAAGAAGCGGCTGCGCCAGAAGAGCTTCTACAACCAGCCCTTTGACTCACTCGATATGCTTGAAGATCATCTGGTGGCGTCGCTCAAAGTGATGCAGGCGCAGCGCGACACGGTCAAACGCATTGCGGGTTGGGATTGGATTATTAAAGCTATTTCTAATGAGAACTAGAAATAGCCGTCGGATCATCTGCCAGCCTCCAGACACACAGGCTGCGCTTACGGCGCAACTGGCGATTATTGATGGGTTGTATGTCTTTCACCAAGCGCGCCTCCAGTAGCAGCGCGCCCAGCTCGCCTACCGTCTCGCGCCACTCGAGACTGCGCATCTCTTGCGCCATGCGTATCTCTCGCGGCTGCCGCGTGGCGGCCCGCTTTTTTGGTTAAGGATTAACAGGTGGTTGGGCCCGGCATCAGCCGCTTGCCCCGCGCAAGCCGGGGTTGCAACCATTACTTGGTAGCGAGTTTCAGCTTTTGCACGATGCTCGGGTTTGCCTTGTACAGACGCTTATTTAAAGCCTCGGAGTAGAAATCTTCTTCGAGAATTCCATTGAAGTCGGCTGGCCAAGTGCTGTTGTCAGCCCATTCTTTGTCGGTGTTCGGCAATCCAAGCTCTGCCTTCCAGGTGGCCATCAAGTGGTGAAAAAACTCGTGTTGAACCCACTCGGGTAAATATATCCGGCGCTCTACTTCAGTGCGAGCGCCTCCCCCTTGGTCGGGATCTCTCTTTTTAATGACCCAGTCGTCTTCGCTGATGAACACAGGCTTCAATGGGCTACCGAATCCACCCATCCCGCTGCCACCGCCGGCATCATTGCCCACGTTTAAATCGCCAGGGTAGATCAGCCAAAACATATCTGTTTTCTCGACCACACCCGGGGGTAGTTGCCTGATCGGCGCGTTGTAGTCGTAGCCAATTACTCGGTTAATTTGAGTGCACGCATCGATTTTGTAAAAATTTAGCTCCAGACGCAGTTCACCACCGCTGATAGCCAATATATAGCTTTGGAACAGACGCAAAGATTGGCGCACCACCTCATAAGAATCTGCTTCTATCTCTGGGTTGAGGTTGCGGGTCGGTAATTTGGGCCCTGTTTTAGGAAGTATGTCAGAGCAGGCTGGCATCACGATGGCCATTTGAATTGGCGTAGTGCCAGGTAAAAGCTTGCTAACGCCAACTTTAGTGATGTCGTCCAACATGCGCAGATGGGCATAAGCACCAGGTTCGCCAAGGTGAGGGCGGGGGCTTTTACTTTCTCCTGCCCGATAAATAGTCCACCACACATCGTTGTTGAGCGGGTATTTAGCAACTACAGCGTCAATGAGGGCACGTGCAGCTTGGTAGTCTTTTGCGAGCACCTTGTCTTCAGCTTCCAGCAATTTTGTAAGGACTTCAACGTACATCAGGGGGAAGCTGTCTTTAGCACCATACCGCTGCCAAAACGTTGCTAGCGCTGCCTGCGTAGTGGTTGAAGCTGGCGTTGGCGTTGGCGTTGGCGTTGGCGGCACGACGACAGATGTTGGCGCAGGCTGTAAAGGCGCAGACGCAGCGCCTGGTACCGAGTTAGAGCCACCGCTACCTCCGCAGCCCATCATGATGGTTACCAAAATAGCCGCAGTTGCACCGTTCAAGGTGCGAAGCACGAACCGATATCCTGCATCAGAATTCATTAACATTACGGTATCTTTCTAAGGGTAATTTTTGTAGACGTAGCATTTGACGACCCGTTAACTTACCGTCATTTTCACTGCTTAAGTACCTTAAGCCATTGTTGGAAACTATAAAAATAATAGCTGCTCATGCAGCATTTCCTTGGGTGATAGCACTAAAACGCATAAAAATTGAAATGTGCTGGCTCACAGCCCCAGTGTGGTGGCGGCAAAGGCGGGGCTGCTTTTGGCCAGCCATGCGCTGATCTCTTCGCGCAGTTGCACGCGCCGCTCGGGTGCGCTGCTGGCCACGCCTTTGCTGCGCACGGGGTCTAGCCTGCGCATGACCCAGCCGGGCGAGTAGATGGCGCTGGGAAAGTCGGTGGGGTCGGCGCTGGGCACGCCGCGCGCTTCTACCAAGTGGCTCCATTGGCCGCGCCAGGTAACAAAGCGGTGGTGTTTGGCCAGCAGGGTGTCGTAGCGCTTGGCCAGGATGGTGAACTTGCGGCCGCTCTGGCACCAGGCTTGCAAACTGTCGATCACGGCGCGTTCGCCCAGGGGCCAGTCTTCAAAGCTGGGGTCGATCAAGGTGATTTCTCGCCAGCCCTGCATGGCAGCGGTGGCCAGTGCGTCGCGCACCAGCTGGCTAAAGGCGTGGCGGCCGCTAAAGCTGCCTTCTAGCAGGGGTTCTGTGGGGCTAGAGGGCAGATTACCCAGTGGGGTGTGGGGCAGGCCTTGGGGCGCTGAGGACGCTGGGGATGTGCTACTGGGCATGGAGCCAACCTTGTTCAATAAATTGGCCGAAAGCGGTGGCCAGGGCCGGGCTGATGCTGGCCAGGTCGGCGGGGCCCAGGGCGCGCGCGTCGGCCAGTTTGCGCAGCAGTTTGCCGTCTTTACCGGCTACTTTCCAGCTGTCGCCGTTCAAGTAGACGTGTTTTTCATCGTACATCATGCGGCTGCGGCGGTCTAGGCGCAGGGCTTTGAATTGTTGCGTTTTTTTACCTGCTTTTTCTAGCGTGTCAAACCACACGTTGTGCTTGGGTTCGGTCAAGTATTCGCCCAAAATTTGCTGCAGCAGCACGCCGTCTTGCAAAGCCTGGGTTACCGCCTGCAAGGCAAAGCTTTGCAGCGCTGGGGGAATAGCTGCGGGCTGGGCCGTGGCGGCTTGGCTGCGGTCGGCGTACAGCGTCTCGTCTTCCACTTCATCGGCTATGCGGTGCATCAGCTCTCTGGCCAGCTCTTCGGTGCTGGGGGCGCGAAAGCCAATGGAATAGGTTTGGCAGTCGTTGTCCAGTGCTACGCCGTCGTGCGCGTAGCGCGGCGGCAGGTACAGCATGTCGCCGGGCTCTAGGTCAAACTCTTGGCTGGGTTTAAAGTTGGCCAGTATTTTCAGGGGCACACCGTCTTGCAGGCTGAGGTCTTTTTGCGCGCCAATGCGCCAGCGCCGCCGCCCTGCAGCTTGCAGCAAAAACACGTCGTAGCTGTCAAAGTGCGGGCCTACGCCGCCGCCCTGGCTGGCGTAGGAGACCATCAGGTCGTCTAGCCGCGCGTCGGGCACAAAACGAAACTGCTGCAGCAAAGCGTGCACGCCGTCGTGGTGCAGGTCTACGCCTTGCACCAGCAGGGTCCAGTCTTTGCGTTTAAGTGGGGGAATTTTGTGCACCGGGCCGTGGCCAAACGACCATGCATTGTTTTTGCGCTCTATCAGGCGCGACTCCACTGCCTCGTTGGCGGCCATGTCAAACAGCGCGTCGCGTGATACCAGCGGTGCCATGCTAGGTACGGCAGCGCGAATCACCAGCGGCTTTTTTTGCCAATAGGTGTGCATAAACTGCGCCGGCGAGATGCCGCCCAGCAGGGTAAGGGGGGTTTGGTCATTCATGGGACAATTCTGCCCTATGAATGACACTTTTAACGCCCCCCCACCTGCCCTTCTTTCTGTGGTTACGCCGCAATGCGTGGTAGCCCTTACCTGGACCCTGACCGACACGCTGGGCGAAGAGCTTGACGTGCTGGACGCGCCGGTAGAGTTTTTTGTAGGTGCCAACGACCTGCTGCCCAAAATCGACACCGCCCTGCAAGGCCGCGCAGCAGGCGACACGCTAGACCTGCACCTAGAGCCCGAAGACGCGTTTGGCGACTTTATTGACAAACTGATCTTTTTAGAGCCGCGCAAGCTGTTCCCCAAAGACGCAGAAGAAGGCATGCGCTACGACAGCCTGCCCCCCGGCTGCAACCCCGATGCCCCCGCCGACCTGACCTACACCATCACCGAGGTCTACCCCGAACACCTGGTGCTAGATGCCAACCACCCCCTGGCCGGCATCGCCATTCGCCTGCATTTAAAAATAAACGCCATCCGCGAAGCCACCGAAGCCGAAGTAGGCAAAGGCAGCGCGGGGGTGGGGTTTTTTAAAATGGGCAGCCACCACGAAGCTGCCGAGCCGGAGGACAGCGAAGGCTTGGACCTGGAAGGCGGGCATTACCACAGCATATTGGCTTCTGGGGGAAAGAGTTTGCACTGAAAAGCACTTTCAGCTTAAGTTGAGTCATTTTTGTTTATAAATTTAATTTTCTTTAAAAAATCATACTAAATCAATAAGTTATGTATTTTGTTCTAAATTTGCAAATTTAGAACAAAGTAGTAAAATGCGTTAATGTACAAGAGTAAATCATCTCCACAAATCGTCCTGCGACCACAAGATTTTGTGGTGCTGCTGCGGCTTTCGTTGGTCGATGTAGCCCCCACTTACGAGCAGATGGCAGGTGAACTGGCGCTCACCAAATCAGAAATTCATGCCAGCCTAGAACGCGCATCGCTAGCGCAACTGGTACGTAAGCCGCCTAAGAATGGCGTACTGGGCGCGCACACGGCGAAAGGTACGATTGTGCTGGTACGTGAATCGTTTGTTGAATTCGCTGTACATGGCGCACCTTATGCCTACCCCGCAGTGCGAGGTGAGGTGATGCGCGGCATGCCAACTGGCTACGCTGCCCCGCCATTATCTGGTGTTATCGTGCCCCCAGATGCTGCACTAGAACCACCTCCAGTTTGGCCAGATGCCGCAGGCACCCTACGAGGGTCTGCCTTATTTCCACTGTATCCCTTGGTGCCCATTGCGGCACTGCGCTTGCCAGCCTTGTACCAACTGCTCACACTGTTTGATGCGCTGCGTGCAGGCAGCACACGTGAGCGCGCGTTGGCGCGCGCCATGTTGGCAGAGCGGCTGGCGCAAGAGCCCTAGCATGAGCCGCCCGTACTACAACCCCAACGACCCTAATGTGCAGTTGCTAGAAATAGTGGCTGCACGCTTAGGCAAGCCTATGCTAGACAGACTGGTTTTTGTAGGTGGTTCGGTCGCAGGTCTGTTAATTACCGATCCTATCTTGCCTGCTATTCGGCCTACAGATGATGTGGACCTGGTGGTGCAAGTGACCGGACGGCAAGATTTTTATGCCTTAGAGGACGGTCTGCGGGCCTTAGGATTTGTAAACGATACGGGCCGCGATGCACCCATTTGCCGTTGGCGCTACGGCGGCATTATGGTCGATGTGGTTCCAAGCGACAAAGCCATTTTAGGATTCGCAAACCGCTGGTATCCATTGGGGCTAAAAACAGCACAACCCATAACCCTGCCAAGCGGCATTGCGATCACTGCCATTAATGCGCCCTGCTTTTGCGCCACCAAGCTAGAGGCTTTTGCTGACCGGGGTAACACCAGCGCAGGAGAACCTGACTTCTTGGGCAGCCACGATTTAGGCGATTTAATAGCAGTAGTAGATGGGCGCGCAAGTTTGCTGCTTGAAATTGAGCAAAGCGACATCGATTTGAAAAAATATCTGGCAGAACGCGCCAGCCAATTTGTTAACAGCCCTAAATTTATGCGCAGCATAGAAGGTCACTTGCAACCAGATGCTGTAAGCCAACTGCGCGCACCTGCCATACGGGCTACTTTTCATGCAATGGCGGCACTAAAGACAAATCTCACCACCTATGACAAGCTTATCTGACAAACCCAAAGGCCAGCCCCGCTCGCTCTCCGGCCTGCTGCCGTTCTTAAAACCCTACCGGGGGCGCATCGCTTTGGCGGGCTTGTTCTTGGTGATGGCAGCGGTGGCTACACTGGTCTTCCCAGTGGCCTTGCGCGGGCTGATTGATGGTGGGCTGGCGACAGGCACGGGCAGTGCTGACAAGGGCGCTGCGCTGCTGGCGCTGCGGGGGCACTTTTTTGAGCTGTTTGCGGTGTCGGTGGCGCTGGGTTTGTTCAGCGCAGCGCGGTTTTACATGGTTGGCTGGCTGGGCGAGCGGGTGACTGCGGATCTGCGCAATGCGGTGTACGGCCATGTGCTGCACCAGTCGCCTGAGTTTTTTGAAACCACGCAAACCGGTGAAGTGCTGTCGCGCCTTACCGCGGACACCACGCTGGTGCAGTCGGTGGTGGGCTCGTCCCTGAGCATGGGGCTGCGTAATGCGGTGATGGGCGTTGGCGCACTGGCCATGCTGGTGTGGACCAACCCACTGGTAATGACGCAAGTGCTGGGTGTTTTGGTGTTAATTGTGCTGCCGTCGCTGTGGTTTGGCCGCCGGGTGCGCAAGCTGTCACGCGCCAGCCAAGACCGCGTGGCCGACAGCAGCGCGATTGCCGCCGAGGTGCTTAACGCGATTCCTGTGGTGCAAAGCTACACGGCCGAAAAACGAGAATCCGCACGCTTTGATGCATCGACGCAGAACGCTTTTTTAACCGCCATTCGGCGCAATAAAACGCGCGCCAGTTTGGTGGCTTTTATCATCATTGCCACCAGCGCGGCGCTGCTGTGGGGCCTGTTCCAAGGCACGCAGGCGGTCATGCAGGGCAAGATTACGGCAGGCCATTTAGGGCAGACTGTGGTGTACGTCATTATCTTGGCCAGTGCCTTTGCCGTGCTGGGCGAGGTGTATGGCGACCTGCTGCGCGCAGCGGGCGCTACCGAGCGGTTAATGGAGCTGCTGCATGCACCCTCGCGCATCATTTCTAAGCAAAATAGGCCTCTGGCCCAAGGAAATGCTGCACAGGCAGCTATTGAATTAGGAGCGATTAACTTTCACTACCCCTCGCGCCCTGGCCAGCCTGCGCTGCAAGATGTGAGCCTGCGGGTAGCCCCTGGCGAAACCGTGGCCTTGGTAGGCGAAAGCGGTGCCGGTAAAACCACCGTGTTTCAGCTGCTGCAGCGTTTTTATGACCCGCAAAACGGCAGCATCACCCTGTACGGCACGCCGCTGGCAGACCTGGCACTGCCCGCCCTGCGCAGCGCCATTGCCGTGGTGCCGCAAGACGCGGTGATTTTCTCTAGCAGCGCGATGGAGAATATTCGCTACGGCAGAATTGATGCCACCGATGCCGAGGTACTGGCTGCCGCACGTGATGCGTTTGCGGACGAGTTTTTAAGCAAGCTGCCTGAGGGCTACCACACCTTCTTGGGCGAGCGCGGCGTGCGCCTGTCTGGGGGCCAGCGCCAACGCATCGCCATTGCCCGCGCGATACTGAAAAACTCCCCCATCTTGCTGCTGGACGAAGCCACCAGCGCGCTGGACGCGCAAAGCGAGCACATGGTGCAAGCCGCGCTAGAACGCGCCATGCAAGGCCGCACCACGCTGGTTATTGCCCACCGCCTGGCCACCGTGCAGCAGGCCGACCGCATCGTGGTGATGGAGCATGGCCGCATAGTGGAGGTAGGCAAGCATGACGAACTGGTGCAGCGCGGCGGCGTCTATGCAAAACTGGCGGCGCTGCAGTTTGCCAGTTAGTTATTTAATGCTTTAGGCCGCTGGCCCAAGGAAATGCTGCACGAGTAGCTATTGTATTTATAGTAAGCAGGCTTACCAAAACCGTTTGCCAAACCCGCTTACCGTATTTTGCGAAATGCGCTCAACTCGTCGCGCAGGCGCTCAAACTCTGCAATCATGTGCGCATCGCAGGTGTAGAAGACTGCAAATTTACCTAGTAAGGTGCGGCAGTACAGGCGCGGGGCAATCAGCCAGTCCAGCCCTGGCACGCGGATAAGTTTGCAGTAGGCCAGCTCACGCAGTTCAAGCTTTTTGTTCCATACAAAAGTTTGCTCCAGCATGGTGCCCGTCAGGGTGGTAACGCTGGTAAAAATGCACCACAAGGTGTACAGCAGCAGGGCCAGCGCAGACAGCGCCCAAATTAAACCCGAGCCATAGACGCTGCTTTTAGGTGCCAGCGGGCTGGCCGCTGTGGCCTGCGCGGTAAGCTGCCCACCCATCCACAGCGACCATACGCCGTAGGTGCAGCCCGCCACAATCGCCAAGGCCAGCAGACGAAACACCCAAGAAAACGCCGGGCTGGTCAAGGGGTCAGACGACGGGCGGAACGGAAACGAGGGTGGGCCAAGGTGGTCCATGGGTCGAATGTCAAACATAGTGAACCTGGCTGCCGCTTATTTCTTTTCTTTGAACAGCTCGTCCATTTTCTTTTGCTCTTCTTCGGCGGCTTTGTCGGCCGTGGCGTTGGTGTTGGCCAGGTCAGCAGCGGCATTTTCAGCAGCGGTGCCTGTGGTGGTGGGCATGGAAATTTCCGGAGTCAACGCAGCACCGGGGTTCTTGGCAGCAGCCTCGGCCTCGGCAGGTATCTCAATTTTCACCTTGTCTACGTCCACAACAATCTCTTTGTCCAAAAATACCGTGACGGTTTCTGGTACAAAAATAACCACCGCCACCAAGATCAGCTGCATGATGATCCACGGAATGGAACCAAGGTAAATGTCGTTAGATTTAACCGCCTCTGGAATGCGCTTTTCTTTGAACAGCGTGTCCGATATGCCGCGCAAGTAAAACAGTGCAAAACCAAACGGCGGGTGCATAAAGCTGGTTTGCAAGTTAACGCACAACAGCACGCCAAACCAAATCAGGTTGATGCCCAGCTTGTCCGCCACAGGGGCCAGCATGGGCACAATGATGAAGGCAATCTCAAAGAAGTCTAAGAAAAACGCCAAGAAGAAGACAAACACGTTCACCACCACCAAAAAGCCCACTTGGCCACCCGGCAAACCAGTGAGCAAATGCTCTACCCATTTGGCACCGTCAACCCCCTGGAACACTTGGCTGAACACGCGTGAGCCGATCAAAATAAACACCACCATGGCCGTCAAGCGCATGGTGCCCTGCATGGCATCCCACAGCAAAGCTACAGACAGGCGTTTGTAGATGGCCGCTAACACCAGCGCGCCTACTACGCCCATGGCACCGGCCTCGGTGGGGGTTGCGATGGCTGATTTTTGGAACGGTAAGCCGCCCATGGAGCCAAGCACGGTAAAGATCAAAATAGCCGATGGCACAATACCGCGCAGGCACTTGGACCACAGCGCCCAGCCGTTGAGCGTACGCGCTGTTTTGGGCACGCCGGGCAAATAGTCGGGTTTGGCAACCGTAAGCGCATAGGTGTAGATAGCAAAAAACAGCACTTGTAATATCGAAGGGCCCCAAGCGCCTTTGTACATGTCGCCCACGGGCCGTCCCAATTGGTCCGCCAACACCACCAGCACCAACGACGGCGGTACCAGCTGGGTAATGGTGCCAGACGCTGCCAGCACGCCCGTGGCATAGCGCATGTTGTAGCCGTAGCGCATCATCACAGGCAGCGATATCAGCGCCATGGCAATCACTTGGCCTGCCACGGTACCGGTAATGGCACCCAAAATAAAGCCCACAATAATGACCGAATAGCCCAAGCCGCCTTTCATGGGGCCAAACAACTGGCCCATGGAATCAAGCATGTCTTCGGCCAGGCCACATTTTTCTAAGATGGTTCCCATGAAGGTAAAAAACGGAATCGCCAGCAGCAAATCGTTAGACAAAATAGAAAACAATGCCAGCGGTAAATTACTTAAATACGCAGCAGGGAACCAGCCCATTTGAATGGCAAAAAAGCCGCAGCCTAAGCCCAGCGCCGCTAGCGAGAATGCCACAGGAAAACCTATCAGCATGATTACCACCAAGCCCGCGAACATGATCGGGGCAAAATTTTCCATCACCATTTTGTTACTCTATTCTAAAAATTAGTTGGGTTGGGTGTGTGGGGACAGGGCCGGTAATTGCAGCGGCTTACTGCAAGGGCTTTTCGTAGTGGGTGTCCATCTGGTAGCTGCCATTGAGGTAGGCCACGCGTTTAATGACCTCCGACACGCCTTGGGCCAGCAGCAAGCCAAAGCCCAGCGGCAGGGTCAAAATAGCGGGCCAGCGAATCAAACCACCTGCGTTTTGGCTCATCTCTTTAGACAGAAAGGCTTGGTAAAAATACGGCACACACATGTACAGCAGCACAATGACCACGGGCATAAAAAAGAACAGCAAACCAAAAATGTCTACATACACCGGGCCATTGCCTTTGAGCTTGCCGTAAATCAAATCTACACGCACATGCTCGTTCATCTTAAGCACATAAGGTGCCCCAAGCATGACGGTCACCGCAAACAAATACCACTGAATCTCAAGCCAGCCATTGGAGCTCATGTCCAGGCCATAGCGAATGAACGCGTTGCCTGCACAAATCATGGCCGAGATAAACACCGCCCAAGCCGCCAGCTTGCTAAAGCGCTCGTTGATCCAGTCTATTGCCAGTGCAAACTTTAAAAATACAGCCATTTCATGCTCCGTGAAGGTGTTGCCTCATTGTCGCAAATAGTATCCCCTGTGCACTGGCAAAAGCCTGACATACAACTGCGGGGTTAACCCTTGCTTTTGCTTTGCTATCACCCCGCTGCCGGTTCATAATCAGGCATGCAGCTGAGCACCTCTTTTTCTATCGATTCCCCAGCTATTCGCCATTCTGGGGCCGATGTACTGTCGCTGGCCCTGATGGACGCGCGCAACCATACGCTGGACTTGATGGCGCAGTTTGAAAAAGCCGTGCCCAGCTTGGACTTCTGCAGCGACCCTGGCCTGCTAGAACACACCCAAACCATGCCGCCGCAGTGGCTGCTGGGCTATGTAGGCTGGTTTCAAGAATGGTGGATTGGCCGCAATACCCAGCGCAGCCAGGGCGCGCTGTGCCCGGCGCAGCCTACCCGCTTAGCCTCGATTGAACCGCGTGCCGACCTGTGCTGGAACCCCGCGCTGCACACGCGTGCTACAGCATGGGCTGCCACTTACCCCAGCATCAGCACCACCAAGGCCTATTTGCTGGAAACCTTAGAGTCCACGCTAGACCTGCTGGGCACAGCCAGCACCAGCGCGCATGACCTGTATTTTTACCAGCTTGCGCTGGCCCGCGAAGACCAAATTGGCGAGCAATTTGTGGTGCTGGCCCAGGCGCTGGGCCTGCGCATGGCCTTGCCCGCCAGCCCGGTGTGGACCCAACGCACGCCCTTGTGCCTACCGGCTACGCGCTGGCAACTGGGCGCTGCCCAGGCAGGTTTTGCCTGGGACAACGAACGCGCGCAGCACACCGTGGCGGTACCCGAGTTTGAGATCGACGCGCAGCCCATTTGCTGGGCGCAGTATGTAGAATTTATTGACGACAGCGGCTACGACGACCAGGCTTTTTGGTCGCCCCAAGGCTGGCAGTGGCTGCAAGACATGTCGGCCAAAGAAGGCCGGCGCGGGCCCCGCTATGTAGACCAGATAGGCGTGGCCAGTGGCGCGGTGCTGCACACACGTTTTGGCACCACTGCGCGGGCACCCAGCGGTGCCAGCGCCATGCACCTGAGCTGGTACGAGGCACACGCATATGCCCAATGGGCGGGACGCAGGCTGGCCACCGAGGTAGAGTGGGAAATAGCCGCACACACAGCACAAGGCCAAGGCTTTCGCTGGGGCGATGTATGGGAATGGACCGCCAACACCTTTCGCCCTTACCCTGGCTACAGCGCAAGCCCGTGGGCCAACTACAGCGGCAAAAACTTTGAACACACCAAAGTTTTACGCGGCGGCTCGCTGGCCACCCGTGCACGCATGAAGCAAGCCACTTTTCGTGGCTTTGCGGCGCCGCATGCAGATGCAGGGTTCTACGGTTTTCGCACCTGCGCGCTTTGAGCCGGTATGGCGGGCGCGCAAAAAAGCCGCCCGTAGGCGGCTTTTTACACATCGGCAGCGCCGAACGCTAGCGGACAATTACAGCTTTTGTGACTGCATAAAGCTGTCAAACTTGGCTTCGGTAAAGCGGAACCACAGGTTAGCATCAGCGCGGAACTTGCTGTAGTCTGTGTAGATCTTCTTCCAGTCTTCGTTTTTGGTGCTTAGCTCGCCGTACAAAGCCATGGCTTCTTTGAAAGCCAGCGCCATCACGTCGTTAGAGAATGGGCGCAGCTTGGTGCCAGCACCCACCAACTGCTTGAGCGCAGTGGGGTTTTTAGCATCGTAGCGGGCTTGCATTTCGGTGTGGGCTACAGCGGCTGCAGCTTCAACAATGGCTTTGTACTCTGGCGAGAGTGCGTTGTAGGCTTTGTCGTTAACGAACAAGTCCAACTGCGGGCCACCCTCCCACCAGCCTGGGTAGTAGTAAAACGGCGCAACTTTGTTAAACCCGAGCTTTTGGTCATCGTACGGGCCAACCCATTCGGCTGCGTCGATGGTGCCTTTTTCCAGGGCCGAGTAAATCTCGCCGCCAGGAATGTTTTGCGGCACACCGCCCATGCGTTCAAACACTTTACCGGCAAAGCCGCCGATGCGCATTTTCAGGCCTTTGATGTCGGCTACTGATTTGATCTCTTTACGGTACCAGCCGCCCATTTGCGCGCCGGTGTTGCCCATAGGGAAGTTAACCATGTTGTATTTGGCGTAGAACTCGCGCATCAGCGTAAGGCCATTGCCTTCGTACATCCAGGCGGTCATTTGGCGGCTGTTGAGGCCAAATGGAATGGCGCAGCCCAAAGCAAATGCTTCGTTTTTGCCAAAGAAATAGTACGGCGCTGTGTGAGCGCACTCAATAGAACCTTGTTGCACTGCATCAACCACGCCAAATGGTGGGGTGATCTCGCCGCCCGCATGGACAGAAATTTCAAACTTGCCGCCAGACATGTCTTTGACTTTTTTGGCAAACACTTCAGCAGCGCCAAAAATGGTGTCAAGCGCTTTAGGAAAGCTTGACGACAGGCGCCAGCGCACTGCGG
The DNA here is from genome assembly GCA_043778205.1 of Polaromonas sp. Classification (GTDB taxonomy): domain Bacteria; phylum Pseudomonadota; class Gammaproteobacteria; order Burkholderiales; family Burkholderiaceae_C; genus JAAFIP01. Next base: position 570 of record JAYWGO010000136.1, on the reverse strand, counting down.
CCTGGGCATGGACAATAGCGGGGGCTGTGCCAGCTGCCAACACGCCGGCAATGCCAGCGTTTTTAATAAGGGAACGACGATCCATCTTGTCTATCTCCGAAAGGGCAAGTTTTTTGCCCGGTTGAACAACCCATCTTTTGGTGCGGTACACCCAAGACGAGGACTTGTTTTAGTCAAGTATGATTTTAGAAACCACACGCTATGCAAGGCCCGGTGTTTACCCTTGAGATGGCCTTACCCGGCGTGGGGCTTCAGGCTTTTGCAAGGAAACGTGCCGCGTGCCCAATGCTGTTTGCTTTTAGCAAATGCCGTTCGTTTTGAATCTGCCTCCGGGTTGGCGTACGCCATTGCGCTTGGCGTGTACGGCTACGCGGCTGTCCCCCGTGCCGGCCTAGGGCCGGCGACTCCTCCTTTATGCCGCTACGCCGTACACACCAAGCGCAATGGCAGCGGATAGGGTCGGTGCGCGCTGGTTGATCGCCACCACGTCGTTGTGATCAGGTCGGCGGTGCTACTTCAGCGTAGCGGCATTAAGGAGGAGTCGTTGGCCCTAGGCCAACACGGGGGACA
>JAYWGO010000135.1:0-4713 GCA_043778205.1 Polaromonas sp. | reverse complement strand
AAATCTCGCCTGTGATGAAGACATCGGCCCCGGCGGCGATGGCGGCTTCAAAGTAACTCTGCGCACCACCGGTGCACCACGCTATTTTTTTAATAGCTCCTTGTTCAGTATTTACTTGGGCTACAGGCCTATTTAATGTATTTTTTATATGCTCAGCCAGTGCCGCAAAGTTATCTAGGGGCGATGTACCGAGCCAGCCTAAGTCGTGCTCGCCAAAGCGGCTGCCTGCACCCTCTAGCGGGGTAAAGCCCAGCAGCTTGCCCAGCTGCGCGTTGTTGCCCAGGGTGGGGTGCGCGTCCAGCGGCAGGTGGTAGGCGTACAGGTTAATGTCGTGGGCCAGCAGCTTTTGCAGGCGCTGCTTCATCCAGCCGGTCACGCGGCCGTCCTGCCCACGCCAAAACAGGCCGTGGTGCACAAAAATAACGTCTGCGCCTTGGGCTATGGCGGCTTCAATGAACGCCAGCGAGGCGGTAACACCGCTGACAATGCGCGTTACCTCAGGCTTGCCCTCCACCTGCAAGCCATTAGGGCCATAATCTTTAAAGTAGGATAAATGGGGTCAAGTAGGATAAATGGGGTCAGATCACATTTAATTTCTGACCCAGTTTGCGGATACCTCATCTATCTGGGTCATATTCAACGCGGACTTGAAGATGTTAGGTCTACTATGGTCAGCACTATTTGCCTTTCACTAGCCAACCATTGTGCATCTTGTATTCAAATAGCAACGATTTCTATGCTCTGCAGAAAATCCAAGCTACCGTATTACCTAAAGCGCACCGTCAGCGCCTTTGGCCGCTCGCATCCAGCTTAATATGCTGGTTTCGTGGCAACCAAATTCACGCGCTAGCTCACTGGGCCTGCGCCCAGTGGCTACCAAATCAATCATCTGCTGGCGAAATTGCGCTGGGTACGGCGACTTGGGTGTGTGATGTTTAGGCATCTGGGACTCCTTCTTGTTACAGAATAAGGTGTCCGTGAAAAAGGGTCAACTCCAGATGGCTACAACAGATGGTTTCGTGCCGCAGTGGAGCACTCGCTGCCAAGGCCAGCGACCCCAGCACGCCGCGCTACACCACTGACGAGGTAATGCGCCGTACGGACAAAATCATTCAAGCCGTCCAAGCCAGGCATGCCGCCCATCGTTTGGCTTGATTTTCTCAATCTGCTGTTCGCCATGACTTGACAGCGCCGTCGATGCCCAGAGCCGTCTCGCGCAGTATGGGCCGACAGATTGAAGCTCAGTGCCGTGTTTTCTGCACTGGCCTTGCCAAGCTTGGTCGGGGCTTTGTGAGGTTAACCGGGGCGGTGGCCGCGTTGTACGCTGCAACAAACGCTTTTTTAATATCGGGTTTGTCTAGTGGCAACCGTCCGCGCTGGGGTGGTGCGGTAGCAGCCATACCAGGCGGGGCGCAAAACCAAATGCTGTTAAACGGCAGTGCACATTGATTGGCTAAATCAAACTTGGTGTCTCGCGCCAGCCCAGCAGCTGCATGGATGCATGGCAGTACAAATTGGCCTGCACGCACCGCTGCAATGGTAGAGGTGCCGTAGGCAATGGTGACATCGGCTTGCAACTGCCCAGCTACGTCAAACTCATCTACCCGCAAGACTAAAGCGGGGCGGCTTTTGGGGCCGGGTGCCGCAAATTTGTCTTGTGGAAACCAGCACTGGACAATGTCGCCTGGCTGGGGTGGCGCGTACCACACAGCGTGGGCGCGCGTCACAGCAGGTCGGTGATGCTGCTGGTGCGCACGGGATTGGCGCGCCGCTTAGGGGCATGCTGGCGAATAATGTGATGTTGTGCGCTGGTCAGTGCTGGGTAACTGGCCGTTGTGCTGTCTTTGGTGGCCGGGGCAGGCACCGCGAGTTGAGCCGATTGCAGCTCGTCACGCAGGCGCGCCAGCGCGTAAAGGACAGTTTGGTTTTGTGTAAACCCCAAGGTCTTGGCCATATGCTGTAGCGTGGCTTTGCTGGCGGTGGTGATGGAGTCGGCGCGAAAGGCAACCGAGAGAGCTTCAGTAGTCATATGGAAAGTATAGGAGAAGCATAGTTTTTTTGCAAGCTGTGATAAATGGTGGATAAATGGGGTCAAATCAAATTTAATTTGAGTTTTTAAACTTAAAGCTACTTCATATTTCACAGCTGCTCTCGCATACTTATTGCTGGCTAGAGCGCGATAAGCCCTTCAAAACGGTTATCCACCAGTGAATTCCCCGTTCACAGCCAATGTCCAGCTCGCCAAAGCCGTCCGGCGGCATTCTCGCAGCAGGTTTCGCAGCAGCGCTGTGCACCTGGCACCACACCCACTTGTCGATTCAGCGACGATTTCTATCGAGGCAGCGCCTATTGGCCCAAGACGCTTTGGCCAACGGTACTTTGCGTAAAAGTGTGGGCACTTTTTCCCATGGATTAACGATCTTGGCACCGCCACTTTTGAAGTCTTTGCCGTTGCGTGTGTCTACCGACATGCCATACTTGGCCAGTCTCTGCTAACGCCCATTTTTTCCTGCACGGCTTTTCTCATCGGGTTTTTACTCTCGCAGGTGTATCACGATTTTCGTAGCGCGAAGGCCATTGTGTCTATTGAGGCGGGGCAAATCAATAACCTGGACCGTCTTTTACTGCGCTTTGGTGATGAAGCTTCGTTGAACATACGGCAGCTTTTAAGTATCTACATTGAATCCATCATTAAGGTGGAGTGGCCTAAATTGGAGTTCAGCGAGGGTAGCGAGGAAACCCATATGATCTGGCGCAAGATTTCTCAGAGCATTTTTAAGCTGAAGCCTGTCACCGATAAACAGTTCATATTGTTTGACGCGATACTGGTGAAGTCCGAGGAAGTGTCTGAGAGCCGGGAGCGTCGCATCGATTGTGCGAACGACCGTTTTCCTGTTATTTACTGGGTGGTGATCTTTTTGTGCATGCTGACCCTGATGGGGGTGGGCGCGATGTACTTGCCGTCGGCCAGAGCGATGCTGGGTTTTGCTGTGGTACCCATTTCTTTAGGCGGGTCGATCACTTTGCTGATGATCACAGACCGCCCTTTTCGCGGCCAGACCTCGGTGAAACATAACGCGCTGTGCAAAGTATTGGCGTCTTTGAAAACCCGTAAGGCATGATGTCGTTGGCATGGGCTAGGCTTGTTCACCCAGCGCGCGCGCCATTCGATCTGTGCGCTGCACGCAACACCAAGCTGTCGATTTACCGACCATTTGTGTCGATGCAGCGCCTGGTTGTTGAGGGCGCGCATGCGTTCCGTAGGGCGATGTTGAAATAACGCCACGGCGCGCCTACCGCGTGCAAGCTAGCCCTCGCGCTCACCGCATAATTTGCAGCTTGCAACCAATATGAGACTGTCATGAAACCCCGTATTTGCCTGAACATGATTGTGCGCGACGAGGCGCATGTGATCGAGCGCTGCCTGGCCTCGGTCAAGCCCTACATTGACCACTGGGTGATCGTGGACACCGGCTCGGTGGACGACACGCCAGCGCGCATTGCCAGCGCGCTGGCAGGCGTGCCGGGCACGCTGCACCACCGCCCATGGCGTGACTTTGGCCATAACCGCAGCGAGGCGCTGGCCTTGGCCAAACCGCATGGCGACTACCTGCTGTTTTTGGATGCCGACGAGGCCTTGGGGCACGAACCCGGGGCCCCCTGGCCGACCCTCAACAGCCCGGCCTACAGCCTGGAGGCCGGGCTGTAGGCCGGGCTGAGCTACGACCGCTGCAGCCTGGTGCAAAGCAGCCTGCCCTGGCGCTGGGTGGGGGTGCTGCACGAGTACCTGGACGCAGGCGTGGGCGCTGCCCAGCCGCGCGTGCCGGGCTTTTGGATTAACGTGACGCCCGACGGCGCGCGCTCTAGCGACCCGCACAAGTTTGCCAAAGACGCGGCCGTGCTGGAGGCGGCCCTGCTCACTGAGCCGCACAATACCCGCTACCGCTTTTATGCGGCGCAAAGCTGGCGCGACGCAGGCCAGTGGGCCCCCGCCTTGGCGCACTACCAGCAGCGCGCCCGCATGGGCGGCTGGTATGAGGAGGTGTGGTGCAGCCTGTACGAGTGCGCCCGCATGAGCGAGCGGCTGGGCCTGGCCTATGAGGTGGTGGTGGCCGCCTACCTGAAAGCGCACCAGGCCCGCCCCCAGCGGGCCGAGGCCCTGACCGCGCTGGCCACCTACCTGCGCGGCCTGCACGAATGGAACAACGCCTATATGTTTGCCCAAGTGGCAGCCCAAATACCTGTACCGCCAGACCGCTTGTTTGTAGATGTGACAGCTTACCAGTGGCGCGCCCAAGACGAGCTGGCCCTGGCCGCGTTCTATACCAACCGCCATCCCGAAGCCCAGCGCCTTTGGCGGGCGTTGCTGGCAGATCCCCGCCTGCCCGCGGCAGACCGCGTACGCATGGAGGCTAATTTGGGGTTTTGCGTGGTGGGCTAAAGCAGAGTTGACCCAGACTAACGAACAGCTTTACCCAACCCGCATCAAGCCGGGTTGTCAATGTCAATAAACATGTGCTCCAAGCCTAGCAGCTGCGCCACGTGCGCAGCCACCGCAGGCGCGCCGTAGCGCTCGCTGGCATGGTGGCCACAGGCAATGTAGCCCACGCCCAGCTCGCGTGCATAGTGGGCCTGGGGTTCAGAAATCTCGCCTGTGATGAAGACATCGGCCCCGGCGGCGATGGCGGCTTCAAAGTAACTCTGCGCACCACC
>JAYWGO010000134.1:0-13400 GCA_043778205.1 Polaromonas sp. | reverse complement strand
AGCAATGTGGACAACAGCGGATTACAAGATGATGCCGAGTGGGTCGAGTTTCAACAAGCTCCTTCCAGAGCCAGAAGAATCGTCCGCAAAAACGATGTCCAAAGAAGCAGGCATGACGGTGACGATTGACAAAATCGGCAACGGCTTCATGCGCCGCGCAGGCCGCAACAACAGCTTGCCGCCCATCATGACCGGCAGCCATATCGACACCCAGCCCACGGGAGGCAAATTTGATGGCAACTACGGCGTGCTGGCGGGCATAGAAGTGGTGCGCACATTAAACGACCACGGCATTGAAACCGAGGCCCCCATTGAAGTGGCATTTTGGACCAACGAAGAAGGCTCGCGCTTTGTACCGGTGATGATGGGTTCAGGCGTGTTTGCCAAAGCTTTCACGCTAGAACACGCCTACGCCGCCAAAGACACCGAGGGAAAAACGGTAGGCGGCGAGCTGGCGCGCATTGGCTACATTGGCACCGAAGAGCCCGGTGACCACCCCATAGGTGCTTTTTTTGAAACGCATATCGAACAAGGCCCGGTACTGGAAGACCATGACATCACCATCGGCGTGGTGCAAGGTGTGCTGGGCATCCGCTGGTTTGACTGCACCGTCACGGGCATGGAGGCGCATGCGGGCCCTACGCCCATGGCGCTGCGCAAAGACGCCATGCAGGGTGCCACCCACATCATGCAAGAAATAGTGGCCAGCGCACTGCGCCACAAGCCACACGGGCGCGGCACGGTGGGCATGGTGCATGTGCACCCCAATAGCCGCAACGTGATCCCCGGTAAGGTCAAATTCTCCATCGACCTGCGCAACAGCACCGACGCACTGGTAGACCAAATGGCCGATGAGGTGAAGGCCTTTGCGGCCAAAACCTGCAAAGACTTGGGGCTGGGTTTAGAGATTGAATTGGTGTCTACCTATTCAGCCATTGGCTTTCACAAGGAGTGTATTGACGCGGTAGCCCGCGCCACCAACAAGCTAGGCTACTCCAACATGCCCGTCGTCTCAGGCGCAGGGCATGACGCGGTGTACATGGCCAAGCTGGCCCCCAGCGGCATGATTTTTATTCCGTGCAAAGACGGCATCAGCCACAACGAGATTGAAGATACCAAGCCAGAGCACATCACTGCGGGGTGCAATGTGCTGTTGCATGCGATGCTTGAGCGCGCTGGGGTGGTTTGACAGCGGGTTTGCTCGTGGGCCCTGTAAGGCTCGCGTAGTTGCGATTTATTGAAAACGACAAAGCCTTAAGCCGCCTCTTTGTAGAAAAATCCCCGCTGCACTTTGCGCGCAGCCAATGGCTCCACGGCCAAACGGATCGCATCAATATGCTCTGGCGTGGTGCCGCAGCAGCCGCCCACAATATTGACCAAGCCTTCTTTGGCAAACTCATGCAGCAAGCGCGACGTGACTTCTGGTGTTTCGTCAAAACCCGTGTCACTCATCGGGTTAGGCAAGCCTGCGTTCGGGTAACAGCTGATGTAGGTGTCTCCTGCCACCCGCGCCATTTCTTGAATGTAAGGGCGCATCAGCGCCGCACCCAGTGCGCAGTTCAGGCCCACGGCCAGTGGCTGGGCATGGCGCACACTGTGCCAAAAAGCGGTAACCGTTTGGCCAGACAGCAGGCGGCCAGAGGCATCGGTGACGGTGCCGCTGATGATGAGCGGCAAGCGCTCGCCGGAGGCTTCAAAAAATTCGTCAATCGCAAACAACGCTGCTTTGGCGTTGAGCGTGTCAAAAATAGTCTCTACCAGCAGCACGTCTGCGCCGCCAGTAAACAGGTCTTCCACTTGCGCGTAGTAGGCCGCGCGCAGTTGCTCAAAGCTCACATTGCGTGCGCCGGGGTCGTTTACATCAGGGCTGATGCTGGCGGTTTTGGGTGTGGGCCCCAGGGCGCCCACCACAAAACGCGGTTTGTCGGGGGTGGAGAATTTGTCGCAGGCTGCGCGGGCTAGTTTGGCCGACTGCAGGTTCATCTCGCGGGCCAGGTCTTGCATGTCGTAGTCGGCCTGCGCTACGGTGGTAGCCCCAAAGGTGTTGGTTTCGATCAAATCGCAGCCCGCAGCCAGGTATTTCTCGTGAATATCACTGATCACGTCGGGCCGTGTGAGGCTAAGCAGTTCGTTGTTGCCTTTTATGTCTTTGTGAAAGTTGGTAAACCGGGCGGTGTGCTCGGTTGCGCCCAGGTAGCCAGCACCACGGTACTGGGCTTCGCTGAGCTTAAAGCGTTGAATCATGGTGCCCATAGCCCCATCAAGAATGGCGATGCGCTGGTTCAAAATAGCAGGAAGTGCTTGGCCACGGGTGTAGCTGGGGGTGTTGGGGGTACGGTTAAGCGGTTTCATAGGCTCTATTGTAGGAAGAGTTGCATAAACTTAGAGATAATCATGCTGTGAAACATTTAGAACCCCGCGCCGCTTGGCTTGAAATTCAAAACACCCCGCAAGCCCTGTTTGTGGATGTGCGGATGGAAATCGAGTGTTTGTACGTGGGCCGCCCGCCTGGCGTAGAGAATATTCCTTGGTACGAATACCCTGACATGCAAGCCCATGCCGCCCAGTTTACGCAAGCGGTACAGCGCGAGGCGGGCGACCTTGCCCGCCCGGTGTATTTAATTTGCCGCAGTGGCAAGCGCACCCTGGACGCTGGCTTGGCACTGGAGGCCGCCGGGTTTACCAATGTAACCAACATCTTGCACGGCTTTGAGGGTGAGCTCGATGATGCTTTCCACCGCAGCACGTTAAGTGGCTGGCGCTTTGACGGCTTGCCTTGGGAGCAAATGTAGCGCTTCATACAGTTGCAGCTACAAAAAGGTTCTGTAGGGCCGCTGAGGTCTTTGCGCTGCATAGATGGTGCGCTTTACCCCCTTGGTGCGCAGCGTTTGCGCCCACTGCGCAGGGCGGCACCACTGCCGCCAAGCAGCCCACACAATGCCTGCCTCTACCAGCAGGGACGGATGGCTAAGCAGGTTGAGCCAAGTGTTGTCGAAGCGGCGCGGCACCACCATCAGCACATAGGGCGTGGTCACCCAAGGCCAGAGCCACCAAATACCACCGGCCACGGTGTCTAGCACCAAGTGCAGTAACCAGCCTGTGCAAAATAAAAACCACACACTGCGCCAGCGCGCTGGCGCACGCCACAAACACAGGCCGACCAGCGCTGTAGTAAGCAGCCATACCACAGGCACATGCGGCGGGTAGACATGGTGGTTGATGCTGCGATCAGACACCAGGTAAAAGTACAGTAAGTCCAAGTCAGGCGCTACGCTGCCTAGCAGCACAGCCGCCCAAGCGGCAGGCACCATGGCTTGTGGCCAACGCCACGCCACCAGCGCACCCACCAAAAAACCTGCAGGCATATGGGCAATGAACATGGTTAGTCTTTCAATACATTGGTTTGCAAGCCCGGTGTGGTCAGCGCATACCAGTTCACTTTGCGGGTCAGCGCCATGATCAAAGCCAGCACCACAAATAACGCGACGCTGCCCACGGCCAGCGCGGTTTGCTCAAGCTGGAGCAGCATAAACAGCAGACCGTAGAGCAGCCCCGTGCCCGCACCAAAGGGCATGCCGCGCCACATGCTGCCCAGCATGTAGCTGGCGTAGTACATCAGCAGCAACGCGCAGGCACTGGCCGCTGCAACATAGGCCAGGTTAAAACCAATGTGTTCGCTCAAACTCACCAGCAGTAAGAAGAAGCTGCAAATGGCACTGCCTACCAAGAAGTACTGCACTGGATGCACACGCAGGCGCTGCATAAATTCAAACAATCCCACGGCGACAAAAGTAAGCACTACAAACAAAATACCGTATTTGGTAGCCTTGTCGCTCAGCGAGTAACTGTTAATTGGGTCAATAAAAGAAATTTTCAGTGTTTCCAGACATTCGCTTTGCTTTTCGCTGGCTGCGTCACTGTCTAGTGCGCACACCGCACGCAACTGGGCTATGCTTTCCCCTACGGTAGTAGCCAGCGATGAAATGCGCCACAGCGCCTCAAACCCATCCTTGCGCACGGTCGACTCTGAGGGTAAAAATGTGCCCGCAAACGAGGGGTGCGGCCAATTACTTTGCAGCTGTACCTGCGTGCTGGCACCTAAGGGCACGATAGAGAGTTTTTCTGTGCCCAGCAATTCCAGCTGAAAATCTGCGGTGAGTGTGCCGGTGAGGTTGCGCGTGTTCTCGGGCAGCATGGCATGCACACCGCGGCTGTAACGCGGGTGAAAAGTACCTGGCTTGAGGGTTTGCACCACGCCATTGAGCCCCAGCGTGGCCGAGCGAATGCCGGTAGCATCCGACACCGACAGCATGGCAATGGGCGAGCCGCAAGACAGGCGGGAGTTTTTGACGGTGTGCACTGCCTTCAAACTCTCTAAATTGTTCCACTGCGCTGTAATGTGGGCCTTGAGGTTAAACGTGTTGACCTGGTGCAAACTGCGCGCACGCTGGTTCACTGCCGCGTTGGATTTGATGTTCAAAGTCTCAGGCAAAGCCGTAAGGAAAAACTCGCGCCGCTTTTCTTCTACACGCGGGCCATCATCGGTTTTAACCGTCACGTCCCAGGCTTCCACGCAGGCGCTGTGGATCAGTGGCCCCGTGATGGTTTGTTGGCTGCCTATGCTGGCTATAGCCACATTGCGGTAGTTTTGGCGGTCAAGCACAATGCGCTGCAGTAGGCTTAAGCCCACCATCAGTGCAGTCACCACACCGATAATCGCTGCGATTTTCATAAGAACGGAACTTTTCACAATGGCACTCCACAAGTTAAGGTGAATGCAGTGTCAGTCCCCTGCGTGGGCTGAGAATGAAGTTTGTGAAGTGGGTGTGAAGCGGCCGGCCAATGGCTACGGCAGCGCACAGGCAGCTGCTGATGGCTTGCCGAGCGGCACTTACTGCGCCATGCGCGGTGCAGGCTAGGTTGTACTAAAAATCAGCTCAGCGCACAAACCGCCCGCTGTGTTGGTGATGCGCAGGCTGCCATCATGTAAGGCCATGATTTGTTTGACGATGGCCAAGCCCAGGCCTGAGCCACTGCGCTCACCGTTGGGGCGCGCAGTGGTAAAAAAGCGTTCGCCTAAGCGCGCTAACGCGTAGTCGGGTACGCCGCCCCCTTGGTCTTGCACGCTGATGCTGCGCCCCGTGCAGTGAACATGGATGGTGCTGCCAACGGGTGCAAAATCAATCGCGTTGTCTAGCAAATTGCTCACCGCCAAGGTGACCAAATCGCGCTCTACCAAACACAGGGCCGGGGCTGCCTGTATTGTTTGCTGCGTAGGTTGCAGAGAGGGCAGCATGTGCACTGTGATGCGTTTGAGTGCGCACTGGGCCTGCAGTGCCTGCACGGCATCTTGGGCGCAGCTTAACAACGCTGTCGGGGTCGACAAAGCTAGCCTGCCTTGGGCTACCGTGCGCTGCTCTAGGCGGGTTAGTTCTAGCATCCGGTCAATCAGCCGTTGCACACGCTGGGTTTGAGCAATCACTTGCCCCGCAAACTGCGCGCGGTCTTCGGCTGGTAAGTCATCTTGCAGCAACTCACCCGATGCGCGAATAGCGGCCATGGGGCTTTTCAGCTCATGGGTCAGTGCGCGCACATAGTCTTCTATGTACTCACGGCCTTCTAGGCGCAGGCGCATGGCCTGCGCCAAGTCGCCCAGCTCACCCGGCACACGTGGGATGGCCAAATTTTGCCCTGCCTGCACACTCAGCGCGTACTGGCGCAGCTTGCGAATATTCCATACTGTCCACAGCGTAACCAGCACGCCCACCAGTGCAGACAGCACCAGCAATAAGAACCCATTGAGCACTACTTTGCGCTCAGCGCGGTCAATAAAGTTTTGGATCGAACTGAGTGGCTTTGCCACGGTGAGTACGCCAATGATTTTGTCATCTTGCAGCACCGGCGCGGCCACGTACATGATGGAGGTACGGTCGTCCGACTGCACCTCGCGGGTGGCGCGTGCGCCGTACTCGCCGCGCAAGGTGCGCGCCACGTCACGCCAGCGCGAATAATCTTGGCCTTGGGCCACGTTTTCAGAGTCAAACAGCACGATGCCTTTGTCATCGGTGACGTAGACGCGAAAGTCAAGTGACTGTTTAGACAAGCCCCAAATTTTGGCATCAATAGGGCGGGTGGCATAGCTGCGCACATTGCTGGCGAATCGACCCTCTTGCAGGCGCTGTGCGGCCAGGTCGTCGCTGGCCAGCTCGGCCAAAATGTTGGCGGTGTCCACCATCATGTCTTCCATCACTTCGCGCACGCTGGGCTTGATTTCAGCGGTGAACACGCGCAGCACAAAGAACGCAGCAATGCCGTTGATAAAGAAAAACACGAACAAGAGGCGTATGCCAAGTTTCATAAACCAGCCTTGTGCTCTTGCTTCATGCCAACAGGCTGTAGCCCATGCCTCTGTGGGTGATAATGTATTCGCAGCCTGCGTCTATGGCGCGCAGCTTGGCGCGCAAGGTTTTAATATGCGTGTCCACCGTGCGGTCTGCGCTGTCTGCATCCATACCCCACACTGCGTTAAGTAAACTATCACGCGACAAAATACGCCCTTTAGCCGCTAGCAGTACGGCAAGCAAGCCATGCTCGCGGCGTGTAAGCTCCAGCACCTGTCCGTTCATATGGATGCGTTGGCCTGCAGCGTCCAAGCTAAATACGCTGGCCTTGGCTACAGCTGCGGCTGCGACTGCCGGTGTTGTAGCCTGTGCGCTGCTGCGGCGCAGCAGCGCCCGCAAGCGGGCCACCAGCTCGCGCGGGCTAAACGGCTTGGCCATGTAATCGTCAGCGCCAAGCTCTAAGCCCACAATGCGGTCTAGCTCTTCGCCGCGTGCGCTGAGCATCAGCACCGGTGTGGAGCCTGCGCTGCGTACCTCGCGGCACAGGTCCAGTCCATTGCCATCGGGCAAGCCTACATCCAGCACCAGTGCATCAAACTGCTGGGCCGCTAGCGCCCGGCGTGCATCACGCAGCAAAGGGCAGTGCACGACCGTATAGCCCTCACGTTGCAGGGCAAACACTACCGTCTTGGCAATCGCCGGGTCGTCTTCTAAAAGCAGCAGTGTAACCACAGCGTAAACGGCTTAACGTGCCAAGATAGGGAACAACTTTTGCAGTCCATCGGCCATCACTTCTACCGCCAGTGCTGCCAAAATCAAACCCATTAAACGGGTCATCACGTTGATGCCGGTTTTCCCCAGCACCCTTGCAATAGGCTGCGCCAAACTAAAGCATACAAAGGTGGCCAGCGCGATAACCACACCATAGCCTACCAGTGTGCCAAGTTGCCAAATGTCTTTGGCTTTTTCGGCGTAAATCACCACCGCCGACATAGTGGCCGGGCCCGTCAGCAAAGGTATGGTCAGGGGCACCACGGCAATGCTGGTGCGGGCAGAGTGGTCGGCCTCTTCCATGTCACTTTTGGCTGACTTGGCCTCGGCAGGTTCGGCGCTCAGCATCGACAGCGATGAGGTGAGCAGCAGCATGCCGCCACCCACCTGAAAGCTGGCCAACGAGATACCAAAAAACTCTAGCAACTTCAAACCCAGCAATGCGCTGATAGAGATAACTACAAAGGTGCTGAAACTGGCCACAAGGATAGTTCTGCGCCGCAGCTCGGGCGAGAACCCCAGGGTGTAGTGAATGAAAAACGGTACGCAGGCCAACGGGTTAACGATGGCGAGCAAGGTGACGAGTGCTTTGGTGTCCATAGCTGCCAAGTGTAGCGCTATGCCTAGCGCCTACAGCGCGTTAGCGAGACCCTTGGTCAGACCGCTTGCCATTGCCCGCTGTGCCCAGAGGCATACATGGCATCCAGTGCACGCATATTGCACAGCGCATCGTCTAGGCCATAGGGTAGCGCTATGTCACCGCGTATAGCCTGTGCAAAGGTATCGCACTGCAAAGCGTACTGGTCTGCAGGTGCAAAAACCTCTGGTACTGCGCCTTGGTTACCCAGCGTTTTGCCGTCGTCTAGCCATAGGCGAGTCGCACCTTGTTGGGGCGCGTTAAAGGGCACTTCTATCTCTAAGCGCTGCGCAGTGCCTACCAAGTGCAGGCGCTGGTAGGGCGCAGACTGGGTGGAGACGGTAAAGTCCAGATGCCTGCCGCCGCCAAAGTCGGCCACCACTGTGGCAGTTCGGTCAACGCCAAAGTCTGGGTCACGGTCGAGCAACGCCATCACCCGCAACGGTTCTGCTTCAAAAAAGTAGCGCCCAGCCACCACCGCATAGCAGCCAATGTCGTACAGCGCGCCGCCGCCAGTGGCCAAGCGGTTGCGGATATTGTCTGGATCGCGGTTAAAGTACGAAAAGAACACTTGGATGCTGCGCAGCTCGCCCAGCGCGCCGCTGCGTGCCAAGGCACGGGCACGCAGCCACTGCGGATGGAAGCGCACCATAAAGCCTTCCATGATGTGCACTTGGCCTGCCACTTCGCGCAGTGCGGCGGCTTCATTGGCATTCAAGGCTACCGGCTTTTCACACAGCACATGCTTACCAGCGCGTGCAGCGGCCAGTGTCCAGTGCACGTGCATGTCGTTGGGCAATGGGTTGTAGATGGCCTCAATGTCGGGGTCGGCAATGAGCTCCTCATACGAACCATAAGCCTTCGCAATATGCGCCGTGTCTGCTGCGCTGCGCGCTTGGGCCAGCGTGCGCGAACCAATGGCGTGGGCCTCACCCCATTGGCTGCGCTGTAGGCCAGGGATTACTTTCTCTAGCCCGATTTTGGCGGTGCTTAAAATACCCCAGCGTACTTTTTTCATGCTGCGTTTCCTGTCAAGCGCTCTGCCTGCGCCTTGCCTTCAGGTTTTTTACCGCCGATTATCATACCCAGCACTTCGTCTTCAGTTACGTCTTGGGTACGGTAGGTGCCTACGACACGGCCGTTTTTCATCACGGCCAAGCGGTCGCTCAAGGCAAACACATCGTGCATGTCGTGGCTGATCAAAAAAATACCCACCCCTTCAGCTTTCAGCTGGCGCACCAGGTTGCCCACCATCGCGGTTTCTTCAGGGCCTAGCGCCGCTGTAGGTTCGTCCATGATCAAGATTTTGGCATTGAAATAAATTGCCCGCGAGATAGCTACCACTTGGCGCTGGCCACCGGAAAGGCGCCGCACTGGCGTGCGTACATTTTTAAAGTTTTTATTCAAACGCAAAAATACCTTGCGTGCGTCTGCGTCCATGCGGTGGTCGTCCAGCGTGCGCCAGCGCGTCAGCAGCTCGCGGCCTAAAAACAGGTTGGCTACGGCATCTAAATTGTCGGCCAAAGCCAAGGTTTGGTAGATCGATTCAATACCTAGGTTTTGCGCTTCCAGCGGCGTGCGAATCTGCGCCTTGGCGCCGTTAATGACCACCTCGCCACTGTCAATAGGGTAGGCACCCGCCAGCATTTTCATGAGTGTAGATTTGCCTGCACCGTTGTGCCCCAGCAATGCCACCACTTCGCCGGGGTACAGGTTAATACTGGCATTTTCCACGGCGTGTACGCCACCAAAAGCCTTGTTAATGTTGCGCATCTCCACCAAACAGCGGTCGCGGTCTAAGGTATCGCTCATACGGTGTCTCCCGTGAACTTTCGGTACAACACGTCAAACACCACGGCAGCAATCAGCACTTGGCCAATGATGACATAGCGCACGCCAATTGATACGTCCAACAGCAGCATGCCACTGTCAATCGACTGCATAATCAGTGCGCCCAACACAGAGCCCAGTATGGAGCCACTGCCGCCCGCCAGTGCGGTGCCGCCAATCACCGCCGCCGCAATCACGTACAGCTCCATGCTGGTGCCTAGCGAGTTGGTGCCCGCATTAAGGCGGGCAATCGACACGATGGCCGCAATGGTAATGAGCACACCCATCAGCGCAAACAGCATCAGCGTGACCCGCTTGACCGGGATGCCCACCAAAGCTGCGGCTTCGGGGTTGCCGCCCATGGCAAACACATAACGACCAAAACGCGTGCGGTGGACTAAAAATGACAGTACCAGTGCGACGACCGCCCAGATCAGCACCGGAATTGGAATGCCCTGTGGCGCGGTTTTGCTGGGAATTTGGTAGCCGTTCATTGAGGCCACAAAAGCCACCACGATAGCCACAGGCACCAGCACAATAGTGGCATCGAGCCAGACCGGGTTGTTAGGTACACCATAAGCACTTTTAGCCCGGCGTTTGCTCACCATGGCCCAGGCCAATGCCGCACACATCACTAAGGCCAGCGCCCAGCTTGCACTGGTACCAATAGCCCCATCAAAACCACCACCTAAGCGCTGAAAAAATGCATCGGTTACGGGCTGCGTCTTACCGTCCGCCACCAAAAACGCCGCGCCGCGAAACGACATGAGACCGCCCAGCGTCACCACAAACGACGGCACGCCCAGCATGGCCGTCAATGCACCTTGGTACATTGACACTGCAATGGCTACCGCTAAGCCTGCTAGCGATGCAGCAGGCCACGACCACCCGCCGGTGTACATGAGGGTGGCAATCAGCACACCAACAAAACCCATTACTGAGCCTACAGACAGGTCAATATGGCGGGCTACGATAATCAATACGACTACGGTGGAGACTACGCCCACCACAGCGGTTTGCTGTGCCACGTTGTAGAGGTTTTCAGGCGATAAAAAGATACCGCCTGACAAAATATTAAAAGTAAGTGCGATGGTGGCAAGCACCAAGCCCATCAACACCAGCCGCCAATCGATTGCGGCATGCTTTAAAGAAACTAAAATTTGGTTCATACCATCACTCCTGCCCTGAAAACCAACTATGGAAAGTTCAAAAAAACTGCGGGCATGGAGCCCGCAGTTTGAATGACTTAGAGCCTAGGGGCTCTGAGAAATAGACTTACTTGCAAGCAGCAGGGCCAGTAGCCTTGTCAACACCTTTGCACAGGTCTTCTTTCTTGATCCAGCCGGCGCTTACTACCACGTCCAAGTTGGCAGAAGTCACAGGCACTGGCTTTAAGAACTGGGCTTGCAGGGCAACTTTCTTCTCGCCGCCGCTCCACTCTTTAGCGCCGTCCACTTTTTTGCCAGCAGCCAAGGCTACTGCAGCTGCTGCAGCGTCTTTACCCAAAGCACGTGCATCTTTCCAAACCGACACAGTTTGTGAGCCCAAGGCTACGCGGTTCAAAGCACCGTGGTCGCCGTCTTGGCCAGACACTGGCACGCCTTTGATGCCTTTGGCGGTCAATGCTGCCACTACGCCACCAGCCATACCGTCGTTAGAAGCGATCACAGCGTCAACCTTGCCACCGTTTTTGGTGATGATCTGTTCCATGTTCTTTTGTGCAACTTCTGGCTTCCAGCCGTCGGTGTACTCGTCGCCCACAATTTTGATGTCGCCTTTTTTCACAGCAGCGTCAATGATTTCTTGCTGGCCGCCGCGCAGGAAGTTGGCGTTAGGGTCGGTTGGTGAGCCTTTGATCATGACGTAGTTGCCTTTTGGCTTGGCTGCCAAAATAGCGCGTGCCTGCATGCGGCCCACTTCCACGTTGTCAAATGTGATGTAGAACACGCCTGGGGCTTCGATCAAACGGTCGTAAGCTACCACGGGGATTTTTTGCTGGTTAGCTTTGTTCACGGCTGGCAAAATAGCGTCTTTGTCCATGGCCAGCACGATCAGTGCTTTAGCGCCTTTGGCGATCAAGCTGTCGATTTCAGCCAATTGTTTTTCAGCTGAGCCACCTGCGTCAGCGCTGATATATTTGGCGCCAGACTTGGCCAATTGAGCTTTGATCGCAGCTTCGTCAGTCTTCTAGCGCTCTTCTTGGAACTTAGACCAGCTCACGCCAATGGTGGTTTCTGCGTAAGCCACTGCGGCAGTCATGCCCAGCGCGATCGCTGTGATGGTTTGCTTTAATTTCATGATGATTCCTAAAAGTTGTCGATTACAGAGAAGTAGTAGCTAACGTAGGCTTAGCCAAGAAGTCATCAAAAAATCTGACATTCAGAAGGCGCTAAGGAAGCCAACACGAATCAAAAGACTAGCATCAATTAGAGTATATATTCAAGTTAATTTGCGGGTACAGCAATCAAGCAAGTCGTGTGAACACAGATTAGCTAGGCTCTAAAGTGCAGAGTGCCTCAATGAGTAAGCTATGGTTATCGACAGCTGCGTGCCTGACATAGAGTAAAGCGATTGACAAAGATCGATAGCACTTGAGCTACAGCTCGTTTGACAAGGCAGCGGGTGTGGTCTACAATCGTGTTCTTCGCAAATTTGTTTAGAGAAAAAGTTCAAAAGTCCGAAAGTTAGAAAGCAGCAGAAAACAAGCCGCTAGGCAACTAGCAGTGAGTTAACTACTTAAACTAACAATTGAGCCCAGTTGGTTGGGGTAGTAATGTAGTCGCTTAAAGCGGTGATGAGTTAAACAAGCCGAATTTGACAAACGAAACTACATGCTCTACAATCTTTTTCTTCGCAAAATTAACTGCAAAACAGTTAAAAAGCTGAAAAATAGTCAAATGACTGTAAAGCAGTAAATCGAACGATCTTTAACAATTAACAGTCGATAAGCGTGGGTGCTGTATGAATAGAATTTATACAGAAAGCTCACGCAAGATAGGAATATTATGAAGATTCATAGCGCAAGTTATGGATTTAAAGAGTAAACCGTCAAGCGAAAGAGCGACCGTCTCGAGTAAGAAGAGACAAAAAACAGCAGATTAAACTATAGAGTTTGATCCTGGCTCAGATTGAACGCTGGCGGCATGCCTTACACATGCAAGTCGAACGGTAGAGGTAGCAATACCTTGAGAGTGGCGAACGGGTGAGTAATATATCGGAACGTACCTAGTAGTGGGGGATAACGTAGCGAAAGTTACGCTAATACCGCATACAACCTTAGGGTAAAAGCAGGGGAATCGCAAGATCCTTGCGCTATTAGAGCGGCCGATATCGGATTAGCTAGTTGGTGGGGTAAAGGCTCACCAAGGCAACGATCCGTAGCTGGTCTGAGAGGACGACCAGTCACACTGGAACTGAGACACGGTCCAGACTCCTACGGGAGGCAGCAGTGGGGAATTTTGGACAATGGGGGCAACCCTGATCCAGCCATGCCGCGTGCAGGACGAAGGCCTTCGGGTTGTAAACTGCTTTTGTTAGGAACGAAAAGCCATCTAATAACACTAGGTGGTGCTGACGGTACCTAAAGAATAAGCACCGGCTAACTACGTGCCAGCAGCCGCGGTAATACGTAGGGTGCAAGCGTTAATCGGAATTACTGGGCGTAAAGCGTGCGCAGGCGGTTATATAAGACAGTTGTGAAATCCCTGGGCTCAACCTAGGAACTGCATCTGTGACTGTATAGCTAGAGTACGGTAGAGGGGGATGGAATTCCGCGTGTAGCAGTGAAATGCGTAGATATGCGGAGGAACACCGATGGCGAA
>JAYWGO010000133.1:0-13510 GCA_043778205.1 Polaromonas sp. | reverse complement strand
GCGCGTGCGGCCTTGAAGGGCCGCGCGTTACCCACAAGCGCACACCTGCGTGGATAAACCCTAAGCCGCCTCACACACAGAAATGCTGACACTCCCGGATCAACGGCTCCAAAAGAGTCCTCACCTGCAGCGAAGATGCTGCCATCTGCGTGGACAGCGCTTGGTCTGGTTGTAGTCTTAATACTTGGCGGCATTTGGCTTGCCAGCAAATTTGGAAGTACGGAAACAAAGGACATCGTTAATCAAATCGCATCTCAAACTGGTATTGGGGCACAAGTCATTCCATGGACTGATCGCGCAGAGACAGTTGCAAGAAAGCTACTTGAACTTAATGAGGTCATGATTGCAAAAGCTATTCTGGGAATCGCTCACCCAACAGGAGAGAGTCCGGTACTAATAAATAAAAGCATTACGAAGCTTGATGACCGCATAGTCATAGAACTAACCGTTGCTTGGAAAGGTGGCTTTACCAGTGCGCCGTATGAAACCGGGATTACATGGGAAATTGCAAAGGCCAACCATATTTCAGCAAAAGTAGTAGATGACTCTGCTCCGATACAGATATCGCAGACCAACAAGGAAGTCCTCGACAACTACTTTAAGATAAAGGTTTACCCTGCGTTCTACAACGCTGTCTCCGGGACTGTTCCTTGACTCTTGCATCGAGCAAAAACCAAAAGGCTAGCTGCCATTGACCTCTAGAATTACGCCTCGCAAATACAACGCCCCGTTGAAGCCATAACACTGGCAATAGCTGCATCGGGTGCCGTTCTAGGCCATGTTAAAACTTCTCACTTCACCCCACCTGTAAAACACCAAATTCACATCCATCACTTTGGTGCTAATATTGAAATTATGATGAACTGGTCTGATTGTCCCGAAGTAGAACGCGACGCGCAGCGCGTCAGTGGAGCTTGGGTGTTTCAAGGCTCTAGGGTTCCCGTCGCAGCGCTTTTCGAGAACCTCGAAGATGGTGTTCCGGTTGGAGAATTTGTCCAACTTTTCCCTGGTATTTCTTTGGCACAAGTACGCTCTGTGCTTGACCTGAATTGAGACACACGGCATGGGGCGGTGGATGTTTGTACGCCCAGGCGCTTGGCTTGGACGGCAACAAAGCTGTCCCCCACCCTGCGGGCTCCTTGATGCCGCTACGCCGTCCAAACCAAGCGCCTGGGCAGCGAGTGTGGCGGGTCTACAGCGGTCATAACCCGCCACGGTGCAAAGGTGGTGTCTGTACTTGCCGTGGAACGGCTGCAACGCTGGAAACTCGGTGCCTTCATGGGCGGTCAAGCGCCCACCACACTGGCAAGATCAGGTCGGCGGCGCTACTTCAGCGTAGCGGCATCAAGGAGGAGTTGTTGGCCTTAGGCCAACACGGGGGACAGCCGCGTAGCTGAAGTAGCGCCGCCGACCTGATCCTGTACAAAAACCAAGCTTACGATACCCGTCAAGCCTTGAGAAGGTGGCTTTAAGCTCCGTAGCTCAAAGCCCGCGCCTTGCCGCGAAACACACGGTAGCTGAAGATGGTGTAGCCGATGATGACGGGCAGCACCACCGCTGCGCCTGCAAAAATAATGCGCAAAGATTCAGGGGCGCTGGCGGCTTGCCAGACGGTGATTTGGCCTATCACCAAGTAGGGGAAAAGGCTGTAGGCCAAGCCATAGAAGGCCAAGAAGAATACGCCTACGCTGCTGGCAAAGGGCACCCATTCTCCGTAGGTGTTGCCGTCTTGCAAGCGCTTGGGCAAGCGGCGCAGGCTGCGGTCGGTGATGAAGAACAACAGCGCGGTGGCCAGCGGAATGGGGGCCAGCAAAACAAGGTACGGCAGGCTGAACCATTTGTTGAAAATCTCTTGGCTTACCCACGGCGTGGCCAGCGACACAGCCGCAATGCCTATGGCCGTAAACCATAGCGCGCCGCGTGCCCAGCGCACAGCGCGCAGTTGCAGTGCGCCTTGGGTTTTCATCACCAGCCAACAGCCGCCCAGCAGGGCGTAGCCTGCCACCAGGCACACCGCAATCAGGGCTGAAAAAGCCAGTGCCTGCCATGTGTTTTGAAAGCCCAAAATGTAGCTGCCCAGCATCCAGCCCTGCGACAGTGCCGCCAGCAGGGAGCCTGCGTAGAAAGCGGTGTTCCACAAAGGCTGGTGGCCAGCCTGTGCCTTGGTGCGAAAGTCAAACGCGACACCGCGCAGTATCAAGCCCAACAGCATGAGCGCAACCGGCAAATACAGCGCCCCTAAAATCACGCCGTGGGCAGAAGGAAAGCAGGTCAGCAAAATGCCCACGCCCAGCACCAGCCAGGTCTCGTTTGCGTCCCAAAACGGGCCGATGGAGCTGACCATCACATCTTTGTCTGCGGGGCTGGCACGGCGCAGCAAAATGCCTACGCCCAGGTCGTAGCCGTCTAGCACCACGTAGGCCAGCATGGCCAGGCCCATCACGGCCATAAAGATGACGGGGAGCCAGTCGTTAAAAGTGTTTAGTGCGGGCATGGTGGTCTCCTTATGCGCCTTTGGACAAGTTCAGCACCAACGGTTTGGGCAGCGCAGCGTTGGGCAAAGCGCCAAGCGCTGGCTGGGCAGAGCCGGCTTTGCGCGCCATGTGGAAAACCACCGACACGTACGCCACCAGCAATGCCAAGTACACCGTTAAGTACATGGCCAATGTGCTGGCCAGCATGGGGGTAGGGATGGTCGCGGCGGCCTGTGCCGTGGTGAGTATGCCGTACACCAAGTAGGGCTGACGGCCAATTTCAGTCACGTACCAGCCTGCCAGCGTAGCCACCCAGCCCACAAAGGTCATGGCCACCAGCACCTGGGCCAGCCAGGGTTTGACTTCACCACGGCGCTTGAGCTGCCAGGCGCTAAACCAGCCCACCGCCAGCATCAAAAGCCCTGTGCCCACCATCACGCGAAAGGCCCAAAACACGGGCGCTACGGGTGGGTGTTTGCCTACAAATTCGTTCAGGCCTTTAACCTCGCCGTCCAGGCTGTGGGTAAGGTACAGGCTGGCCAATTTAGGTACTGCAATTTCAAACTTGT
Organism: Polaromonas sp.; assembly: GCA_043778205.1. GTDB lineage: Bacteria > Pseudomonadota > Gammaproteobacteria > Burkholderiales > Burkholderiaceae_C > JAAFIP01. The sequence continues at coordinate 10,467 of JAYWGO010000133.1, read as the reverse complement.
TGCTGCGCGTTTTTTCATCAGGCAAGCCAAACAGCACGGCGGGCGCGCCTTTTTGGGTTTCCCAAATGCCTTCCATCGCGGCCAGCTTGGCAGGCTGGTGTTTTAGCGTGGCCAGGCCGTGCAGGTCACCCAACACGATCTGCACTGGCAGCACCACAGCCGCCATCACGATACCCGTTCGCAGGGCCGACAGCACGGCAGGGGCGCGGTCGCCGCGCAGCCAGCGGTAGGCGCTGATGCCTGCAATCACAAAGGCCACGGTGGCAAAACAGGCCGTCATCATGTGGGCCAATTTGTAGGGGAACGATGGGTTAAAAATAATGGCAAACCAGTCGGTAGCGTAGGCCACCATGGCACCGGTTTGGGGGTCGGGCCGCATCTCAAAACCTTGCGGCGTTTGCATCCACGAATTTAAAGCCAAGATCCAAAACGCGGACATGCTGGTGCCAAACGCTACCAAAAATGTAGCCACGGTATGCACCCGGTTGCTTACGCGCTGCATGCCAAACAGCATGATGCCTAAAAATGTGGCCTCTAGGAAAAACGCCGTCAGCACTTCATACGCCAACAGCGGCCCGGCAATATTGCCCACGGTTTTCATAAACCCCGGCCAGTTGGTGCCAAACTGAAAACTCATGGTGATGCCGCTGACCACACCTAGCGCAAAAGTCAGTGCAAAAACCTTGACCCAAAAAGCATACGCCTCCATCCATTTGGTGTCTTTAGTCGCGCTAAACCGCAGCTTGAAAAACAGCAGCACCCAGGCCAGTGCAATGGTGATGGTGGGAAACAAAATATGAAAACTGATATTTGCCGCGAACTGAATGCGGTGCAGGATGAGCGGATCGAATGTGTCTGTCATGGCTTTGCTCCTAAAAATAACTAATCTCGGCTTGAAGAGTTGAATGCCTTTGCGTCCAAAATCTTCTCTTCAAAACTCAGCAGGCAATTGAGAACCCGGCAAAGACGCTACTGCCTTGCGCCCACCCAGCCCCAGCTTTTCTTTAAACTCTAAAAACTTTTGCGCCTTGGCCCCCAGCTTCATCAACTGGCGCAGGGTTTGTTCATCCAGCCGCTGCACATCGCTGAACCAGTCGGTCACCAACTCGATCAGCTCATGCATATCGCCCATCCGCTTTTGGGCAAAAGCGTCTTGCGGGTTGGTCGGCGCAACCAGCAGTGCGTCGCGCAGCATGCTCAGGGTGGGGTCAATTTCGCGTTTGCGCCGCTCGTCGGCCAGGGTGCGAAAAATTGCCCACACGTCCTCCGGGGCTGAAAAATATTCGCGCCGGTCGCCAGGCAAATGCTGCAAACGCACCAGCCGCCACGAATCTAGCTCCTTCAAGCCCATGCTTACGTTGGAGCGCGAAAAGGCCAGCGCCTCGGCTATTTCGTCGGCATTGAGCGGCTTTTCGCTGACAAAAAGCAGCGCGTAAATTTGCCCCACGGTGCGGTTAATGCCCCAGCGGCTGCCCATCTCGCCAAAGTGCAAGACAAAACTTTGGGCTAAAGGCGTGAGATTCATGAATTTCCTTAATTTTCAGCAATTACTGAAATTATAAGAAACTCATGAAAGCATGCAAGGGTTATCCCTTGGTTGCCCCTTGTGGTGAGCGGGTATTTGCCCGCAAGTTGAACCTGTAAGCCTGCCCACCACTTGCTTGGGCATCGCACAGCTCACACGCTGTACTATAGTTTTAATAGCTGCTCATGCAGCATTTCCTTGGGCCATAAGCCTAAAAGGCTTAAAAACCCACATCTACCGCTAGTCTGCCTTGATATTGCGGGCCTTGACGATTTTGGCCCATTTAACGGTTTCCACAGCCAAAAAGGTGCCGAAAAAATCACGCGAAATTCCGCCGATTTCAACCCCTTCTTTGGCAAAGCGCTCCACAATCTCGCGTTTTTTCAGTACCGCGCTGGTGTCCGCTGATACCCGCGCGATAGCCGCTTCAGGCATGGAACTTGGCGCTATCAGGCCAAACCAGTTGATCGACTCAAAGTTAGGCAGGCCCGACTCGGCCATGGTAGGCACGTTGGGCAGCGCCTTAGAGCGCCTTGGGCCGGTGTAGGCCAGCGCTTTGAGCTTGCCGCTGGTAATCAAAGGCAGTGAGCTGCTGGGGTTGTCAAACAAAAACTGCACCTGCCCGCCCACTACGTCGGTCAGGGCCTGCGGTGTGCCTTTGTAGGGCACATGCAGCAGGTTCAATTTTTCAATGTCAGCCACCAGTTCTGCTGTCATATGGCCCATGCTGCCGTTGCTGGGCGAGGCGATGCTGACCGTGCCAGTGCCCTTGCCTGCAGCAACCAAATCTTTGAGTGAGTTAAAAGGCTGAGTGGCACTGGTGACTAAAAACAAACCGTTGCGCACCACCAAGGTGATGGGGGTGAAATCTTTGAAGGTGTCGTACGGCAGCTTGGTGTACAGCGCGGGGTTGACCGCAAAAGGCGATGCCGTCATCAGCAAGGTGTGGTTGTCTTTGGACTTGGCCACCAGGTCGGTGCCAATCTGGGTGGACGCGCCGGGTTTGTTGTCTACCACCACAGGTTGGCCCCAGCGCTTGGACAGGTCTAGTGCCAAGATGCGTGCGGCAATGTCTGTGGTGCCACCTGCAGCGTAAGGCACAATAATTTTGACGGTTTGTGTGGGCCAATTTTGTGCATGTGCTGGCATGGGTGCCAGCAAGCTAGTCAGCAAAGTAGCGGCACTGCTATAGCCTGCACAGGCGATGGTGTTAAGCAAGTTTCGACGCAGCATAAATAACCCCTTAGTGTGTGGATGAGAAGCGATGGTAGCTGCGCAGTGCGCACCCAGCCATGTGGAAACTGCATACTGGCTTGTACCTAAGGGTATAGCCTCAAACAAAACCCGGTAGCCACCAAGCACCAAATGCAAAACAGGCAGTCAATTTGTTTTGTGTTGACTGTGTTTCAGTCAAAGCCGCTGTTTTCCATGTAGAGTGTAGGCATGACAAAACAAAACAACTCTATTGCCGTGATCGGCGCTGGCATGGCCGGAATTACTGCCGCCCGCACACTGATGCAAGCGGGGCACCGCGTGACATTGTTTGACAAGAGCCGCGGCTTTGGCGGGCGCATGTCTACCCGGCGCACTGAATTTGGCAGCTTTGACCATGGCGCGCAGTACTTTACGGTGCGCGATGCACGCTTTCGCACCCTGATGCAATGGGCCCTGAAAGGTGCACCCGATGTAGCGCGCCCTTGGGCAGCCAACGCCGTGCGCGTGCTAGATGCCACCGGCCGTATTGCCGCTGCCGCCCTGCCCACCGCCGAGCCGCACTGGGTAGGCCAGCCCGGCATGAACGCCCTGGCCAACTACTGCGCCGAGCCTTTGCACACTGCGGGCCGGGTCATGCAAAGCACCCGGGTGCACCGCATTACGCCCAGCGCCCAGGGGTGGACGTTGAACGCCGTAGACGCGAACGAATTAGACGCGGTGTACGGCGGTTTTGACAAAGTGGTGCTGGCGATACCCAGCATCCAGGCCGCCGAGCTGCTGCGCAACTCTGAGCACCATGCCGCCTGGGCTGCAGCGCTAGACAAAGTGGTGGTAGCCCCCTGCTGGACACTGATGCTGGCCTTCCCCAGTGCCGTGCCGATTTCGCCGCGCAAACCCGCCGTGCCTCTGGGGCCGCAGTGGAGCGCCGCGCGCAGCACGCACCACCGCGTCTCCTGGCTGGCACGCGAGTCGTCTAAACCCGGCCGCGAGGCCATCGACCGCTGGACCGTACAAGCCAGTGCCAGCTGGAGCCGGGAACATCTGGAAGACGAAGCACAGCGCGTGAAAGCCAAACTGCTCAAAGCCTTTGCCGAAGTCACCGGTATTCGCGCCGAACCCGACTACGCCGAAGTGCACCGCTGGCGCTTTGCCAAAACCGAAACCCCGCTAGGTAAAAACTACCTCTGGGACACTAAAACCGGCCTGGGCATCTGCGGTGACTGGTGCATAGGCCACCGCGTAGAAGACGCATTTATCAGCGGGCTAGAGCTGGCCTTGGCGGCCAAGTAAGCCAAGGCTCGATGAGCGCTGCAGGGCCGCCCCAAAGCGCGAAGGCCCCCTCGGGGGGCAGCGCAGCACACGCAGTGGCAAGCGTGGGGGCTCGTTACATTGGCCGCTTCGCCCCCTCCCCGACCGGTCCGTTGCATGCGGGCTCGCTGGTTGCGGCGCTGGCCAGTTGGCTAGATGCGCGGGCCCATGGCGGGCAGTGGCTGGTCAGAATTGAGGATGTTGACACACCGCGCTGCGTAGCAGGCGCTGCTGACGAAATTTTGCGCCAACTGGCGGCGCTGGGCTTGCACCCTGATGCACCGCCTGCCTTTCAGTCCCAGCGCGGCGCGCACTACCAAACGGCTTTAGACACCCTGGTGGCAGGCGCTGCGGCCTACCCTTGCACCTGCTCGCGCAAAGACATTGCTGCCGCTTGGCAAGCCCTGGGCGGCCATAAACAACGCCACGGCGAGCTGGTTTACCCCGGCACCTGCCGCCACGGCTTGCCAAGCCAGCCCCCCAAAAGCAGACAGGCGTGGCGCTTTGCATGCCCAGTTTTGGAGCCAAATAGCCCTCTGACCCAAGGAAATGCTGCACAAGCAGCTATTAAATCAGTAGTAAACAGCCATGCAGCACACCAGCTTGCTGATACCTGCTGGGTCACATGGCAAGACCGCGTGCTAGGCCAGCAGCAGCAAAACGTGGCCGCCGAGGTAGGCGACTTTGTGCTGCTGCGCGCCGATGGCCTGTGGGCCTACCAACTGGCCGTGGTGGTAGACGATGCGCTGCAAGGCATAACCCACGTGGTGCGCGGCGCTGATCTGGCTGACAACACAGCCCGGCAAATTTTGCTGCAGCGCGCGCTGGGCTACCCGCAGCCACAGTACCTGCACACCCCCTTGGTGTTGGCAGTGGATGGGCAAAAACTGTCTAAACAAAATGGCGCTGCCCCGCTAGACACCTTGCAACCCGCAAAATGCTTGCGCGAAGCCGCTACATATTTAGACCTGCATGTGGAAAACTGCACTAATGAAGACTTACTCGCTATCTTTTTATCGCAATGGAGACGCAAACACCTTTAAAAGTAGCAAAATGCAACTGCATTAACGCCTAGAACGGCAAAACACCTTATGACATATACCCACTTTTTTAGCTTTTGCCGGTTGCCACGCAGTGCTTTGGCATGCTTGGCAGCGCTGCTGGTCAGTCTGTCTGCACAGGCCCAAACGTGTGCCTCACCGGGGCTAGACGGGCCCGTTAGCACCCTGTCGGGCATTGTCAACACCTACCATGCAGGCAGCGGTTCGTCCAGTGGCAACCAAGTTACGGTCGCTTCTATCGCAGGCCAGCGAACCAACACCCGCAGCTTGGCCGCAGGCGATTTGGTGATGGTGATGCAAATGCAAGACTCCACCACCCCGGCCAACGCTGGGCTGTACGAATACGCGCAAATCGTCAGCATTGCAGGCAATGTTCTGACACTGAACCGCACGCTGACCAACAGCTATGTGCAAAGCGTAGCGGCCGCAGCCAACGTAACCACTGCCTGGCGCACCTTCCAGGTCATTCGCGTGCCGCAGTACGCCTCAGCCACCATACCGTCTGGCAACCAGGTCAGCGCAGACCGCTGGACTGTCAGCACGGTCAACGGACAGGGCACGGGTGGGGTGGTGGCCATGGACGTTGCAGGCAGCTTGGCCATCAATGGCACGGTCACCGTGGCGGGCGCTGGTTTTAGGGGCGGTGCGGCGGTCAATAACAACAGTAACCGCGCCGCAGGTGCGCTGTTCAGTGATGCAAACTATGTGGTTGCTGGAACCACGCCCAACGGCGGTATCAAGGGCGAAGGCACGGTAGGCACACCGTTTTTGGTATTTGATGGCAGCGCTACCGTATTGACCTACCCGGTTGCAACCTTTGGCCAAGGCTATGCCGCGGGCGCGGGTGGTGCCCAAGCACAGGGCAACGGTGCCGGGGCCGCTAACGATGGCTTGCCTGTAACTGGTGGCAACCAGTACAACGCAGGCGGCGGCGGCGGCGGCAACATTGGGGGCGGCGGACAAGGCGGCCTGTCGTGGTCGCAGCAAAACGACGCGGGCGGTAGGGGCGGTAACGCCGTGGTCGACGCTGTCACCAAACTGGTTTTAGGCGGTGGCGGTGCCAGCGGCGGCTCTAACAACAACTCTAACACTAACGCTGTCACAACATGGCCGCCCTTGGTCAATGCCACCACCCGCTCGGTACCGCCCACCACCGGCACCACCAACGGTGCGGACGGTGGCATCTCCGCCAGCGGCGCTTCAGGCGGGGGGGTTGTGGTCATTCGTGCGGGCACTTTGTCTGCTACTACCGGTGCTATTAATGCCTCGGGCTACGCGGCCTACAACACCTCAGGCGGGTCTGAAGGAGCGGGCGGCGGCGGCGCAGGCGGCAGCGTGGTGCTGCTGTCAGCCGCAGGCACGGGCACAGGTCTTGCCGTCAACGCTGCAGGCGGTGGTGGTGGCTATTCCAACTACTACGACCACGGCCCAGGCGGCGGCGGCGGCGGCGGCTATGTTTTAACCTCGGCCAACCTAACGGGGGTCACGTCTGGCGTAACAGGTGGCGGCTCGGGCAACGATGGATGCTGTGGTGGCGCACAAGACAACAACAGCCCCAAAGCGGACTCGGCAACGGCTGGCGCCGCCGGGCTGGTCAGCACGGTGGGTGGGGCAGTTACAGGCATCGACCCCAGTGCAAGCTGTTTGCCGGTGTTAACGGTAGCCAAAAGCACCACCACGCCCACGGTAACCCTGCCAGGCGGCACCACGGCGCAGTACGTTATCAACGTGAGCAATGCCACTACAGCAGGCGCGGCCTACGGTGTGAGCCTAAGCGACGTGTTGCCGCTGCCGTTTGGGCTGCAAACCGTTGCGGCCACCGCAAGCACCACCTTCTCAGGGGTGGGCACTACCGGCCCTAGCCCCACCGCCTCCAACCAGTCTGGCAGCACGCCCACCGCCGTATTTGGGGTGGCAGGCAGTGCCAATACTCCCACGGTCTCCTCGTTTACGGTATTTCCGGGCGGTTCGGTAACCGTAACTTTCACCGTTAACGTGAACACCACCACGCTGGCCACGTTCCAAAACAACGCCAGCACCACCTTTACCGACCCCACCCGCACCACCGGCGGCCCCGCCACGGGCTCAGCCACCATCAACCCAGCGGTGTCGCCTGGCGGTGCCTATGCCAGCGGCGCAGTGGTGGGCGGCACCAACTACGCCAGCGGCTCGTCCACGGCGGAGGATGTGCGCTTGGTTGCCACCACTTCGCTGTCGGTTACCAAAACCAATGGCACCAACACCCTGGTGGCGGGCAGCACCACGTCCTACACGGTCACGTTCAGCAACACAGGCGGGTTTGCGGCCAACAATGCGATCATCAAAGACACGCCCACCAGCGGTTTGGTCTGCACCACCGTTACTTGTGTGTCCACCACAGGTAGCGCAACCTGCCCAGTGGGTTTAACTTTAGGCACGCCTGTGCCAGCTGGCACTGTGCCTAACCTGTTTAACGGCACGGGCATTGCCATAGCCACCTTTCCAGCGGCCAGCAGCGTGAACTTGACCGTGCAATGCAACGTTACTGCCACAGGGCTGTAGCGCCGGCCATCTGCTCTGCGCCCTCTACAATCGAGGGCGTATGAGCGACATCCTCCCTTCCCCCATCCCCTCCCACCCTCCGCCTGTAGACCAAGCTGGGCCCCGCGCAGCAACTGCACAGCTTGCAGCCACACCGCCTGCAACAAGCTTAGCCCTGCACGGCCGCCCTATCCGCAGCTTTGTGTTGCGCACGGGCCGCACCACGGTAGGCCAAGCCAAAGCGCTGGAAGACTTGGGGCCCAAGTACCTGCTGCCCTACCAAGACCATACTATAGATTTAATAGCTGCCTGTGCAGCATTTCCTTGGGCCACAGGGCTAAAAGATGCTCAAAATGAGGCTTTGGCACCCCCCCAGACCAGTGGTAGCAGCGCAGTGGCCAGCGCGGCCAAAGTGGTTTTTGAAATCGGCTTTGGCATGGGTGAGGCCACCGCCCACATCGCCCAGCTGATGCCTGACACCTTGGTTGTGGCCTGCGAAGTGCACCCGCCTGGTGTGGGCGCGCTGCTCAAGCGCATTGGCGAGCAGGGCATTGGCAATATCCGCATCATTGCGCACGACGCAGTACAGGTGCTGACCCACATGATTGCGCCCGACAGTCTGGACGGCGTGCACATATTTTTCCCTGATCCGTGGCACAAAAAGCGCCATAACAAGCGCCGCTTAATACAGCCGCCGCTGGTGGCCTTGCTGGCATCGCGCATCAAACCCGGCGGCTACCTGCACTGTGCTACCGACTGGCAAAACTACGCCGAGCAAATTTTGCAGGTCTTAAGCGACGAGCCTAGCTTGGCCAACACTGCGCCTGCCAGCACAGCGGCCAACCCCGGTGAAGGTGAAGGGCCTGATGGCTACGCCCCCAAGCCTAGCTACCGCCCGCTCACCAAATTTGAAAACCGGGGCATCAAGCTGGGCCACGGGGTGTGGGATGTGGTGTTCACACGCAAAGCCAAGCCTAACTAGGCTGCCCTGGCTTTTAACATCACCCTTTCCTAGCGCCCGCGGGTTGGCCGAAGGGTGTTGTCGTAGTACTCAGGCTGCTTCTTTTGCACCCACTGGATAAAACTGGCCAGCGCGGGCTGCGCTTGCAAAGCAGGCCAGGTGGTGAACTCGCGGGCAAGTTGTTTTTCAGTCAAGGTGGCGTGTATTTTGCGGTGGCAAATGCGGTGCAAGGTGGCGGTAACTTTACCGCCCTGGCTTTTGGGCACCACATGGTGCGCGTCTACGCTGGGCCCCGCTACCAAGGCCCTGCCGCACAGCGGGCAGTTGCCCAAGGGCACGCTGGCATGGCCCAGTGGCAAGCTGTTGCGCAAGGCGCGCTTAGCGACCATGGCCCGCAAGCCTCAAGCAGGTTGAATACCCCATTTTTATACGTTTTAGGCTTATGGCCCAAGGAAATGCTGCATGGGCAGCTACTAAATTAATAGTAACCACAGGTTGGCATGCTGCGCCGAACCGTCCCATGCGCACTCTGTACACGCCCTGCACACTCTCTACACGCGCTCTGCCACCCACGCCTGCACGCTGGCCAGCGCTGCGCCCAGCTTGCTGGCATCCGTACCGCCTGCCATGGCCATGTCAGGCTTGCCGCCACCCTTGCCGCCCACTTGGCTGGCTACAAAATTGGCCAGGTCGCCGGCTTTGACTTTGCCCACACTGTCAGCCGTTACACCCGCAGCGATCTGCACTTTGTCGCCATTAGCGGCTGCCAGCACGATAACGGCGGTTTTCAGCTTGTCTTTGAGCTTGTCCATCGTGTCACGCAGCGTCTTGGCATCAGCGCCATCCAGCTTGACGGCCAAGACCTTGATGCCTTTGATGTCTACCGCACTGTCTACCAGTGCATCGCCTTGGCTAGACGCCAGCTTGCCTTTGGCAGCCGCAAGTTCTTTCTCTAGCACTTTCATCTCGGCTTGCATCTGCACAATGCGCGCAGCCAGCTCGTGGGGCTGGGTTTTCAGCGCCGCAGCGGCTTGGTTCACGGTGGCTTCTAGCGCCTGCACGTAGTCCACCGCGTTGCTGCCCGTCACAGCCTCAATACGCCGCACACCCGCAGCTACGCCGCTTTCTGCTACGATTTTAAACAGGCCAATGTCACCGGTGCGCTGCACGTGGGTGCCGCCGCAGAGTTCTTTGGACGAGCCAATCTCCAGCACGCGCACCTCGTCGCCGTACTTTTCGCCAAACAGCATCACAGCGCCGGTTTTCTGCGCGGATTCGATGTCCATCACGCGGGCCTCTGCCGCGGCGTTGGTCAAAATTTCGGCGTTAACGCGGGCTTCGATGTCGCGCACCTGTTCGTCCGTCACCGGGCCGTTGTGGGTGAAGTCAAAGCGCGTACGGTCGGCGTTCACCAAGCTGCCCTTTTGCTGCACATGGCTGCCCAGCACGTCCACCAGCGCCTTGTGCATCAAGTGCGTCACGCTGTGGTTACGCATGGACGCCGCGCGAACGGCGGCATTGACGTGAGCAGTGACGGCATCGCCGACTTTGAGGCTACCGCTTTTCACGCTGCCGTGGTGGCCAAACACATCACCTCTGATTTTCTGGGTGTCGCTGACTTCAAACAGCCCCGCGTCGCTGAACACCGCGCCTTCATCACCGACCTGGCCGCCGCTCTCGGCGTAAAACGGTGTGGTGTCCAGTACGATGATACCGGATTGACCTGCGTTCAAGGCGGCGACAGGCACGCCGTTGTCGTACAGCGCCAGCACTTTAGTCGCTTGCGTCAGATGGTCGTAGCCAACGAAGGTATTGGGCGCGCCGCTGTAGTCCAGCGCCTTGTCCATCTTGAATTTGCCAGCGGCGCGGGCCTGGGA
>JAYWGO010000132.1:0-13601 GCA_043778205.1 Polaromonas sp. | reverse complement strand
GGCGACATCGAATATTTGGGCAAAAGCATCAAGGGCAAAGGTGCTTGGGATCTGGTCAAAGACGGCCTGGCCATGGTGCCCGAAGGCCGCGGCGTGTTTGCCCGCATGACCATCATTGAAAACCTGCAAATGGGCGCGTACATCAGGACTGACAAGCCAGAAATTGCAGCTGACATGGAAAAAATGTTCACCATCTTCCCGCGTCTGCGCGAACGCAAAGACCAACTGGCCGGCACCATGAGCGGCGGCGAACAGCAAATGCTGGCACTGGCCCGCACCCTCATGGCAGGCCCCAGCCTGCTGCTGCTAGACGAGCCCTGCGAGGGCATTGCCCCGGTGCTGGTAGAGCACATGGCCAGTGCGCTGCTGCAGCTTAAAAGCCAAGGCGTGCCGATGCTGGTGGCAGAGCAAAACCCTATTTTGGCCGACCACGCCGACCGCGTGCTGACCTTGGCGGCTGGTCGGCTTTAGAAGGGTGGGTCATAAAGGCGAGGGTGCTATCGTGCAAACCTGCAGTGCAGGACGCAAGCAAAAAAGAAGACCTCTAAAGTTCTAGTTAGTGCAGTCAAGCAACAATTAGATGTAAATAGCGTGGCAAATGTCACTTTTAGTTTGCCTCATAACAACCTAAGGTATTTAATCTAAGTATAAACACCTGTTTTGTCAGTTACAGGTAACTAAAAACAGCCGTAATAAGATAACCTACGCGATTAACATGGTTAATTAGTTAATTTTTGTAACAATTTTTTTCAGGTTTATGACTGTTTACGCCCGCACCGAAGAAGGCCAGCTAGCTGCTTACAGCGCCGACTCGGCCTTGCCGCGCAAGCTGCGCTCCATCCTTAAGGTCATAGACGGCAAAACAACCATAGAGGTTTATGTAGAAAGCCTAAGAGCCTTTGGTGATGTGCGGGGCGTGCTCAAATCCTTGGACATGGCGGGCTTGATTCGCCCTATGTCCCAACTGCCTCCAGGTGCGGCCAAAGCCGAGCAGCCAGAGCAAGCCACGGTTGGCAGCACATCGTTTCGCCAAAGCCAACAGCAAAGCGCCCCTTCCAGTGTGATGGGGTTTTTCAAGCGTTCAGGCAAAGGGCCTGCACCTACAGACACCCAGTTTGCAGCCACGCGCCAAGAGCTACCTAGCGCCGTGTCGCGCAACAGCCCAAGCGCAAGCCAAGAACAATCGTTAGCACTGGGCCGTGCGGTAGATGCGATGAGTAACTTTATCCTTACCTATGCGCCAGAGCACTCATTTATGGTGCTGAAAGAGCTGGAAATGCTCAGCAATTTAGAGCAACTGGCCGTGACTTTAGGCGGCTATGAGCAGTTGGTTAAGCATATTGGCGCACCTGCGCAAGAGCATTTGTCGTCGGTTAAAACTTTACTGCGCGAATATTTGTAGGTAGACTGGTACTTCTATTTACCAAACCCTTCTTTCATGTACATTTAGTATCAATATTTAAGCCATGTCTAACTTAAACGATGTTGTCTTTGCGATCACTGCGAAAGGCTTTTCAGCACTTCGCAGCGATGATTTGACGATTTCGCTTGACCTGCGCACAGTGCTTACTATGGTGGACGGTATTTGTCCGGTAGAGCAATACGTGCCTTTTTTGCAGGTGTTTGCACCTTTGGTGCCTAAATTTGAGACTTTAGAGCGTTTTGGGTTGATTCGGCGTGTCGGCAGCGTCTCAGGAGCAGCAGTTCAAATGTTCCAGACCCAATCGCAATCGGGTACACCGCTGTCAAAAATGCGGCGTATCGACGCAGAGCACCAAGATTCGGGCTTTATGCCCATGATGTGAGTTTATTTTTTAAAAAGTAAAGGAGTAGGAAATGTCTGTAATTTTCCGAAAATCGTTCAAAGGCATCGACGAAGTGGCCTTCAAAACCACAGGCTTGCCGATGCGCATGATGAGCTACCTGCTGGTGGTGGACGGTGAATCGTCGGTAGACCAGCTGGTGGCACGCAACCCGCAGCTACCGTCGCTTGCCGCTGTGTTCCAAGGCTTGCAAGAGCAGGGCTTTTTAGAGGTGGCAGGCAGCGCGGCCAATGTAGTGGAAATGGCCGGCATGCGGGTGGCCAACGGCGCGCCCATGCAGGGTTATGCACCCCAACAGCAGCCCATGCAACAGCAAATGCAGCCCATGCAACAGCCGCAGCCCAACTACGCACCACCGCCGAACTACTTTCCTGAGCTAGAAACCTACAAAGCCAGCATGACGCGCGATATCAGCGCGCTCTTGGCTGCTGACGCAGCCCCCGTGATCAGCAAAATTCAAGCTTGCCGCACCAAAGACGAGCTGTTTGCCACCATGATTGGTATAAAGAAAATCATTGGCATTTATGCAGACCGCAACGCAGCAGATAAGTTTGGTGCCAAGTATGGTGCTTTGGCTGTCTAACTTAAAACCTACATCACTGCGTATTTTTATTCCCTTAACCCTTGATTTTTCGTTTCAAAACATTCCCTAGGAGCACTCGATGCAATTTGACTTAATTATGGCCACCCAATTCTCATTTTTAATGGGATTTTTGGGCATGACAGGCGGCGCACTGTACTTTGCGTTGATTAAAAATACGCTGCCCATTGACAGTCAATCCAACGCAGCCACTTCTGCGGTGTATTGCTTTATGGCCGCCATGATGTACGCCATCATTAACTGGAAATACGGTATTGGCACCGATGCATTGTCCAAGGGCGACTACCCCACAGTTTTGCGCTACATCGACTGGCTGGTAACAACCCCTTTGCTGGTTAACAAGTTTCCAGAAATGCTGGGTGGTGACGATGCGTTTGCGGTGTCTTTGCTGGTCATCGTGGCAGACGTGTTGATGATTGTGTTTGGCTGGGCAGGTGAGGCATCGATTAACGCGGCCAAGGGCGCTACGGTTGTAGGCTGGGCTATGTTTGGTGTAGGTTGCTTGGCTTGGTTGTTTATTATTTTCATCTTGTACACGGCGGTAACCAATGCATCTGCCAACAAGTTGGCTCCAGTGCGCCAAGGCTTGTCGCGTCTTAAATTATTCATCGTGTTCGGTTGGGCAATTTACCCACTGGGTTTCTTAATCACCCTGATTTCTAACTCACCCGACGTGCGTGTAGGCCGCGAATTAATCTACAACATTGCTGACCTGTTTAACAAAGTAGGTTTTGGTATGGTAGCAATTTACACCATACGCCAAGTGGTGCGCGAGCAGAAGATTCGTGAAGCGATGGCCCAGCTGTAATTCCGGCTTTTAAGTCCTAAAAAGCCATGCGAAAGCATGGCTTTTTTTTTGCCTAATTGAGGCTGATTTAATAAACCCTTACAGTTAGTCAACATAAGCGTATACCCGAATAGCAACTGTTTGGTATAAAAATAGAATGAAGATTCATGATTAGTCTGGACTCGCTATTTATATAGCCAGATCACTGAAATCATGACAGGCGAAGTACCGCAAGGTGCTTCATTTCAACCGGTCATGCATTTTGAGGAGACACACGCATGATGTTTAAAAGTATGAGGTCCAAAGCGGCCTTGGGGTTAGGTTTAGGGGTTGTTGGGGCAGCAGTCTCAACCCAGGCATTTGCCGCTACAGGTGCCTTGCTAAAGGCTGATGATTTTGTCGGAATATCGTTCTGGCTTATCACCATGGCTTTAATGGCCTCCACCGTGTTTTTCTTCTTGGAAAGAGACCGTGTCTCTGCTAAGTGGAAAACTTCGCTGACGGTATCAGGTTTAGTTACCTTGGTAGCTGCTGTGCATTACCTCTATATGCGCGAGGTATGGGTCAATACAGGCACATCGCCTACCGTGTTTCGCTATATTGACTGGCTCATTACCGTACCGTTATTGATGATCGAGTTCTTCTTGATCTTGTCTGCCATTACCAAAGTGCCTGTGGGGGTGTTTTGGCGGTTGATGGTGGGCACCTTCGTGATGTTGATCGGTGGCTACCTGGGTGAGGCGGGCTATATGTCTGTTTGGCCAGCATTCATCATCGGTATGGTCGGCTGGATCGCTATTTTGTACGAAATCTTTATGGGTGAAGCCAGCAAGATCAATGCACAAAGCGCACCACCTGCAGTGCAGTCAGCGTTTGGAACCATGCGCTGGATTGTGACCATCGGTTGGGCCATCTACCCTATCGGTTATTTCTTTGGTTACCTCACTGGCAGCGGCCCAGAAGCCAGTGCCAATGCGCTCAACCTCATCTACAACCTGGCCGACGTTTTGAACAAGATCGCATTCGGTTTGATTATTTGGAGTGTGGCTGTCAGCGAGTCTGAAAACGCTGCTAAAAAGTAAGCTTGTCCAAAGTACGGGCATTCCATGCTAGCGCGTGGAATGCCCAATTTTTTTGGCCAATTTAATTACCAATAGCACTGGAGCGTATCTATGTTTGCGCAAACTACACTAGAGCCGACCAAGTTGAAATTGTTAAACGCCTTGGACGTAGGCGAGAATGTGCTAAGTCAGCTTGAGGTAAAAATTGCCAGCTTGGTAAACGGCTCAGGTGCAAACAGCATCAATTTCCCCCAGTCTGATGCACAGCTAGCAGCCATTTACCACCTAAGCTCAGGCGGTAGGCGCGTAAGAGGCCGCTTGGCTGTACAGGCCAGCTTAGCGCTAGGCTTGTCTAAAGATGATGCACTGTGCATTGCCGCTGTGGCCGAACTGTTGCACAACGCCTCGCTTGTTCATGACGATCTGCAAGACAAAGACACATCGCGCCACGGTTTGCCCACAGTGTGGGCCAAGTTTGGCAGCAACGTGGCAATTTGTACGGGCGATTTAATGCTCTCTGCTGCCTACGCTGCACTTTGCGGTACCAGCCGCACCCATGTGATACCCAGTTTGTTGGCGCTGGTGCATGAACGAACTGCACTGGCCATACAGGGGCAATGCGCTGACCTGGCTGCGCGAAGCCAGAGCGTCAACCGTACCAACACCTACGAAAAAATTGTCATTGCCAAATCAGGCGCTTTGCTCAGCCTGCCGCTTGAATTGGCACTGCTGGCCAGCGGCAAGCACAGCGGAGCTGGCCAAGCGCGCAGTGCCGCAGAGGCATTTTCGTTAGCCTACCAAGTGGCCGACGACTTGGCTGACCAGCAACGTGATGCCCAGGTCAATAGCCTCAACATTGGGCATGTTTTACAGGCTGCAGGCGATAATACAGATGCTGTAGCTTGCGCCTACCAGTACGGCGCGCGGCATATTGACATAGCCATCGCCGCTGCCCAGCAGCTACCTAGCGGAGCAGGTGCTTTGCTCTTGCAGTTGTCTTATGAACTGCGTGAATTTTTTAATGCCAAGGAATAATGGATGAAGGTTGTAATTATTGGTGCAGGCTTTGGCGGCTTGGCCTCAGCGCTGCGTTGCGCTGCACGCGGAGAGCAGGTTACGGTGCTAGACCGCTTGCCTGGCCCGGGAGGGCGTGGGCGCGAGTTTGTACGCACCACTAACAACCTAGAGTTTCGCTACGACGCAGGCCCTACGGTGCTCACAGCGCCGCAGTTGTTTGAAGAGCTGTTTGCACTGCTGGGCGAGAAGTTGTCTGACCATGTGGAGCTATTGCCGGTAACGCCGTGGTACCAAATGCGCTTTGCCGATGGCACCCAGCTAGACTACGGCGGTTCTACTGAAAAAATCCAAGCCGAGATCGCTAAGTTTTCACAGGCAGACGCGCAGGCTTACCCAGCGTTTTTAGCCCACTCGCAAAAACTGTTTGAAAAAGGCTACGAAGAGCTGGGCTCGCAGCCCTTTTTGGGTGCTCTCTCGATGCTCAAAGCCCTGCCTGCCATGGTCAAGCTGCGGGCAGACCGCTCTGTCTACAACGCCACAGCACAGTACTTTAAAGATGAGCGGGTGCGCCGGGCCTTTAGCATTCAGCCGCTGCTGGTGGGCGGCAATCCGTTTGACACTACCAGCATTTACAGCCTGATTCACTACCTTGAACGCAAGTGGGGTGTTTGGTTTCCGCGCGGTGGTATGGCGCGCTTGGTCGGCGCATTGGTAGCCTTGGGCCAGCGCCACGGCGTGCAGTTTGAGTGGAGCGCCGATGTGCAAACTATCACCACCTCAGCAGGCCAGGCCACAGGGGTGCAATTGCAAGATGGGCGCACCATAGCAGCAGACGCAGTTGTTAGCAATGCTGACGCGGGCTACACGTTGGCGCACCTGCTGCCCGCAGCGCAAAAACGGCCTAAAGCTATCACGGGTAAGCAGTACTCTATGGGTTTGTTTGTTTGGTATTTCAGCACCAGCCGCCAGTACCCAGACGTGCCGCACCACACCATTTTGTTTGGCAACACCTACCGTGAGGTGCTGCATAAAATATTTGAAAGCCAAGAGCTTAGCGACGACTTAAGCATTTACCTGCACCGCCCCACAGCCACCGATACGCAGTATGCTCCCGCTGGGCACGACAGCTTCTATGCCTTGGTGCCTGTGCCTAACTTGGCTGCGGGTATCGACTGGAAGACCCAGGCTGGCCCTTTTAAAGCGCTGCTGCAGGCTGAGCTGACCCGGCGTTTGTTGCCGGGCTTGGCTGACTGTATAGTGGATGAACACATGGTCACGCCCCACTACTTTGCCGACGAGCTGCTTGCGCCCTTGGGCTCGGGCTTTTCTATCACGCCTAAGCTTACGCAGTCTGCTGGTTTTCGCTTCCCAAACCGGTCGCCTGATGTGCCCAACCTGTACTTTGTAGGCGCAGGCACGCACCCCGGCGCGGGCGTGCCCGGCGTGGTGACCTCGGCCAAAGTGGTGGAGCGCTTGATGTTTGGGGCTGTACAGTGACTTCGCCTGTGTTAAACCCGGCGCAGCAGGACTTACAAACTGTAATAGACCCGCAAGCGGGAATGAACCCGCAAGCTGTGATGAACCACCATGCCAAGTCATTTTCTTGGGCGGCGCGGTTTTTAAGTGCTTCAGCGCGGCGTGACGCAGCGCTGCTGTATGCCTTTGCCCGCACGGCAGACGACTTTGCAGACGAAGCGCATTTAGGCTCACTGCAAGAGCGCGGCGCAGCTTTGCAAGAGCTGCGCAAGCAAGCCTTGCAACCCGCACTTTCAAGTTCCCTGATTGCACAGCCAAACTTGCCCGAACAAACCCTGGCCAACCAAACTGGTAGCATGCTGCGCCGCCACAGCGTGCCCGATGCGGTGCTGGCAACGCTGATGGACAGTTTGCAAACCGATGCCGATGCCCGGCACATAGACAGCACTGAGAATTTGCTGCGCTTTGCCTACGGCGTAGCAGGCACCGTAGGGCAAATGATGCGCCCCTTGCTGGGCGCGCCCCCTGCAGCCGATGCCTATGCAATTGCCTTGGGCGTGGGCATGCAGCTCACCAACATTGCCCGCGATGTGGTGGAAGACGCGCAGCGTGGGCGCTGCTACATTCCCCTGCAATGGGATGTCACGCTGCATGGCATGTCGGCACCGCAAACTGCGGCCCAGCGCGCGCAAGCCTTTGCTGCGCTGCAGCGTTTGCTGGCACTGGCCGATGATTTTTATGCTTTTGCGCATGCCGGTATCTCGGTCATTCCGCGCCATAACCGCCGCGCTATCCGCATAGCTGCAGCCCTGTACCAAGGCATAGGCCATAAGATTTTGCGCCAAGGGGTAAGCCACTACTGGCAGGGCAGGGTGTTTTTGACGCGCGCAGAAAAGATCAAACTTTTAGCGCAAACCCTGCTGCTGCCAGAGATGCCCAAAAAAGTGGTTGCCCGCGATGTTTGGCATAACGACCTGTCCCACTTGTTCGGCACCCCGGGCTTTCCGGGTGCGCATATTTAGCCCGTCTGCTGTGGACAAGCTTTGGGACATCGTGATTGTGGGCGGTGGTTTGGGCGGCTTGGCGCTGGCTGCAGAGCTGGCCGCGCCAGAGTTTGCAGCTGTGTCGGTACTGGTGCTAGAAAAACGCAGCCAGTACGTGCGTGACCGCACTTGGAGCTACTGGGCTAGCGCAGCGCACCGCTACAGCCATCTTGAGCGCCACCAGTGGAGCCAATGGAGTGTGTCGCTGGGCAATGTAGCGCACAGCCAAAGCTCCCCAAGCAGCCGTTACGCCAGCTTGGATGCCGATGCGTTTTACCAGGCAGCAGTACACAGCATAGGCCAATCGTCCCACGTTGTTTTGCAAATGAACTCTGGGGTGGCTGATGTGCAAGTGCGCAGCGCATCTGAGGCAGTTATTACCCTAGAGCAAGGGGGCACAGTGCACGCCCGCACCGTGCTAGATGCACGGCCTGCAACGCAACTAGCGCCCAGCGCGCTGGTGCAGCAGTTTACGGGCTGGGAGGTGCAGACCCAGCGCGATGTGTTCAACCCCAACCAAGTCCAGCTTATGGCCTTTGAGCCGCACCCTCGCGGCCTGCATTTTTGGTACATCCTGCCCTACAGCGCGCGCTGTGCTTTGGTTGAAAGTACATGGGTGTCACCGGCCAGTTGGCAGCCAGACTATGGCGCAGAGCTGCAGCAGTACCTTGCCAAGCTGTGCGGCACTAGCGGCTACAGCGTGGGCTACCGTGAACATGGCATGCTCAGCCTGCAAGATGCGCGGGCGCAAGCTACCGCGCCCATCGGGCTGGGGCGGCGCGGCGGCACGCTGCGGCCGTCTACCGGCTATGCTTTTATCGACACGCTGGCGCACGCTGCGCAATTGGCACAGTCGCTGTCTGCAGCGCTGCGCGCTGGCACTCAAGCGGCATGGCGGCCCACAGCCTTTCACCGCGCAGCGACTGAGCATTGGATGGACGCTGTGTTTTTAGATGTACTAGCCCGTGACTGGCAGCGCGCCCCCCAGTACTTTATGCAGCTGTTTGGCCGAATGACAGCCGAGGACACCATTGCCTTTTTGACCGGCCAGGCCAGCTGGCAGCAGCGCTTGCGCGTGATGCGCTCTTTGCCTGTTGCCCCTTTTGCGCGCGCGGCCCTGTCGCATGGAATTTTTGGTGGAATAACCGGTAAATTGCAGAGTAAATTCTCAACCAGGCCTTCATGATGTTGCAGGCGCTTCCGTGGTGGTTTAAAACTGCGCTCTTAGGCGCTGGGCTGGCCTGTTTGTATGCGCTAGAGCAGCAGTGGCCTACTTTAGGCGTATGGCTGTTTGTAGGCCTGTCACTCACTTCGGGTATGGGGCATGGCGCGCTAGACACTGCGCTGCTGTTAGGGCAGTTTAAACCGCATTCCAGGGCCATGCTCTATGGGTTGTTGTACCTTGCACTCACACTGCTCTCTGGATGGTTGCTGTCATTGTCGTTTGCATGGGCGTTGATCGCCTTGCTGCTGATGTCTGTATGGCACTTTGGTGAGCTGTACGCCCAGCGCATCTGGCTCAGGCTAGCGGTAGGCGGCGTGAGTGTGATGGCACCAGCCTTGCTGCAAAGCACAGTCTTGGGCCAGCTTTTGCAAGAGGCAGCGCCTGAGCATGCGCCACGGTTGCTAAGTCTTTGGAGCGGCTTGGCGTGGGCGTGGGCTGCATTGGCCTGCTTGGTGGTATTCACCGGCCTGCGCAGTCAGCGCAATAGGACGATGTTTGGCAACAACACGGGGAATTTACAAGCCCAGGCCGTGCTAGAAATTAGCATCGTCCTGGCTTTGAATTGGGTACTCTCACCACTTTTTGCTTTTGCGCTGTACTTTGGGCTGTACCACTGCACCGCCCATATTGCGCGCGTGCAACGGGCCGCTGTGCGCCACC
This sequence comes from Polaromonas sp., assembly GCA_043778205.1. Classification (GTDB taxonomy): domain Bacteria; phylum Pseudomonadota; class Gammaproteobacteria; order Burkholderiales; family Burkholderiaceae_C; genus JAAFIP01. Next base: position 3,908 of record JAYWGO010000132.1, on the reverse strand, counting down.
AGGGCTTGTCTGGTGGGCAGGTGGCTTGGGCTTGGTGCGCCAGCATGCTGTTAACCGCTGTGTTGATGGCCGCACTTTGGCAGTGGCTGCCCAGTGCAGGGCAGTGGGCTGGCCGTGGTGATGCCCAATTGCTGCACTGGCTGGTGGTGGCGCTAGGGGCAGTGACGGTGCCCCATTTGCTTTTGGTGGGCTACAGTGGCCGCTGGCTGGGGCACTAAAACTGCCCTAAGATGTTTGGTACGATGCAAGGCATGATCATCACCAGCCTGCTCGACACTGACCTGTACAAATTCACCATGATGCAAGTGGTGCTGCACCAGTTTCCGGGTGCGCAGGTGGAGTACAAGTTTAAATGCCGCAACCCCGGTGTGAGCTTAGCCCCCTTTGCGGACGACATCCGCAACGAAATTCGTTCCTTGTGCACGCTGCATTTCTCAGACAGCGAACTGGCGTACTTGCGCGGCATGCGTTTTATCAAAAGTGATTTTGTTGATTTTCTGGGGCTGTTCAAGCTGAACGAAAAATACATCACCATCACGCCTTTGCCCAACGGCGAACTGGAAATTTCGGTGCAAGGCCCGTGGTTGCACACTATTTTGTTTGAAATCCCCGTGCTGGCGATTGTCAACGAAGTGTACTTTCGCAATATTCAAAAAACGCCCCAACTGGCCGATGGCCGCCAACGCCTGGACGCCAAAATTGCCCTGCTGCAGGCCGATGGGCTGCACGAACTGAAAATTGCGGATTACGGCACCCGCAGACGTTTTTCTAAAACCTGGCACGAAGAGGTGCTGCGTGCACTCAGCGCCCAGCTGGGCACAGACGCAGCCAGCAAGCCCGCGGGCCAGTTTGCGGGCACCAGCAATGTGCTGTTTGCCATGAAGCTGGGCCTCACGCCCCTGGGCACCATGGCCCACGAATACCTGCAAGCTGCCCAAGCCCTGGGGCCCCGCTTGCGCGACAGCCAAACCTTTGCCTTTGAGTCGTGGGCGCATGAATACCGGGGCGACTTGGGCATTGCGCTGTCGGATGTGTACGGCATGACGGCGTTTCTGCGCGACTTTGACATGTATTTTTGCAAGCTGTTTGACGGTGCACGCCACGACAGTGGCGACCCATTTGCCTGGGGCGAGCGCTTGATAGCCCACTACAAGGCCAACCGGGTTGACCCTAAAACCAAAATCTTGATCTTCAGCGATGGCCTCACCGTACCGCGCACCATCGCGCTGTACCAGCGCTTTGCCGGGCGCTGCCAGCTGGCGTTTGGTATTGGCACCAACCTGACCAACGACCTGGGCGACGCACCCGCGCATGTGCCACTGCAAATTGTGATGAAGCTGGTCAAATGCAACGGCCAGCCGGTGGCCAAGCTGTCTGATACACCGTCTAAAAATATGTGCGAAGACGAAAAGTACCTGGCCTACCTGCGCCAAGTCTTTGAAATCGAGCAACTTGCATAATGATCTTTACGAGCCAAGCCCATGAATTCCTCACTTAGAGCTTTATTGTTTGCCGCGTTAACGTGCGCACCGCACTGGGCATTAGCGGCAGAGGTTAATGGCAGCCAACTCTCCCTTGTATGGGGCATACCTTTCGCAGGGATTTTGCTATCAATAGCGCTATTGCCTTTGCTTGCGCCTGGCTTTTGGCACCACCACTATGGCAAAGTAACAGCGGCATGGACGTTGGCTTTTTTGCTGCCGTTTGCAGCGCTGTTTGGCTCAGGTACAGCCATCGCAGGCTTGGTGCATGCGCTGCTGGCAGAGTACATCCCGTTTATCGTTTTGCTTACCGCGCTGTACACCGTGTCGGGCGGTATCTACATACGCGGTAATTTGCACGGTGCGCCTGGGCTTAATACGGCTATTTTGGCCATTGGTGCTGTATTGGCCAGCTTTATGGGCACCACAGGCGCATCCATGCTACTTATCCGCCCACTGATCCGCGCGAACGACAACCGGCAGCACAAAGCGCATGTGGTGGTGTTTTTTATCTTTATCGTGTCTAACGCCGGTGGCTCTCTTACCCCGCTAGGTGACCCGCCTTTGTTTTTAGGTTTTCTCAAAGGGGTGGATTTTTTCTGGACTGTGCGGCATATTTTTCCAGAAACCCTGTTTTTAGTCGGCACATTGTTGGCTATTTTTTATGCGCTGGACTGGTGGTACTACCACCGCCGAGAAGAGGTCTTGCCAGCAGACCCTACGCCCGATACACGGCGCATCGGTTTTGACGGGGCGGCTAATTTTTGGCTCTTGGCGGCCATTGCCGCGCTGGTACTGATGAGCGGATTTTGGAAATCCAGCACGTCGTTTAATGTAATGGGCACACCAGTGGGGTTGCCAGGCCTGCTGCGTGATGCTGGCTTGGTAGCGATTGCGCTGCTCTCGTTCAAACTTACCGCAGCCCAAGTGCATACGGACAACCAGTTTTCTTGGGCACCTATGCTAGAGGTCGCCAAGTTGTTTGCAGGCATATTTTTAACCATTATTCCGGTTATCGCCATGCTTAAAGCGGGCTTAGACGGGCCATTTTCGGCTGTGGTGGCCGCCGTCACCCGCCCTGACGGCACACCCAATCCTGCAGCATATTTTTGGGCCACCGGCATTTTGAGTTCATTCTTAGACAACGCACCCACTTACCTGGTGTTTTTCAATACCGCTGGCGGCGATGCCAAGGTGCTGATGACTACGCTGGCCCCCACGCTGGCCGCTATATCTGCAGGTGCCGTGTTCATGGGGGCTAACACCTACATTGGCAACGCACCCAACCTTATGGTCAAAGCCATTGCCGAAGACCGTGGCTTAAAAATGCCCAGTTTCTTTGGTTACATGGCTTGGTCCGTGGGCGTACTGGTGCCGCTGTTTGTGGTGATGACCTTGGTATGGTTTCGTTGATCAAACCAATTGCTACTAAATAAATAGCTAACTATCTAGCATTTCCTTGGGCCAAAGGCTCTTTTCACTGGTTAATTATGAAAAAACCTTCTATTCTTATCGCCCGCGCCGTTGCCGCTGAGTCAGTAGACCGCCTGCGCCCCCACTTTGACATTGAAACCAACCCAGAGGACGTTATCTGGTCTAGGGATGCGCTGATTGCCAAGCTGCAAGGCAAAGCCGGCGCTTTTACCAGTGGCGGTGAGCGTATTGACGCAGGGCTGCTAGCCCAGTGCCCCGACTTAAAAATCTGCGCCAATATGTCGGTGGGCTACAACAATTTTGACGTTGACGCCATGACCGCTGCTGGCGTGCAAGCTACCAACGCCCCCGACGTGCTGACCGAGACCACCGCTGACATGGCTTTTACCCTGCTAATGGCCACTGCCCGCCGCGTGAGCGAGGCCGAGGCGTATTTGAGAGCAGGCCTGTGGAAGAAAATGAGCTTTGACATGCTGATGGGCGCAGACATCCACGGTGCCACGCTGGGCATTTTGGGCATGGGCCGCATTGGCCAGGGTATTGCCAAGCGCGGCGCACACGGCTTTGGCATGAAGGTTGTTTATCACAACCGCTCCCCTTTAAGCGCTGAGCGGGAGGCCGACTGCTGCGCCCGCTATGTGAGTAAGCAACAGTTACTGGCCACCGCTGACCACTTGGTGCTGGTGTTGCCGTATTCGCCGGCCTCACATCACGCCATTGGCGCGGCTGAGCTGGCCCAAATGAAGCCCACGGCTACGCTGGTAAACATTGCGCGTGGCGGAATTGTTGATGATGCGGCGCTGGCCGCTGCGCTTGAGTCTGGCCGCCTTGCCGCCGCCGGGCTGGATGTATTTGAGGGCGAGCCGGCCGTGCATCCTCAACTGCTGGCGCAGTCCAATGTGGTGCTCACGCCGCACATGGCCAGCGCCAGTGTGTCTACGCGGCTGGCCATGGCCAGTCTTGCAGCTGACAACCTGATTGCCTTTTTTGCTG
>JAYWGO010000131.1:0-53838 GCA_043778205.1 Polaromonas sp. | reverse complement strand
TAGGGCTTGAAAGTCTTCTCGTCTCATGGCATCACCTAACTTGTTGATTCATAAGGGTTTAGTGTATACCAATAGTTAACGATGACATAGCCTAAAATTATTCTATTTGTAAACTAATACGCATAGCGTAGTAGCAGTGTGTGGGCAGTAGAATACGCGCAAGCATGCGCGGTGCCAAGCGTGGTGCCTGCAAATAGTTCTATTTGAATTCAACCTTGGGTTTATCGGCTGCTTCGCAGCAGAAAGCATAAAAAGCGGTAATGGCTGCGCGCCACACGGTAATGGCTGCGCGCCGCACTTTAGGTAGAAATAAAAGCAAAGTTTGCAGGCCCTTAAGGCACGCAATGCCATTGCTATGCCAAGTTCACTGGCCACTGCACGGGCTAGTTAACTTTGCTAATTAGGTTTCCCGCTTGGAAAGTACTTTGTAAAAATGCCATCAAAAGCTTTTTGTGCAGCCTGTCCTTCAGCGGCACTGTATTTTTCAAGTTTGTCAGCGTACCAGCCCATTCCATTATTGTCCGAGCTATTTGCGCCCGTGATATCTGCAACGGATGCTACGTTTAAGAATTTGACAGCATGGGCTTTAAACGCCGCGTTATCCATGGGGATTAAGCCTTGGTAGATTTTCAAACGGTTGTAAATGGCCAATGAAGGTTTCAAACCAGCAGCATTGATCGCGGCACTGAGCTTTGCTGCGTTCGCAGCAGAAGGTTGCACACCCCAGAAGTGAATCAACGGTGTCAGGTCGGCTCCAGCAGCGATAGACCATTTCAAAATTCTGCCTTCATCATCATTTAAGCCTAAGCCCTTGTCTGCCGCTACCGCTGGATTGCGGAAAATATTATTTTCCTGTGCGTAGTAGGCGTTGATTTTTTCCCAACCAAATAGGGCGGCTATTTCAGCGTATTTAGCGTAGCCACGCTGCTGGTACTTTACTTCGTGTCCAGCTTCTGTGATGTCCATCGCCTTGCCGTTTCTGAAATTGGCTGTCACCATCCAATTGACTGCTGCTACCTCCCGTGTGAGATGCGGTCCAAGATTGGCAAAGTCGCCCATTGATTCTCCCAAGGCCTCATCGATACTCTTGCCATACAGCTGGTTAGCGACTGCAATGTACAACATGTTTACTGCCGCTTCGCCTTCGCCACTAAAGTTGTCAAACAACTGCGCATGGCCCAATTCATGGAACTCAGTATCGGAATCTGCAATTCTCTCAGCGCCGGGAACTAAAAACCAGCTCTTATTGTTGCCGTCAGTTGGATCTTTGGGGTGGTAACCGTTATTGCCAGTAGGGTAGCCTATTCCAAAAGCATCGTTGAAAAGGCTGGTGTCAACAATCACATACAAGGTTTGATTGTTTCTTGTATTGATGTTATGGCCTACATACTTAGAGACAACGTCCATTCGGTTGTCCCAGTCTTTCATTAGAGCCTCTGGATCTTCATAGTTATAAATCCAGCTGGTGGGCACAGTCGCCATAAATTTGTCACTCATAAAGTCAGCCCAGGGTGCAGGATGCTTTCGTTGCACGTCTCGCCATGCCTGGTTTGTCATTTTCTTGAGCGCTGTGTAGGAGAAAAACGGTGCAGGCACGGCGTTTTGAATTTCAATGGTGACGTTGTTGCCCGCATTCGCCCTGTAGGGCACATCAATATAAATTCCACCGCCGTTGGGGTTGGCAATTTCAGTCGTATTGGCGACAATAGGAAAACTGTTAGTTACACGGAACGGCCGATCGATAGGATTTTTGCCGGTTTTGTCATGCACGTTTGCGCCCACTTGAATTACAAATCCCTTGCCCACCATAGAACCTGGCACTGACACTTTGGCTATATCGCCAGCCGCAAGGTAGTAACCGGTAGGCCGCCTGGCGATACCCTGAGAATAAGCGCTTTGTTTGTCCGTATCTACAGCCATCGTTGCGTTGATACTGACTTTGTATATTGCATTTGAATCAGCCTTGACATTGTTTTTTACCTTGCCCGGAAACCACTCATGGCTGGTGAACTTTTTACCTGTAAGGGTGGTTTTGTATTTTGCAAGATTGGCTGGCAAAAACGCTATGTCGTGAATGCCCTGTTGAACGGTTAGTACAGCGCGGTCAATATCTCTGTTCTTATCGTTAAAATTTTCATTCGGAAAACCGTCTTTAGTTTCTTTATTTACAAAAAATGCACCACCGCGCATTTTTTCGTAAACCGCAATGACATTGAAAGCCTGCAGTATCGTTGCTTCACTCTCAGCAACTGCATACATGGTTTGTTTGAGACGATTGACGCGCAGCTGCAGCTGTTCTGACGAAAGAATTGATTTAGTATCCTTAGCTATCATGCTTTCCAAGTGCAACTTGACAGCCGCCAGTGAGGTATTGAATACGGCTACCTCATTGTTGTTGCTTGTGACCGGTTTGCAGTAGACCAGCTTGCCGGTGCCGGGCAAAGGATCGCCACCAAAGGTCTCAGTCACTGGCTTGATGACTGTGCCCTTTTTCTGGTTAAACAGATAAACAAGCCGATATCCTTCGAGCAAACCGTAGGCAACATGCGTATCAACAGTGAGTGTGATGTTGCTGCCAAATTCTTCGCCGCATTGCTTAAAACCGTTTAAATCAAAGGCTGGCAACGAGCTCTCCGTTGGCACTGTTGGTGTAGTTGGTGTAGTTGGTGTGATCGGTGATATTGGCGTTGTTGGAGTGGTTGGCGTAGTTGGCGCTGCAGCAGCGGGGGACGTTGCTTCAGGCCCCGCAGACCCGCCGCATGCGGCAATAGTCGCTGTAATCAGAAGGGCACTTAAAAATTTCACGGCATGTAGGCTGCTCGGCAGTAGTCTGCTTGGGTGCATAGTCAATTTCCCTTTGTGAATATAAGATAGTGTTACTCCAGCGCAAAATTATGTTGATGAATGCACCATGAAAAGATTACAAAGTTGTCATAATCAATATTAAAGTGGTAATAAAAGGTATATTTTTTCACTATAAAAACTTGACTTTTTTCCGGGCCAAAAGTCGACAGGTTGCTGTTGTTTAATTTTGCCAAAAGCTGAAAAATTATTTCTATTTGTAAATTTACACGCACAGCGTCTTAACAGTGTGGGAGCAGCACAGCCCGCGCAAGAGTGCCCGATGCCAGTCGTGGCTTTGCATGGCTGGCAAAGGTTTAGAGTGCTATCCGCTACGCTTGGGTTGCGTAAGAACGGTCGAATATTGGCAGGTCTAAGAATAATCTGCGCACCCATCTCATACCTGGGTGCCAGAAAAAGGGGCGGTTGGCAAACACCCAACCGTGCGCATGAGACCAAGCTAAGAAGTCCTCCCTCTACAATCCGTGCCAAACTCATTGGCCTATTTGTCTACCACCTTGCGGCTAGACAGGCGAATAATCTGCAGCGCGGTGCTGTCAATGGGCTCTTTGCCAAAGCGCAGCATGCTCGGTGCTGGCACACTGGTGGCTGCTGACACATTGGCCATGGCAGTAGTCACAAGTTAAGGGCTATTTTTGGCTGTCACCCAAGGAAATGCTGCACAAGCAGCTATTATTTAAAGAGCGTTTCTAATTTTCATGGTGTGTCTCTTTCGGGGGCGGTGGCAGTGGCGGTGGTTGCCAGCAAGTTAAAAACATCGTCTGGCCATGGCAGTGGCGTAACTGCCCCAAAGCCTTGTACGGCCAGTGCGGCTGCAGCGTTGGCGTAGCGGGCCGCTTGGCTTAGCTTGTCGCCCAGTGCAATGCGTGCCAGTAAATTGCCGGCAAAACAGTCACCCGCACCTGTGGCATCTACAGCGTGCACGCGCAGTGCAGGCAGGTGGCTGCTTTGGCCTTGGTGGCTGAGCAGTACGCCGTCGGCACCCATTTTGAGCACCACCGTTTTAGCGCCCAGTGCGTGGCTCCATTGCACAATGTCTTGCGGGGTTTGCAGGCTGCTTAGCGTGGTAACGTCGTCCAGGCTAGGCAAGAAAATATCGGTTTGCGCTATCACTTCTTGCATGGCGGCACGCGCTACGTCCAGCGGCCACAGCTTTAGGCGCAAGTTCGAGTCAAAGCAAATACTGGCACCTGCGGCTTTGGCCATCTGCACGGCTTGCAGGCACTGCACCCGCGCATGCGGTGATATGGCCAGCGATATACCCGAGAGGTGCAGCATGCGGGTGCACGCGAGGGCCTCTTTTTGCACAGCATTGAGCGTCATGCACGCAGCTGCAGAACCCGCGCGGCGGTAGCTAAACGCATGGCCTTGGGCGCTGTGGGTGACAAAATAAACACCAGTAGGTGCTTCATTATCAGTAGCTACTTGTGCAGTATTTACTTGGGCCTCCCGCCATAAGTCTATTAAACTTTGGCCAAAACTGTCATTGCCCACGGCGCTGATGTAGGCAGTGCGTGCACCAGCCCGCGCTGCGGCAATCACAGTGTTGCTGGTGTCGCCACCAAAGCCTTGCAGGTAGGTGGGCTGGCCAGGGGTGGTTTGGTTAAATTCCACCATGCCTTCGCCCAGGGCCACGATGTCGTAGAGTTTGTCGGCCATGGTGCTGCGCCTTAATGGTTATCGCGTGGTACAAAGCTGCCGCGTTGGCCGCGCAGAAAGCCCATGTCTGCGCCTTCGTCAGCCTGGTTTACGTTGTCGACGTACAGCTTCCAGTAGCCTGACTGCAGTGGCGGTGCGGGCGCAGTCCAGGCCGCTAAGCGCTGGGCCAACGCTTCGTCGCTGATGTGCAAATGAATTTTGCGTAGCGGCACGTTAAGCTCTACCAGGTCGCCGTTTTGCACCACTGCCAGTGGGCCACCTGCTGCAGCCTCTGGGGCGGTGTGCAGCACCACCGTGCCATAGGCCGTACCGCTCATGCGCCCATCGCTGATGCGCACCATGTCGGTAATGCCTTTGCGCAGCAGCTTGGGCGGTAGCGGCATATTGCCCACCTCGGCCATGCCGGGGTAGCCTATGGGGCCGCAGTTTTTAAGCACCATCACACACTGCTCGTCAATGTCCAGCGCCTCATCGTCAATGCGGGCATGAAAGTCTTCAATATTTTCAAACACCACGGCCCGACCGGTGTGCACCAGCAGGGCCGCTGTGGCTGCGCTGGGTTTAATGACGGCCCCTTTGGGTGCCAGGTTACCGCGCAGCACGCAAATACCGGCTTTGTCCATAAAGGGTTTGTCTTGCGACATGATCACGTCAGTGTTGAAGTTTTCTGCGCCCTCCATGTTCTCCTGCACGGTTTTGCCAGTGGCGGTGACCAGGTCGGTGTGCAAATGGTTGGCCATTTCTTTCATTACCGCCGGTATGCCGCCTGCGTAGCAAAAATCTTCCATCAGGTATTTGCCTGAGGGCTGCAGGTTCAAAATGCAGGGCAAATCAGAAGCCAAGCGGTCAAAATCTTCTAGCGTGAGGTCAATGCCCAAGCGCCCTGCAATGGCCAGCATGTGCACCACCAGGTTGGTTGACCCGCCAATAGCGGCGTTGATTTTGATGGCGTTTTCGATAGATTTGCGGGTGATGATATGGGACAGTTTGAGGTCCTCGTGCACCATGGCTACCGCGCGGCGGCCCGCCATGCGGGCTATCACGTTGCGGCGGCCGTCTACGGCGGGGTAGGCTGCGTTGCCGGGCAGGCCCACGCCCAGCGACTCGACCATGCTGGCCATGGTGCTGGCGGTGCCCATGGTCATGCAGTGGCCGTGGCTGCGGTGCATGCAGCTCTCGGCTTCGTTAAACGCCTCTATGCTGAGGGTGCCTGCACGCACCTGCTCGCTCATCTGCCACATGCCTGTGCCTGAGCCCAGGTCTTTACCGCGCCATTTACCGCTCAGCATCGGGCCACCTGATACGCCAATGGTGGGCAGGTCCACACTGGCTGCGCCCATCAGCAAGGCGGGTGTGGTTTTGTCGCAGCCCATCAGCAGCACTACGCCGTCCAGTGGGTTGGCGCGAATGCTTTCTTCCACGTCCATGCTGGCCAGGTTGCGGTACAGCATGGCGGTGGGGCGCATCATGGTCTCGCCCAGGCTCATGACAGGGAATTCGAGCGGGAAACCACCGGCTTCGTAGACCCCAATTTTGACCTGCTCGGCCAGCGTGCGAAAGTGGCTGTTGCAGGGGGTAAGTTCACTAAAGGTATTGCAAATACCAATCACGGGCCTGCCGTCAAACTGGTCGTGCGGCACGCCTTTGCCCTTGGTCCAGCTGCGGTACATAAAACCGTCTTTGCCATCGCGGCCAAACCATTGTTGGCTGCGCAGCTCGTGGGGTTTTTTCTTGGGTGCCATGGTGCTTCCTTGTCGTTAAAAATTGAAACTAGGGTTAGTCCTAATTTGTATAAGGTATTATCGTCATACCATTGTGCCATCTGAATCAGTACAAACCATGATTAAAAACGTTCACGGCAACACAGTTGACCATTTAGGCGAAGCCATCGTGGCAGGGCGCTACCCCGTGGGCAGCAGCATTCCACCCGAGCCATTGCTGTGCCAAGAGCTGGGGGTCAGCCGCACCGTAGTGCGCGAGGCGGTTAAATCGCTGATTGCCAAAGGCTTGGTGACCACCGGCCCCAAGGTGGGCACCCGGGTGCAGCCCTCAGACGCATGGAACTGGTTTGATGCCGACGTTATTACCTGGCAAAGCAAAGCGGGTCTCACGCCAGACTTTTTGCGTGACCTGCAAGACCTGCGCCGTTTGGTGGAACCCGCAGCGGTGCGCTTGGCTGCCGAGCGCGCTACGCCGCAAGATATTGCCGACATAGAAGCGGGCTACCAGGGCATGAAGCGCGCCGTGGATGAAGGTGGCGACTACATGAAGTACGACCTGTTGTTTCACCAAGGCTTGCTCAAAGCCTGCCGTAACCGCATGCTGGTGCAAATGAGCAAAGTACTTAGTGCACTGCTGCGCACCAGCTTTGAAATTTCTACCACCCGAAAAGACGGCCCCCGCAGTTCGCTGCCCCTGCACCGCGCTGTGCTGGACGCAGTGATTGCTAAAAACCCCGCTCTGGCAGAAAAGGCCATTTTGGTACTGATAGACGGAGCCCACCAAGACATTGAGCAGGTGCTGGTTAACCGCAAACGCCTGCCCAAACTCAACCAGCCCGCGCCGATGCTGAAGGCGGCGTGATGTTTTTAAATCAACTGCAAACTAAATCAAAACAATGAAAAAAATAATAGACCAATTTTTTAAGTTCTTAGAGCTGTTGGTAGTGCTGTGCTTACTGGCCATGGTGGTCATGGTTTTTGGCAACGTAGTGATGCGCTACGCTTTTAACTCGGGCATTCAGGTCAGCGAAGAAATGTCGCGCTATTGCTTTATTTGGCTGACCTACCTGGGCGCTATGGTGGCCATGCGCGAAGGAGGGCACTTGGGCGTGGACAGTTTGATCAAAGCCCTGCCACTGGGTGGCAAAAAAGTGTGCGTTTTTTTTAGCGAATGCCTGATGCTGTTTTGCAATGGGCTTTTTTTATTGGGCACCTACAAAATGCACGAGCTGCAGGTAACCAATATTTCACCTGTAGTGGGCATCTCGATGATTTGGATTTACGGCATAGGGTATCCGGTGTCCATCATTATGGGGATTTTCAATATTCACAAGCTGTATTTGCTGCTGACGGGCCAGCTTGCTGAAGACCAAATGGTGCAAATTGTGGAGGCAGAGGGCCTCAAAGAAGCCGAGGCCCAGCTCGGAATTAACCAAGCCCACCACGCTAGCCAGAAAGCCTGATGCCATGACCGTTGCTATTTTTATTTTTTCTTTGATCGGCGCTATGGCGCTGGGCATGCCGATTGCCTATGCTTTGCTGGTGTGCGGCGTGAGCCTGATGGGGTTTTTGGCTTTGACAGGGGTGTTGCCAGCGTTTGACAGCCAAATTTTGGCGCAACGTTTTGTCGACGGTGCCGACAACTTCCCCCTGTTGGCCGTGCCATTCTTTTTGCTGGCGGGCGAGTTTATGAACGCGGGCGGCTTGTCTAAACGTATCGTCAACCTGGGTGTAGCTTGGGTGGGCCATTACCGGGGCGGGCTGGGCTATGTGGTGGTGATAGCGGCCATCATCATGGCATCGCTGTCAGGCTCTGCGGTGGCAGACACTGCCGCACTGGCCGCCATTTTGATTCCCATGATGAAAGCAGCTGGCTACAACGTGCCGCGCAGCGCGGGCTTGGTGGCCGCCGGCGGCATTATTGCACCGGTTATTCCACCGTCAATTGGCTTTATCATTTTTGGCGTAGCGGGCAATGTGTCTATTACCAAGCTGTTCCTGGCGGGTATCGTGCCTGGCATCATGATGGGTGTGGCCATTGCCATTGCGTGGTGGTGGGTGGCCAAGAAAGAAAACGTACTGCCTGCGCCCAAGCTGTCACTGAAGGCGCGGCTGACCGTAACCATTAACAGCAGCTTTGCCATCGTGCTGCCCATCATCATCATTGGCGGTATGAAAGCGGGTGTGTTCACGCCCACTGAGGCTGCAGTGGCCGCAGCGGTGTATTCATTCTTAGTGGGTATGTTTATCTACCGCGAGTTGCGCTGGGGCCAAATTTACAGCTTGGTACTGTCGGCTGGTAAAACTACCGCTGTTGTTATGTTTTTGGTGTCAGCTGCCATGGTCAGTGCCTGGCTCATTACCGTAGCTAACATACCTAACGAAGTGGCTGACATGCTGTCGCCCTTCATGCACAACAAAACACTGCTCATGCTGATGATGATGATTTTGATTGTCATCGTGGGCACTGCGCTGGACTTTGCACCCACCGTGCTGATTTTGACCCCTGTGCTTATGCCTGTGGTGCTTAAAGCAGGTATTGACCCGGTGTACTTTGGCGTGCTGTTCATCATGAACAACGCCATCGGCTTGATCACCCCGCCCGTAGGCACGGTGCTTAACGTGGTGTGCGGTGTGGCCAAGATTGACATGCACTCGGCCTTCAAAGGCGTTATGCCGTTCTTGATTGCGCAGCTGATGGTGCTTTTCTTGTTAGTGTTTATCCCCGAATTAGTGACAACACCCTTGAAGTGGTGGATGCGCTGATATAGCCTTAAGTTTTGTAGCGTCAGTTTTATTTTTATCAACCCGAAGGAGACTCCCCATGAAACGTCGTAACGTAATCGCCCAAGCCGCACTGATTGCAGTTGGTAGCCTGTTTGCTGTGTCTGGTGCATTGGCACAATTTACCGAGCGCAATATTAAAATTACCAATGGTGTGAACGAAGACCACCCGGTAGGCGCAGGTGTGAAAAAAATGCAAGAAGTGCTGGCTGCAAAGTCAGGCGGAAAAATGAAGCTAAGCGCTTTTTGGGGCGGCGCAGCGGGCGGCGACCTGCAGGCTACCCAAGCTTTGCGTGCAGGCACGCAAGAGATGGTGGTGTCGTCAAGCTCACCCTTGGTGGGCATAGTGAAAGAGCTGGGCGCGTTTGACCTGCCCTTTTTGTTTGCCAACGAGAAAGAGGCTGATGCCGTGCTAGATGGCCCAGCAGGCGCTTTCTTTAACAAAAAATTGGAAGAAGCTGGCCTTATCAACCTGGCCTATTGGGAGAACGGTTTTCGTAACCTCACCAACAGCAAACGCGCTGTGAACAAAGTAGAAGACTTTGACGGCGTAAAAGTGCGCGTGATGCAAAACAATATTTTCTTAGACACGTTTAAAACACTGGGCACCAATGCAGTGCCCATGGCTTTTGGCGAAGTGTTTACCGCACTGGAAACTAAAACCATAGACGGCCAAGAAAACCCGTTTGTCACTATCAACAGCTCTAAGTTTTTTGAAGTGCAAAAATACCTTAGCGTAACGCGCCACGCCTACACGCCGTTTTTGGTCTTGTACAGCAAAAAAATGTTTGAAACTCTCAGCAGTGATGAGCAAGCCGCTTTGCGCGAAGCCGCCATGGAGGGCCAAAAAGTGCAGCGTGCCACCATCCGCGCGGTAGACAGCAAGGCGCTGGCTGAGCTTAAAACCAAGGGTATGCAAGTCAACGAGATTACCCCTGCAGAGCAAAAGCGCATGTTTGAAAAGGTCAAACCGGTGTACGAAAAGAACGCAGCCGCGATTGGCGCCGATGCGATTAACGCAGTGGTCGACGCACTGAAGAAGTCACGCGGCGGCTAGCGCCTGCAAAGATGACCCGTGTGGCTACCTGTGGCGGGCCATGGGGTGCCCGTTGCCCTGGACAGGCCTGCTTGGCAGCCTAACACCCTAAGTGAGGTAACAACGTTAAAATAGAAGGCTTTGCCCTGTACAGCATGTGCGCTGTGCAGGGCGTTAGCGTTTCGCCTTCCTGTTTTAATTACTTAACGGACCCGCTTGCATGAGCACCACCACAGCCGTTGACCACTATGCAGCCCTAGGCTTGGCCAGTAGCGCTGCGCTGGCCGATATTAAAAAAGCCTTTCGCCAAAAAGCCTCGGCCCTGCACCCGGACAAAAACACGGCCGCAGACGCTGGCGAGCGGTTCAGGGCAGTGCAAGTAGCCTACGACGTGCTGTCAGACGCAGATGCACGCCAAGCCTACGACGATAACCGCCGCCGCAACCTGCTAGACAGCCCGATCGACACTGCGCGGGAGATATGGCACAGCTACTTTGATGCGCTAGTGCCTGTTGTGCGCTAAAGCCCACGCCCAACCGATTTTTTAGAAACTACTGCCATGACCATTTCCTCTTTTTTCGGCCCACTGCGCTCTGCCTACCAGTCTGAAATTGACGACCTGTCTTTAGACTCTGAAGGCTCTAATGTGCTGGCGCAGCGCTTGCTGGAAAAGCGCACGCAAATGGGATTTTTGGTGCAAATGATGACCATCAGCCCCGAAATGGTGGCTGTGGTGCTGCACAAAGGCTTTGAATTTAAGCTGCCTGCGGTGATGGACCATCTGCTGACGCTAGAGTCTGAAGAGCTGCCCGACTGGCACAGCCTGCAGGACGCAGTGCGCCTGCAGCCCTGGGCGCAGGCCCTGCTGCCCGCAATTTTGAAAGAGCCTATGGGCGAGTGGTTTTTGGTGGTGGCAGCCGGCCTAGAGTACATGCTGCACCAGTCTGTTGCCGCCCAAGGCAGCAAGCCCTACTCTGAGGTGGACGAAGATGACGATGCCCACTACGACGAGGGCGATACCGGCGACAGCGCCAGCCGTGTGCACGGCCTGGACGCAGACGATGCAGGCGACCTGAGCGACACCCGCACCCGCGAAGAAACCGCTGCCGACTGGATGGAGCAGCAAGGCTTTGACCGCAAAGACTGATATCGCCAGTTAAGCAGCCAGCGCCAGATATCCAGTGCCACAAAACCACTACACAACCGCTACAAAACCAAGACGTACCTATGAGCACCCACCTTGCCTTAATTGCCAAAACCCAAAGCCTGATTGCCGCTGGCGACATTGTGGGCGCAGAGCACGCCCTGGTAGCACTGGCCGACGAAGAAGGCGACAAAGCCCTGATGGTAGTGCTGGCGCAGTTGCCCGCCAAAGACATTTTGGCCGTGATACGCGAGTACGACAACTCCAAAGAGTCGGTGGTGAACCTGCTGGTTACACCTGACCAGTTTGCCCGCGCGGTGGTGATTGAAAAACTGTACAAAGACCTGAGCCGCACCCATTTGCGCGGCATGGTGAACTCGATTATTTTCAGAGAAGATGCCGACCCGGTAGAGTTCTTGACCGCCATAGGCGACCTAGAAGGCGGCGCAGAAGCACTGGCCGACTATTTTGCCGAAAAATGGAGCCGCATTGAGGCTTTTGCCCGCAGCGGCGTGTTTGACTCCGTGGAAGACGATGGCGAAATGCTGAGCGAAACCGCGCTTTTGGCTTCGGCCTATGTCAAGCCGCGTGTAGACCAAGACGAGATTGCCGACCAAGACTGGATGGAGCTGGCCTGGCTGCTGCGCCATAAAATTCCCGATTTGTTCATTGAAATGCTGTTGGTGCTGCGCGCCAAGGCGCGCGCACATGACCTGGGCTTGGGCGAGGAAGATGCGCAAGACGACGACGATGGCTTGGTAGAAACCAGCGATACTGACCGCGGCAAGGCCACACCTGCGGTGCGCGAGTCAGACGAAGAATCGGCGATTTAAAAAGAGCCTGTCATGCCCAGCACTGCGCCCTTGCTTGCCACCGAGCTAGCCGACACTGGTATGGCCACAGCCACTGCCACCGTCTCGCTGTACGACGCGCGGCCGTTTTTTGAGAAGGCCTTGGCTTACGGCGTGCAGCACAAGCTGATAAGCCAGAGCGCCCTAGAGGCCATGCGCACTGACGCGCCCAAAGGCATGGTGCAAATAGCGCGCTACGTGGGCAACGAGTTTTTGCGTCCCGAGCTGGAAAAGTCCAAAGAGCGCTTGGTTAACCTGGTTAGCCTGCACCTAGAGCACGCTACGGCAGGCAACCTGCAGCAAGCCGCGCAGTTGCTAGCAACCCATTCGCTGCTGTCGCGGTCTAAAGCGGGCTCGGACATGCTCAAAGCGCTGATCGCCATGCCCACCAGCAGCCACTTTGGCATGCATGGGCACAGCGGCTTCACCGACAACGACATTCCTCTGCTTGCCAAATGGACGCTGCGCAGCCTGGCCGACTACCAAGCCGAACTGCAGGTGCGCGCGCAGGTGGCCCAGGTGATAGATGCCGCCGTGTGGATGGCCGACGCGCTGGGCATGGACATCGACGACCTGGCCGAGGCCGGCAAAGACGCAGAAGCCGTGATCCGCACCGCGCTGCTGGCCCTAGCCACCAAGCACACCAGGCTGCCCGACTGGGTGGCCTTTGAAAAAATGGTGCTGGCCCTGCGCAAAAAGTACGCCAGCGGCGGGCAAACCCCCAGCTTGCCGCTGCCTGCCAAACTTCCTGCCCAGTACAAGGAGGTAGTAGAAACCGTGCGCCAGTCGCTGTTAGCAGACTGGGCCAAAATCTGCGACCCTGCCATCAAACCCCGCAAGCTGTTTGACCAAACCCCTGCTTTTATGGGCCGCTATTTTTGGGTTGAAGACGCCCTTAGCGAGGTTGACCACTACGAGCGTACCGCATCGGCCGTGTGGAGCAAAGCCACTGGCGGCCACATGGACGACAGCTCGTTACTGACCTTGTTTTTTTGCATTGCAGCCCAAGCCCCAGGCAAAACCATGCTGACGGAAAAAACAGCCATGACCCTGCTGCGCAAAATTCGCAAAACGGGCTTTCAACCCGCACTGGCCAACGCCTACATTGGCCAGCACGCACCCGAACTAGACCAGGCCGACTACGTCAAAATGTGGGCTGATTTTGTAGCCGATGCGTTGGCCGTACTGCAAAGTGACTTTGACCATACCTTGCAAGATGCTTTGGCTTTGCTCAAGCGCGATTGCAATATCGCCTGACTTTAATATTTAAGGGGCCACTATGCCGTCACCTGCTGGCCATTTAGTGCAATGCGTTTTGTTTACCGACGCAGATGGACGGGCGCGTTTTAAAGACGAGGTGATTACCTTGAGCGAAGGCTCTGAAGCAGCGCAACTCTCGCCGCTGGCAGCGTCAGGCGGGTTTCAGTTTCGCAGCAGCCCGGTGGGTTTTCAAAGCACTTTCCATTGCACTACCACGCCGCAGTGGCTGGTGGTGCTCAGTGGTGCGATGGAAATTGGCCTGCAAGACGGCAGTGTGCGTGTGTTTACCGCAGGCGCGTGTTTTTACTCTAACGATACCTTGCCTGCAGGCGCTGTCTTTGATGCAAAGCTGCATGGCCACTGCAGCCGGCAGGTGGGCGACGCAGCTTTGGTAACGCTGTTTGTGCGTACTTGACGTTTCGGATTTGCGCTATTTTTGCGCAGCGTGAACTCTTGCTTACTATATAAATAATAGCTGCTTGTGCAGCATTTACTTGGGCAATAGGAGTTTTTGCTTTTAAAACTCTGTTCTACTTAGCACCAACGGACAACAGCAAATTCACGATATTGCCCAATCCACGCACACGGGCATGCGCCAGCGCGCTGATGCCCTGTGCATCGACCGCGTTCACATCGGCTCCCGCACTGAGCAGCAGTTGCACCATGTCGGCTTGCGCTTCTTGCACGCACAGGGTAAGGGCCGGTGTGCCGCTGCGCTTGGTATTTTTGTCAGCCCCTGCACGCAAAGCTGCTTGTAGCGCGGCGGTGTCTTTATTGCGGATGGCCGTTAACAAAGCTGCGTTTTGCGTGCTCTGCGTGCTTGGCATGGCCTGCGCGGGTGCAGCTGCAAGCACAGGGGGCTTTGCCGTTGCGGCTTCTGCACTTGCTGATGTAGTAGGTTCTGCGGCTGCGGCCTCATCTTTGGTGCTGCGCTGCGCCATGCCAGTCAAGCCCTCTGTGGCGGTGGATTTTTTGGCGCGGGCCAGCTTGTCAGTGCTGGTGTTGGCTGCAGTTTCAGTGTCTGCCCGTTCTGCAGCGGCAGGTTCGGAGCTGGGCTTGGGCTCTGCTGGGGCTGGTGCAAGGGCTTGGTCATTAGCTTGTGCTGCGCTGCGGCGCGTTGGTGCTGGCGCAGTTTTGGCTTGGGCCATCTCTGTTGACGGCGGCTTGGCCAGTGCGGCTGGTGCCGTCGGTGCTGCCGGTGCTACAGCGGAGGCTGCTGGCGGTGCGCTGGCGGCTTGCGGCGCCGCATCCATAGTTTGGGCTTTTTGCGCTATGGCCGTGGGCGGGGTTTCGGTGCTGAAGGCGGCGTTTTTATCTTCGGGGGTTGCGCTGTCCCACTGCATAAACAGCAAACCACTCAGGCCAAAGATGGCTACAGAAGCCAGGGCGCGTATTTTCCACTGGCTGTCGTTGGCAGGTGGTTTTTTATCGTCAAAATGGTCTATGGCCCAAGGAAATGCTGCACGATTAGCTATTGAATTAATAGTACCAGTGGCTGGTGTATTGGCTGCAACTGGCCCTGTGCTTTCGGTGGGCGGTGCTTTGGCGCGCTGCTCTGCCAGTTGCTGTGCGTAAGCCAGCACGTTGGCGCGCACTTGGGGGCCAGGCCGTGTTGTGGCAGTGGCTTCAGTAGGGGTTTGTGTGTTTGCAGCAGCGCTTGGGTTATTGCTGGAACTTGCGCTGTCTGCCGTATGCGCATCTAGCTGCGCTTGTGCCGCATGGTAGCGGGCCACTAAGCTGTCAGTGGCTGTTGTAGCAGAGCTAGCAGAAGAAGTAGCAGCAGAAGATGCAGCAGAAGAGGCAGCAGAAGAGGGGGGTGCTTGCGTCATGCGGTCTCCTGTGCAAAATCGGCCAGCAGGGTTTTTAGCTTGTTTCTTGCGTAGCGCAGGCGGCTTTTGGCGGTTTCAAAGCTGCAGTTTGTAGCTACCGCAATCTCTTGTACGCCCATGCCGCCCTCGGCTTGCAATAAAAAGGCTTCCCGTTGGTCTGCTGGCAGCGCATCTACGGCCGCTAGCAGCGCGCGGGCTTGTTCGCGCGATGCAATTTGCCGCAGTGGGCCAAAGCCCGAGTCGGCTATCAGCTGGGCGCGCAGTTGCACGGTCTCATCGCCCTCTTGGTCTAAGCTGTCATGCGGCTTAACGGCGCGCCAGTGGTCTACGATGCGGTTATGCGCCAGGGTGAAGAGCCAGGTTTTAAATTTGGCACCGTTTTTAGCCGGTTCGTAGCTGGCAGCGTTGCGCGCCACTGCAAACCACAGCTCTTGGGTCAGCTCGTCGGCACTGGCTTGGTTTTGCACGCTGCGCTGCACGTAGCGCCACACAGGCATTTCATGGCGCGTGTACAGCGCATTGAATGCCGCAACTTGGCCTTGTGCGTAGTACAACATCAAGGCCTCGTCGCTTGCATGGTGCAGTGCATCGGGGGCTGTTTCCATCCCGCCGATTGTGCACTACCCAGGGCGCTATCTCCAGGCGGGTGGGTCGGGTGCATAGCCTACTGCGCCGTCTGGAAAGGGGTTGGGCCGGGGCGCAGGGGCTGGGCGCGGCGCGGGAATCACGCCCATGGCCAGCAGGTTGGCATAGCTGTCGTAGCGAATGCGCACCACTTCGGCAGGGGCGCTGCTGTCGCGCTCAAATTCGGTGTGGTTTACATACGAGCTTTCGCGCGCGCCGTGGCCTGTGCCCAGCTTGGGTGCGGGCTGGGATGGTTGTGCAGACTGCGATTCGCTGCGCTTGGCCATGCTATCGCTGCTCTTGTCGCTGCTGCGCGACTCGCGTAGCGCGCCAGAAGGTGCCTCTGCTTTGGCAGCAGAGTTTTTACTTGCATCGGCAGCATAGGGCTCTGGGGTTGGCGCAGCTGCAGAAGGGGCTGCAGAGGGGGCTGCAGCACTTTCTGCGTCTTCATAGCGTTTAGCACGCGAGTGGTAGGGCACTACAGGCTGCACCTCTAGGCTCTGGCGTTCTTTAAACAGTGCCACACCAATCACGCCCACATCACGCGGGCGGCCTGTGCGCTCGGCGTAGCTGTTGGGCGACGCGGTAAATTCAAATGCCGCTACATCGCTGTTACTTTTGCGCCAGCCGGTAATGTCGTACCGCTGCCAAGCAGCAAACACGTAACCCGACTGCTGCACACTGGCCGTCTCGCCGCTGACCACATTAACCCCGTCTACCGAGGTTACCGCCAGCACACGGCGGCCCGATGCATTGCGAACGGCAATAGCGTACTTTGCCCCCGGTGTACCCGCCACCCAGTACTCGCCGCGGTGGTAATGCACCGGCAGTGTAGCGCCCGAACTACGGTCCGTTACCGTAACATCGGCCAACCTGCCCACGGCCTGCGCCTGCGCGCTCAAACCGCCTACCGCTGCGGCTGCAGCCCAAACCAAGATCCATTGCTTCATCACAGACTCCTTTGTTAACGATGGAGCAGATTGAAACGCGCCAGCACGGGAAAAGGGGTTAAATCATTGTATTTATATGTATTTAAGCCGTATCGCACAAGCAAAATGGTCATAGCGCGCTATGCATTTAGGTATAGTTTTGAACTTCTCTGGCCTTTGTTCGGTGCAATTTACCCAGATGCAGTCAGATTAAATAAAAACAAAAGCTTGGCATAACAAGGGCAAACCAAGTTTCACAATCTGGTCACACAAGTTGCGCACACTGAAGTTTTTACACTTTGGAGCACATCTTGAATCCGAAATCCCCATCACCCCAATCTAGCTTAGACGCTGCCGCACCACCCGTTGTTGCAACTTCCGCTGCTGCTAGCACCAATCGCCGTAATTTTTTGCGTGCAGGTGGTATTACAACCGCAGCCACCGTGATGGCAGGCAGCCTTGCAGCCTGCGGTGGTGGTGACGATGGCACCGCAGCAGCCGCGCCAGTGTCTTCCACACCCGCGCCCAGCCCCACACCCACACCAAGTTTGCCTACCGCTTTGTTCAAAGAAAACCGCGCTTTGCTCAGCGAGCCTATGCTGCAAAACCCTGGTGCTGACAGCGTTCGTGTGGTGTGGTTTTCTGAGGTTGAAACAGGCAAGCATACCGTGCGCGTGGGTGCCAACCTAGACAAAGAGTTCGTGGCCACCACCACCAAAATGAGCCGCATGATGGAAGACAGTGACTCGCAAGTGTTCCAGCGCATCACCTTCACACTGGCGCTGCCGGTAGTGCGCAACGTGTACCGCCACGAAGCCGTGGTCACTGGCCTGACCCCTGGCCAGCGCGTGCCCTACCTTGCCATCAGCGAATTTGGTGCGACCAAGCTGCGCTCGGGCCAGTACACGCTGCAACCGCTGCCAGCTGCAGGCCAGGCCTTGAAAATTTTGCTCAGTTCAGACCAGCAAAACAACCGCATGGCGGCTGCCAATTTTCAAAAATTAATCGAAACCATTGGCCCGGTAGATGCCGTGCTGTTCCCTGGCGACTTTGTTAGCCAGCCTAACCGCGCCAGCGAATGGTTTGACCGCGTGGCACTTGGCAACCCGAGCTTTTTCCAGTCGCTGCAAGGCACCATGCAGCGCTGGAACCCCGGCGCTGTGCACAAAGGTGGCGAGGTGCTGCAGCACGCGCCTCTGTATGGCTGCCTAGGCAACCATGAATACCCTGGCCGCTACAAGCCCACTGTCAACAGCATCAACACCATGGACAACGACCCCCAGCCGCGCTGGTACGCCGAGGCACGCTACGAGGAGCAAAAAGCCACCATTAATCCCACCAATAGCGCTGCCATCAAAGAGCAGTGGATTGCCGATAATTCGTTTGAATTTAACTCTTACCGCGAAATGTGGTCCCTGCCCGAGGGCCCTGAAGGCAAGGCCTACTACAGCCAGCGCTTTGGCGATGTGTTCATTATTTCGATGGATGCCAACCGCCCGTGGCGCACGTGGGACTCAGCTGCAAGAGGCAAATTCACCGAGAGCTTTTCGGCAACAGTGGGCCAAGTTACCCAAGATGCCGATGCTTGGGGTTTTGGTGACTTTACGTTTCGCCCTTTTGCCAAAGGCTCCCAGCAGTACACTTGGCTGGACAACACATTAAAAAGTGAAGCTTGCCGCACTGCTAAATACCGCATTGTTTTATCGCACCAAACCATGGCAGGTTTGGGCGACAACGCAGTACCAGTACACGCCGAAATTCGCGCCACCGTAGAGCTGATGGACGGCAGCCTGATTGGCCCCTTTGGTGCCAAAGAGTTCCCCACCCGCTGGCCGGCCATCCAGGCGCAGCTAAGCGCCAAGCAAGTGAAATTTGTGCGCTACGAATACCCGCTGGCGGGTGACCAGTGGCTTACCGACATCGAGCCACTGCTGCTGGCCGCCAACGTGCGCTTGGTGCACACCGGCCATTCGCACCTGTGGAACCGCTGCACAGTCAGCGGTGCAAGCGGCAAACTTAACTACCTGGAAACCGCCAACGTAGGCAACTCTTTTGGTGCGATGTTTTTTGAAACTGCCCAAACTGGAACCTCGGCCAACCAAGGCCCGCGCGGCACCCAACCGGGCAATGCTGCTTGGCGCAGCGCTACTGTGGCCGCTACGCCACCGCGCACCCAGCTGGAGTGGACAGCCACTGACTACCCCACCTTCGGCGAGCCGCAAAAGCGCACCATGGTCATGCCCACTCTGATGAACCCCATGAAAACCATGGAAGCCCGCCCCGCTGACCTGCCCTTTATTGCCAGCAATTTGCTTACCGCTTTCAGTGTGCTGGACACGGGCACCGGCATGGTTGCCAGCTACGTGTTTGATACACGCACTGAATCAGGTGCGGTGGTTAAATTTGACGAGTTCTCGATTACATAGTTACTGGCTTTTACCGGGCAGTTTGTGCCCTAGTCTTAGCATTAGTTAGTTGGTTCGCTAGGCAACCGCACCCGAATCACCGCCCGCACAAACCCGTGGTCGGAACGGGCGCCGTCTTTGCCTTCTTGCAGGTGGTCGTTAAAGTAGTCTACGCGGCGCACGTCGCCTATGCTAAAGCGGCTGTGGGGCAGGAACTCTTCGCTGACCAAAATTTGGTCCAGCACTTCAGGAAAGCCTTGGTGCACGTGGCTGTAGGCTACGTCTTTTTTAAGTGCCATTTCACCTTGCTCCTCGTAGGCGTTAAACAAGGCGGTGTCGCGGGCGGCTTTGTTGTAGGCTACTTCGTTGGTTGCAGCGATCATTTGGGTGGTGACGCTGTGGGGGCCGTCGTTAAAGTCGCCCATCACTATCAGGGGTTCGTGGGTGCGTTTAAGTACGTCGATGACCACGCCGCGCAGGGCCGCGGCTTCTGCGCCGCGAATCATCAGGCTGCGCAGGGTGGCGCGGGTTTGGATGTTTGGGTCGTCGCGGTCTTCGCTGGGGTGGCCCTGCGCGTCTTGCAAAAATTTAGGCCGTTTGCTTTTAAGGTGCGCGGTCAGCACATGGATGCTTTGGCCATGCTTCATGCGCAGCGAGACCAACAGGGGCGGGCGCTCAAACTTGGTGTGCTCGCCCAGCTCAGGCACCTGCACATGCATGTGGGCCGGGAAGTGGGTGATAGATTCAATACGGTCTACGTCCAAACGGGTGATGATGCCCACGCGAGGGGTGTTCACAGCGCCGCCTGCTGGTGTTGCACTACTTCCGCCGCTCGCCGGCGCTGTATTACTCCCGCTACTTGCATTGTGGGGTTCACTGTTTTCCGCGCCCGGCACCATAACATGTGCGTAACGCAAACCGCTGCGGCTTACAGCGGCCTTCAATGCGGCATCATCCCAGACCTCTTGCACCGCCAAAATATCGGCGTTCAGAGCTGCAATGCGACCGCCCAACCAGTCAATTTTGCGTTCAAAGTCGCGTTGGCTGTAGACATCTTGGTTGGCGTAAAACATGCGGCCGGGGTTGGCCAGGTTCAGCACGTTGGCCGTGGCCGCCACCAGGGTGGTGACATTGCTACTTGCAGGGTGTTGGGCAGGGGTGGTGGACATGGCAGCTTCCTTTGCCGCCATGGTAGCGCATTGCGGCTGTTTATCTGGCCGCGGCCAATTGCTGCAGTTCGCCTGACAGGGCAATACGTGTACCACTTTGGCCGCTTGTCACCATGCGGTGCAGCGCGCGTGCCACATCGGCGGCTTCAATCGCTTTGTAGTTGGCGGGGATTAAAAAGTCCATGGCATGCATCAGCGTGAGGCCTATGTGCTCGCCAGGCCGGGCGGCTTGTTTAAGCGCAGCACGGTCGCCTGCCAGCATGCTGGGCCGCGCAATGCTGACGCTGGCGTAGCCTAGTGCGCTGACTGCAGCCTCGGTTTGGCCTTTGGTGCGGTTGTAAAACACCCGCGATGCAGCATCTGCACCCATGGCGCTGACAATGCCGAGCCGCATACCATGTGCTATATTTTTAGTAGCTGCTTGTGCAGCATTTCCTTGGGCGACAGCCATAAAAGCACCATAATCTATGGCTTTGAATGCGGCCTGGCTGCCCGCCACCTTGATGGTGGTGCCCAGTGCAATGTACACATCGTCACAGACAGGCAAGGCTGCAATTTGTGCAGGGCTGGCAAAGTCTACCGTGTGGGCTACCAGCTTGGGGTGCTGCACTGCAGGGGCGCGGCGGCCCACGCAGTGCACTGCTGCGTAGCGCGGGTCGGCCAGCAGCAGCGTAAGCAGCTCACGGCCTACCAAGCCAGTGGCACCTGCAAGCAGTGCCGTGCGCAAACTGTGCTGGGCTTGGGCCATGTTGTCTATTCAAAAATGAGAAAACCGTAAACCCAGTAGGTAAGCAGCTTAATAGCCGCCGCGATTGCCGCCGCCACTGCGGTTACCGCCACCGTTGCCACCACCGTAGCCACCACCTCCACCTCCACCTCCACCGCCGCCGCCGCCGCCACTGCGACCTCGGCCCCCACCGTTGCTGCCGCCGTAGCCGCCACCGCCGCTGCGATTGCCACCACCGCCACCGCGGCCCCGGTTGCCCATCACGTCGATACTGGTGCGCAATGGGTCGGGCTGTGCGCCAGCGCCCATGCTGGAGCCTTGGCCAGAGCGGTTGGCGTTGTTGTTTCTGCGGCCTTCACTTAAAGCGCGAGACTGCAGGTGCAGCCCGTCGCGCTGCAAGTGCTGGCGCTCGCGTGGGTCGGCAAAGTCGCCTTCTTCGCGTTGGCTGTCTTGCTGCATGCGCTCTTGGGGCGCTCCATGGCTGTAGCCATCGTTGTGCGCGGCAGTTTGTGGGTAAGGAGCGCGTGGTCCACGGTTGTTGTGCGCTGGGCCGCGTGGGCCCGGGCCACGGTTGTCAGCGCGGCCTTGGCCATTGAAGTTGCCGCCGCTGTTGTGGTTGCGTTCTACGCCGCCATTGCCTGCACCATTGCTTGCACCATTGCCTTGGCCATTGCTGTGTCCACGGCCTCGGTTGCCACCCGCAGGGCCTCGGCTGCCGCCTGCAGGGCCACGGCCACCACCTGCGCTGCCACCCCCTTCGCTAGAGCGCTTTTCGCGCACACGGTCGGTCATCTCGCGGCGTGCGTTTTTAGCGGCTTGCGCCATCACGTCACGGCTAGGCGGTTTGCCTGCGCCGCCCCACAGGGTTTGGCGGCCCATGGCAATCGGCTCTGCGCGCTCGTCGGCATCCGGTAAGAAGTCAGCATAGTCTTTGCGCGGTATGTCTTGGCGGGTAAACGCCTCAATCGCCGCCAAAAAGCCTTCTTCGTCCAGGCTGACCAGGTTCACTGCCTGGCCTTCTTTGCCTGCACGGCCAGTGCGGCCAATGCGGTGCACATAGTCTTCGCTTACGTTGGGAATTTCGTAGTTCACTACGTGCGGCAGGTCTTCAATGTCAATCCCGCGTGCGGCAATATCCGTAGCTACCAGTGCGCGAATGTCGCCGCTTTTAAAGCCGGCCAGTGCTTGCGTGCGCGCGCCTTGGCTTTTGTTGCCGTGCAGCGCCATGGCGCTGATGCCGTTCTTTTCCAAAAACTCAGCCACATGGTTAGCGCCGAATTTAGTGCGCGTAAACACCAGCACTTGGCTCCAGTTGTGCTCTTGGATAATGTGTGCGAGCAGCGCCTTCTTTTTAGCGCGGCCCACCAAATGCCATGACTGACTGATGCGCTGCACTGTGGTGTTGCTGGGCGTGACCTGGATTGATTTGGGGTTGTTCAGCAGGCCCTGGGCCAGCTGGCGAATCTCGTCGCTGAAGGTGGCCGAGAACAGCAGCGACTGCTTTTGCGCAGGTACCATTTGCAGCACCTTGCGAATATCGTGGATAAAGCCCATGTCCAACATGCGGTCAGCTTCGTCCAATACAAAAATCTGCACATGCGACAAGTCCAGCATGCCTTGGCCGGCCAGGTCCAGCAGGCGGCCGGGGGTGGCTACCAAAATGTCGACACCGCGTTTGAGTTTGTTGATTTGCGGGTTGATGCCCACGCCGCCAAATACCACGGTGGAGGTGAGCTGCAAGTGCTTGCCGTAGTCTTTGACAGACTCCTCGACCTGCGCAGCGAGTTCGCGGGTAGGTGTGAGCACCAGGGCGCGGATACCGATGCCGCCAAATTTGTTGGTGGCACTGCGGCTCATGGCCAGCTTGTGCAGGATAGGCAGCACAAAGGCGGCGGTTTTGCCGGTGCCGGTTTGGGCTCCGGCTAACAGGTCTTCTCCGGCGAGCACGGCCGGAATGGCCTGCTGCTGGATGGGGGTAGGCGTGGTGTAGCCTTTTTCTTGCACTGCTTTAAATAGGGCCGGTGCGAGGCCAAGTTCGTCAAAGTTCATTAGATAGCGCTGTTGCGCAATGTGACCGCGTTACCTGCATTCCTAGGTGTTGTGGGAAGCAAGCCAGTTAATTACGGTCTGGTTTACAAGTAGCCCATCGCTTCTAAGCATCTTTGATTTATAAGAGCTTGCGACCGGCCCCAGCAGAGCGCTGGCGTTAAGCTATTCTGGTGTAGCTAACAACTGTATTGTCTCATATTCTTGTAGCGCAACTTTTTTGCAGCCTCCAAGCAGCCCCCTGACTGTCTATATACCCGCTGGTTTGCGGAACAAACGCATGCGGTCCATGGTTTTGAGGACGATGGTTTTGAGCACACTGCCTTGTTGCACCGTCAGTTTAACTTCGGCATCGGGACTGGCACGGTCCCAGAGTTTTTTGTAAAAAGCCTCTAAGCTGTTAACTTGGGTTCCGTCTACCTCCAGCACCACGTCACCTATTTGCAAACCAGCAGTTTGCGCAGGGCTTTCGTCATTAACCCGCACTACCTGCACCTTGCCGCCTTGCTCGCTGGATGTAATGCCCAGCCACGGGCGGTGCGACTGTTTGCTGCTACCAGTTTGCATCAGCTCGCTCAGGATAGGCTTGAGCAAATCAACTGGCACAAACATATTGCCTGGCCTGCGGGTGTTGTTACCAGCACTGTCCATGACAAACAAGCTGCCTATGCCCAGCAGCTCGCCCTGCTGGTTAAACAGCGGGGCACCAGAGTGGTTTTCAATAGGTGGGCTGGTAAATATGGCATTCTCAATATGGTATTCCCAGTAACCCGAAAATGCGCGTTGGCCCACCAGCTGTGTCATGCGCACATCGGCATCTTCTGCGGGCTGCGCACCGGTGCTGGACATCAAGGCATCCCCTGCAGTGTTGCCTGCTATGCTTCCTAGCACTACGGGCGTGATTCCGCGCAGCGGTACCAAGGGCTGTAGCAGACCAAAACCCGTAGCTTGGTCGTAGGCCACTACACGGGACGGAACAGTTTTTTTGTCTTGCATGGTAATTTGAACCGTGTCGGCCTCTAATACCAAGTAGCCAATCGTCAGCACCAAGCCATCAGGGCCGATCACCACACCCGAGCCGCTGCGTCGCATTCCCAGTGTTTGTGCAGACCTTGCGCCTTCTGCCGCTATCACCTGCACGCCCACTACCGCTTGGTGCGCGCGCGCCAACGCGTCCATAGTTTCTTGGGGGGTTAATGCTGCTACCCGCGCTGCAGGCGCGCTGGTTGCGCACGCCGCTGCGCTCACCGCGCACAAAAAAACTGTTCGCAACAGCGCCTGCGCAACCCATTGCACAGCACGTTTTCGCTGCGGTTTATGCGGTGCGCTGCAAGCAGGCACAAAGGGTAATGGGGCAGCAATCAGCAGGGCAGATGGGACAGTATGCATGGTGTTACTCTCTTGCGTAAGCCATCGTGCGCCGGTTTAAATATCCGTGCAAGGCACAGGGGCAGCTGCACACTTTGGCCGCTAACTTAGGGTTTTGTTTTGACAGCGCAGGGCACAAAGGCCTGACTTCTTGCCTGGGTAATGCCATAAATACAACTACTTACGTATGCGTTTCAAAGCAGCTGCTTGTCCACATAAGTTAGTGTGCGCAAACTAATTAGGGGGAAATGCTTGAGTTTGATAGAATAGACCTGTTAGCTCTGAAGATTTTCTGCATAAAGGCAACCCAAAAATCCACGATGTGAGACACCCACAGGCTGTCCACCGTTGATCCACAGATCGCCCACAAGTTGCTTACTTAACCATATGTTAATATGTGGATAACTTGTGCATAAAATCTTGTTGCTAGGCGACAACGGCTAAAATTTGATTGTTTTAGTGCTGTGCCTGACGCGCTTTTTGCCTACAATGAAAGTCCAACTATCGCAGTTGCCAAAGATTGTTGGTTTCGGGGCACGTCACTTTGAAGGACGTGCCCCTTTTTCTTGTGCGTTGCATTTGCTAAGTAGCAACTCCTTGTAGATCAAGCACTTATTGAATTTGTTTAAGAACTTTGTTGATGAACCACATTCGTAATTTTTCGATCATCGCGCACATCGACCATGGTAAATCTACGCTGGCCGATCGCTTGATTTCTCGCTGCGGTGGCCTGGAAGACCGCGACATGAGCGCGCAGGTACTTGACTCGATGGACATCGAGAAAGAGCGTGGGATAACTATCAAAGCGCAGACTGCTGCACTGCAATACAAAGCGCGCGATGGTAAGACCTACAACCTCAATTTAATCGACACACCGGGCCACGTAGACTTCAGTTATGAAGTCTCGCGCAGCCTGTCTGCCTGCGAGGGCGCGCTGCTGGTGGTGGATGCGTCCCAGGGTGTAGAAGCGCAAACCGTAGCCAACTGCTACACCGCGATCGAGCTGGGCGTAGAAGTGACTGCGGTGCTCAACAAAATGGACTTGGCCAGCGCCGATCCCGAAGCGGCCAAACTAGAGATTGAAGAAGTCATTGGCATCGACGCGTCAGATGCAATTCCCTGCTCAGCCAAAACTGGCATGGGCGTGGACGAAATTTTAGAAACCATTGTTACCAAGTTTCCAGCGCCGCGCGGCAACCCCGACGGCCCACTGCGCGCCATGATTGTGGACAGCTGGTTTGACACCTACGTAGGTGTTGTCATGCTGGTGCGTGTGGTGGACGGTCGCTTGGCCAAAGGCGACCGCTTTAAACTAATGGCCAACGGCCTGCAGTACAACGCCGACAATGTAGGCGTGTTTACCCCTGCCAACGAGCCGCGCAAATCGCTGGAAGCGGGCGAGGTGGGCTACATCATTGCCGGTATCAAAGAACTTAACGCCGCCAAGGTGGGCGACACCGTCACCCGCGTAGTGCTGGGCAGCGGCGGCGCCGCCGCCACCGCCACCGAAGCGCTACCGGGCTTTAAAGAAATTCAACCCCAGGTGTTTGCGGGCCTGTACCCCACTGAGGCTAACCAGTACGACGCCTTGCGCGATGCGCTGACCAAGCTGCAGCTTAACGACAGCTCGTTGCGCTTTGAACCCGAGGTCAGTCAAGCGCTGGGTTTTGGTTTTCGCTGCGGCTTTTTAGGCTTGCTGCACATGGAGATTGTGCAAGAGCGGCTAGAGCGCGAGTTTGACCAAGACCTGATTACCACCGCGCCCAGCGTGGTGTACGAGGTGCTCACAGGCGGCAAAGAGCCGCAAACACTGACGGTAGAAAACCCGTCCAAAATGCCCGAGGTCAGCCAGATAGCAGAGATACGCGAGCCGATCGTGACGGTGCATTTGTACATGCCGCAAGAGTACGTGGGCGCGGTGATGACACTGGCCAACCAAAAGCGCGGCGTGCAGCTGAACATGGCCTACAAAGGCCGTCAAGTGGTGCTGACGTATGAAATGCCACTGGGCGAGATTGTGCTGGACTTTTTTGACAAGCTCAAATCGGTCAGCCGGGGTTATGCCTCGATGGACTATGAGTTTAAAGAATACCGCGCCAGTGATGTGGTGAAGGTGGACATTTTGCTTAACGGCGAAAAAGTCGATGCCTTAAGTATCATCGTGCACCGTGCCCAGTCGCTGTACCGGGGCCGCGCAGTGGTGGCCAAAATGCGAGAGATTATCAGCCGCCAAATGTACGACGTAGCCATCCAGGCGGCCATTGGGGCCAACATCATTGCGCGTGAGACAATCAAGGCGATGCGCAAAAACGTGCTGGCCAAATGCTATGGCGGCGACATTACCCGTAAAAAGAAACTGCTAGAGAAACAAAAAGCAGGTAAAAAACGCATGAAGCAGATTGGCAGTGTAGAAGTGCCGCAAGAAGCCTTTTTGGCCATTCTGCAAGTTGAAGACTAACGTACATAAGACAGGTAGACGATCCATGTTGAATTTGATGCCCGCGCTGACTGGCGCGGTACTGGCCATGTTTGTAGGCTACGCGGGTGCGTGGTACTTTGGCAAGCTTGAAGGCAACTTTTCTTTGCTGCTGTTTATGGCCTGCGTGGTCACCGGTGTTTATTGGCTGGCTGAGCGGTTCTACTTTTTGCCTGGCCGCGAGAAAGCTGCTGCTACCTTGGCCGCGCAAAGCGCCACACGCCAAGCCGAGCTAGTCAAAATGGGCATTGCCAAAACAGAAGTGCACGGCCAAGAGATGAACGAGGCGCAGGGCAAATTGCTGATGCAGCCGTGGTGGCTGGACTGGACGGCTGGGCTGTTCCCGGTGATCATCATTGTTTTTTTGTTGCGCTCGTTCTTGTTTGAGCCTTTCAAAATCCCTTCGGGCTCCATGATTCCTACCCTGTGGGTAGGCGATTTAATCTTGGTAAATAAATTCACCTACGGTGTGCGTTTGCCCGTGATCAATAAAAAAGTGATCGAGGTTAACAACCCAGCACGTGGCGATGTGATGGTGTTTCGCTACCCACCTAAGCCTACTTTTGACTATATCAAGCGGGTGATTGGCGTGCCCGGCGATGAGATCAGCTACCTGAATAAAAAACTCATGGTCAATGGCAAACCACTGTCCAAAGAGGTGCTCCCCGACTTTTTTGACGAAGACAGCCTGCGCTACAGCAAGCAGTTTGAGGAAGTGGTAATCAAAGAGGGCGGTGAAGTTAAGCACAAGCTGCTTAACGACGAAGACCGCCCCGCCTTCATACCGGGCACAGAAGATTTCCCCAACAAGGCCAACTGCCGCTACAGTATAGAAGGTGTGGTGTGCAAGGTGCCTGACGGCCACTACTTTATGATGGGCGATAACCGCGATAATTCACTAGACTCAAGGTACTGGGGTTTTGTGCCTGAGCAAAATATCGTTGGTAAAGCTTTCTTTGTGTGGATGAATTTTGGTAACTTTAAACGCATTGGCGCATTTCAATAATCGAGGAAATTTCATATGAAATCTGTGGCTCTTAAATCTAAGCAACGCGGCCTGTCATTTTTTGGCCTCGTATTTGTCGGCTCCGTGCTGGCTTTTTGTGGCGTGATAGGCGCGCAAGTTGCGCCTACATTCATTGAGTTTCAGGCCATCAAAAAAGCCGCTAACAAAGCTGCCCTTAGCGGTAGTACGCCGCCCGAAGTGCGCAAGATTTTTGACTCAGCCCAAGCGATTGACGATTTCAAAGCCGTTGCCGGTAAAGACCTGGATGTGAGCAAAAACGGTGACAAGGTGGTGGTAAGCTTTGCTTATAACAAAGAAATTCACCTTGGCGGCCCGGCTTATTTGCTGCTGAAATACGCTGGCACCACGGCCAAATAAGTCGCTTTTATAGAAACACTGTCGTTTGGTCAGCCCTTCTAACAGCAGCTATGCCGCGCTGCAACAGCGCATGCAGCACCAGTTTGCCAGCCAAGCCTTGCTGGCCAGAGCGCTTACGCACCGCAGCTTTAGTGTGGACCACAACGAGCGGCTGGAGTTTTTGGGTGACTCCGTACTTAACTTGGCAGTGTCTGGCCTGCTGTACCAAGCGCTAGAAACCTTGCCCGAGGGTGAACTGTCCCGGGTGCGGGCTAACTTGGTCAAGCAAGAAACCTTGCACCAACTGGCGCTAGATTTGGGCCTGTCGGGCCTTATCAAGCTGGGCGAAGGCGAACTTCGCTCGGGCGGGCAAAAACGGCCCTCCATTTTGGCCGATGCGCTGGAAGCCCTGATTGGCGCTGTCTATATTGATGCAGGATTTGAAGTGGCTTCTGCGCTGGTGCGCCGCTTGTTTGAAAAAGTACAGATCAACCCGCAAATGCAGGCGGCTGCCAAAGACCCAAAAACCGAGCTGCAAGAATGGCTGCAAGGGCGCAAAATGAACCTGCCTGCCTATACCGTGGTGGGCACTACCGGCGCGGCGCACAAGCAAACTTTTGAGATTGAATGCATGATTACTGAGCTAGGCCGCAGCGAGCGCGGCTTGGGCGGTTCACGTCGCGCAGCTGAGCAAGCGGCGGCGACCGCGCTGCTGGTGACTTTGCGCAAAGCGGTTTAACGCAAAGTAGTTTAGTACACGCACACAGGGGCCAAAGCGCATGGATTGTTGCGCACTGGGGCCTAGCGGCATGCCAAGTTTGCGTAGCTGTACGACCATTTCCCGCACTATTTTTGACACCATTTTCGCCACCTTAATTGATACACCCCACTGCCATGGCAACCATCACCACTTTTAAACCTCCAGCAGCCGGTATTGCACCAAAGTTAGCTAAACCTGCACTAGCTAGCGCAGCAGCCAAAAAAACAGCCCCCGTAAGCGATGAAACCCTTGCGGCTAAGCCAACGGCACCTGCCAAGCCGCCCAAAGCAACCAAACTACCTAAAGCTAGCCAGCCAACCCAAACTACAGTAGCCCAACCAGCACCCGTTGCAGACACCAGCGAAATCGACGATTTTTTTAAGAAAACCAAAACCTCTGGCACGGCATCCACTGCCGCAGATGGCACGGCTCCAGCGGGCCCGCAGCGTGCTGGCTTGATCGCCATCGTGGGCAAACCCAACGTAGGCAAGTCCACCCTGCTCAACGCCTTGGTTGGCCAAAAAATCAGCATCACCTCGCGCAAAGCGCAAACCACACGCCACCGCATTTTGGGCATCCGCACCCACGGCCTTACGCAGTGCGTGTTTGCCGATACACCGGGCTTTCAAACCATCCACAGTAACGCTTTAAATAAGTCGCTGAACAAAACCGTCAGCGGCACGGTAAGCGGTGTAGACCTGGTGCTGTTTGTGGTGGAGGCGGGCAGCTTTACACCCGCAGACGCGCGCGTGCTCAAGCTGCTCAGCCAAAACGCCAAAGTTATTTTGATCGCTAACAAATACGACACCTACCACCGCCGCGCCGAGATCGCGCCGTGGCTGCAAGACATGCAAGCGCAGCATGACTACGCCGAGATCATTCCCATGTCGGCCAAAAATGCCCGCGACATCGAACGCCTGCTGGTTGTGTGCGAAAAATACCTGCCCGAACAACCGTGGATGTACGGCGAAGACGAGCTCACCGACCGCAGCGAAAAGTTCATGGCCGCTGAGATGGTGCGCGAAAAGCTGTTCCGCCTGACCGGCGACGAGCTGCCCTACACCAGCACCGTAGTGATTGACCAATTTAGCGAAGAGCCTGGCAAAACCTCTAACCGCTTGGTG
The DNA here is from genome assembly GCA_043778205.1 of Polaromonas sp. Lineage (GTDB taxonomy): Bacteria > Pseudomonadota > Gammaproteobacteria > Burkholderiales > Burkholderiaceae_C > JAAFIP01. The sequence goes on along the minus strand of JAYWGO010000131.1, from coordinate 23,701 downwards.
CGCATCGCTGCCACCATAGTGGTAGAGCGCGACGGCCACAAAGCCATGGTGATCGGCGAGGGCGGCGAACGCCTTAAACGCATCGGCATGGAAGCGCGCCTAGAGCTGGAAAAGCTGATGGATGCCAAAGTGTTTTTACAGTTGTGGGTGAAAGTACGCGGCGGCTGGGCTGACAATGCGGCGCATTTGAAGTCGTATGGGTACGAATAAGCTGCCCTCGTATGCCCCTGCGCTTGGGCTGATTAGCTACGCAACTGCCCCACGCCCTTCGGGCTCCTTGATGCCGCTGCGCCAATCAGCCCAAGCGCAGGGGCAGGGGCAGGGGCAGGGAACATGGTCAACATTCAGCAGTTAAGCAATTCGCTAGCTGATCCCGTCAAAACATTAGTGTTGATACAATGTAGATACTTTTAGGAGTTTTACACCATGAGCGTAGCCACCATCCAGCGCTGGGGCAACAGCAATGCCTTACGTATACCTGCCGCCACCATGAAAGCCTGGGGCATGAAAGAAGGCGAAAGCGTAGAGCTGCACGTGCAGGGCACACAGCTGGTAGCCCAACCAGCCCGCAAACACTACAGCCTGGACGAGCTGCTGGCCCAGTGCACCCCCGCCAACATGGCCCGCACCGACGAAGACCGTGCTTGGCTTAGCGGTGCGCACGTAGGCAAAGAAGCGCTGTAGCCCCATGAAGCCTAAATACCCTGAGCGCGGCGACATCATTCACATAGACTTTGACCCCACACGCGGCAGCGAGCAGCAAGGCAAGCGCTTGGGGCTAGTACTGACCAAATCAGCCTTCAACCGCTTTGGCTTGGCCATGGTGGCACCCATCACCCAAGGCGGCGGCTTCGCGCGGCATAACGGCTTTACCGTATCTTTGGCCGCCACCGGGTTAGATGCCCAAGGCGTGGTGTTGTGTAACCAAGCACGCATGCTCGATTTTGCCGAGCGGTCATCCAAGATTATTGAACGCGCATCCGATGAAGTGGTGGACGATGTGCTGGCGCGAGTTAGGGCTTTGTTGGATTAAGGCCCAGATGGTCAATAGCTAAATTTAACTCTAAGGTAAATTGTAAATTGTTAATTAGATGCCTTTTGATCCTCAGTCCCAAGAAAATGCTACGCGTATAGCTATGAAAAAAATAGCTAATGAGCCTGCCTTTGTCTTGCACCGCTACGACTGGAGCGAGTCCAGTTTGATTCTGGAGGTGTTCACGCGCCACCACGGGCGCATTGCTTTGGTGGCCAAGGGGGTTAAGCGGCCCAGCTCGCAGTTTCGCCCTATCTTGCTGCCGCTGCAACCGCTGCACATTGCCTTTGGCGGCGATGCCGAGGTGCGCACGCTCAAGGCCGCGGAGTGGATGGGCGGGCTAACCATGCCAAGCGGCGACGTGCTGCTGTCGGGTTACTACGTGAATGAACTGATTCTCAAGCTGCTGGCGCGTGACGACCCGCACGAGGCGCTGTTTGACAGCTATGCCTTGGTGACCCAGCTGCTGCGCGACCCGGCGCTGGCAGACAGTGCATTGCGCGCTTTTGAACTGCTGGTACTGCGCGAGATTGGCCTGCTGCCCGCGCTAGATACCGCCAGCTTTACCCTGCAGCCGCTGCAGATGGGTGCGGCCTACACGCTGATGCCCGAGGCTGGTTTGCGCACCGCGCATGCAGACGAAGCTGCCAGCCAGTACAGCCAGCAGGACAGTTCGATGAACCGCCCCCTGACAGAGCGCCCCAGCCTGGCCGCCCGCCATTGGCTGGCGCTGCACACCGCCTTGCACGACAGTGCCCCCTTGCACAGCCTGCGGGCCGTGTGCACAGGGCTAGCCCCGTTTGAAAAAACCGCACTTAAAACCCAGCTGCGCAGCTTGCTACACTACCACTGCGGCGGTAAAACGCTGCGCACGCGGCAAATGGTGATGGACCTGCAGGCGCTGTAGCTTGGCAAGGTGCGACCGTGCTGCTGCAAGTTCGCGTACCGCAGTCTTGCCAATGTGAAGGCTGCGGTAAATACTATTAAAACCATAGCTGCCCGTGCAGCATTTACTTGGGCCATAGCCCTAAAAAGCTTAAAAAAGGCTTACAAATGACGGTTACAACAGCACTTTCAATCAACATCAACAAAGTCGCCTTGGTGCGCAACACGCGCCACCTGCAGATTCCCAGCGTTACCCGCGCTGCCGAGCTGTGCCTCAAAGCGGGCGCATCTGGTATCACCGTGCACCCACGGCCTGATGAACGCCACATCCGCAAGCAAGACGTGTTCGATATTGCCGAGCTGATGCGCCTGTGGCCCGCACGCGAATACAACATCGAAGGCAACCCGTTTCACAACCTGATGGACTTTATCCGCACCCTGTGCCAGCAGGGTATGAAGCCCCACCAAACCACCTTTGTGCCCGACTCTGAGGGCCAGTCCACCAGCGACCACGGCTGGACCTTCCCGCAAGACGCCGCCCGCCTGCAACCCCTCATCGACGAATGCCACGCCTTGGGCGTGCGCGTTAGCCTGTTTATGGACCCCGTGCCCGCGCAGATGGCGCTAGTTAAAGCCCTAGGTGCCGACCGCGTAGAGCTGTACACCGAAACCTGGGCCAGCGCCTGGGGCACCCCGCGTGAACAGCAGGTACTGGCAGGCTTTACAGCCACCGCCATAGCTGCGCAAGCCGCAGGCTTGGGCATCAACGCAGGCCACGACCTGAGCCAAGGCAACCTCACCGCCTTCTTGCAAGCCGTCCCCGGCCTGCAAGAAGTCTCCATCGGCCACGCCTTTGTGGCAGATGCGTTGGAGCAGGGCTACCACAGCACCGTAAAGGCTTATTTGCAGTGCATAGACCGAGCGTTTGCCAAATGACGGGCCTTGCATGATCTACGGCATTGGCACCGATGTCTGCGACATCCGGCGCATCCGCGCCAGCGTGGACCGCCACGGAGACCGCTTTGCCCAAAAAATCTTAAGCGAAGCGGAGTTTGCCGTCTGGAAGCAACGCAGCGCCCGCTGGCCCGAGCGCGGCCTGCGCTACCTGTCCACCCGCTTCAGCGCCAAAGAATCCTTCAGCAAAGCCGTAGGCCTAGGCATGCGCATGCCCATGACGTGGCGGCACTGCGAAGTGCTGAATGCACAGAGCGGAAAACCCGTGATCGCGCTGCACGGTGAGCTAAAAGCATGGTTTGAAGCGCAAGGGCTGACGGTGCACATCACGGTGACGGATGAGACGGATTACGCGGCTAGTTTTTGTGTGGTTGAGAAGATTTAATCACTATCTTTGTAAAAACGCACCTGGTTTTTGTAGTCACCATGCCCTAACGTGTCAGCACCGTTTGCTAAAAACTGGAAGACGGTAGCAGTTCAAAACCCAGAAAGACTCCAGTGAGCCTGGGCTGGATACGACCATCACATGCCCGTGACCAGCTTAGCCGCTTCGCTGATCGCCACCGCCGCCGGGTGTTTGATGCGGCGCTCACTGGTGACTGCGTAGGTCTGTTCCTGAATCTCCATGGTGCTGCCAATCACCTGTAGGCCAAGCTGCTTGGCGACACCAAGAGCCACATAGCTGGGCAGTGAAAAAACGCCTGCACCAGCCTGGCCGAAGGCCTTCATGAGTGCCGTGTCATCAAAGTCTGCCACTACATGGGGACGAATGCGCAACTTGTCGAACCAGGCCAGCAAGCGGGGGCGTACTGCTGCATCAATACCTGGCATCAAGAACGGCACCCTGTCCAGACTGGCTGGAAAATCTGCTCGCAACTTTTTTGCTTGCTTGGTTACTGCTAAAAAGCTCACGCCACATTCAAGCAGCAGATGGTTGTAGCCGCGCACATTCATGGAAGTCGGCATGGGCCTGTCGGAAATCACCAGGTCCAGCTTGTGAATTGCCAGTTGCGCAAGCAAATCCGCAAAGTTGCCTTCACGGCAACTCAGTCGCGGCGGCTCAGGCAGCGCCAGCGCAGGCGCAATCAGCCGGTAGGCCATGGTTTTGGCAACGACATCAGCAACGCCTATTCTGAAGTGAGCATGTCCTACCGTCGTGCCCGAGCGCAAGGCGTCTTTGAGCTCTTCACCCACAGTGAAGAGCCGATCGGCGTAGTCCATTACCAAGTGACCGGTGTCCGTCAGTTCCAGCTTGCGCCCGGCGCGCCGCCACAGTGCGCCACCAATGGCCGTTTCAAGCTGGCGTATTTGCGTGCTGATGGACTGCGGCGTGACATGCAGCTGCTCGCCCGCCTTGGCTACGCCGCCGCATTTGGCAATCATCCAAAAGTAATGCAAGTGCTTGTAGTTTAAATTTTTCATCAACAAAAACCTGTCTATCAGTGGTTTCCATAGCTCCAGAAAATGGATTTAATATGTATCTTAATTCGAGTTTTCAATGTATCTGGTTGTGCCTATTATCAACTTTTGAGGTATCTGTCTGCGATGGCTCAAATACTGAACCAAAAACTTCTTGGAGACAACTATGCAACCCACTACAACGACTAAGCTTGAGCGTCGTTCCTTTTTAACCAAAACTGGACTGGGCGCTGGCCTGGGTGGCGCGCTGCTGGCTGCCCCCGGTATTGTCAGCGCACAAGGCGGGCCTGCAGTCCGCTGGCGCTGCTCGTCGGGTTTCCCCAAAGCGCTGGACACCATTTACGGGGCAGCCGAAGACGTTGCCAAGCGTGTCAGTGACGCCACCGGTGGCAAGTTTGTCATCACGGTTGCCCCAGCAGGTGAGATTGTGCCCATGCCCCAAGCTGCCGATGCGGTAGCTGCCGGTACGGTTGAATGTTCCCACACCGCCGCGTTTTACTACGTGGGCAAAGACCCCACTTGGGCGTTTGGTTCTTGCATTCCTTTTGGTATGAATTTTCGCCAAATGAATGCGTGGTGGTTAGAAGGCGGCGGCGAAAAACTGTTCAATGACTTCTTGAAACCCCAAGGCATTCGCTATGTGCTGTCCGGTAACACTGGCGCGCAAATGGGCGGCTGGTTTCGCAAAGAAGTCAAAACCATGGAGGACGTTAAAGGCTTGAAGATTCGCATACCTGGTTTGGGTGGGCGCTTGTTTTCAGCTGCAGGAGCTGTACCGCAGCAAATCCCGGGCGGCGACATTTACCCGGCACTTGAGCGCGGCACGATTGACGCTGCCGAGTGGGTAGGCCCCTACGACGACGAAAAACTGGGATTCCAAAAAGTCGCTAAGGTGTACCACTACCCTGGTTTCTGGGAAGGTGGTGCAGCATTGGGCTGGATCGTCAATGAAAAGGCGTTTGCTGCTTTGCCGCCAGAATACCGTGCTATTTTCAGCGCTGCCGCCAAAGAGGCGAACGCCGGCATGATGGCCAAGTACGATGCGCGCAACGCACCAGCACTTCGCCGTTTGATTGCGGGCGGTACAGAAGTTAAACCCTTTCCACGCCCTGTGTTGGACGCGATGTACAAGCTGGCCGTGCCGATGTACCAAGAAATTGGCAGCACCAATGCCAACTTCAAAAAAATCTACGACAGCTACAGCGCCTTCCAGAAAGAAACCGTCAGCTGGATGCGCTTTACTGAAAACACATTTGACGACTTCATGGCACAGGCCTTGCGCTAAATTGTTTTAGCAGTCTTGACCTTACAACCCCCGCTTAGCAAGCGGGGGTTGTGCTTTGTGGAAGGTCAATTCTGACTTTTTACTGACAAATCGCCTGCGCCGTGCAGTACACACACAAACAAACTCAAAGAGACTTTCATGAATATCCTGCTTGCCTTTAGTCGCCGTGTCGACTGGATCACTGAACGTATCGGCAAATCAGTTAGCTGGCTGCTGCTAGCCGCTGTTTTAATCAGCGCTGGCAATGCACTGATCCGCAAAGCGTTTGGCGTGAGCTCAAATGCCTTTTTAGAAGCGCAGTGGTACCTGTTTGGTGCGGTGTTCATGCTGGGTGCGGGCTATGTTTTTTTGCATGACCAGCATGTGCGCATTGATGTAGTGTCAAACCGCATGAAGCGCAGAACCCAGGTGTGGGTAGACGTGGTGGGCATCGTCATTTTTCTGCTACCGCTGTGCATGTTTGTAGTGTGGACCTCACTGCCGTCGCTGCAACTCGCGTTCATGACCAAAGAGGTGTCTGCCAACCCGGGCGGACTGCTGCGCTGGCCGGTGTACGCGCTGGTGCCACTGGGCTTTGCCTTGCTGGCGGTACAAAGTGCGTCCGAACTTATCAAGCGGGTTGCGTTTTTGACTGGCCACGGTCCCGACCCGCATGCTAAGCCTGAAAAAACTGACGAAGAAATGCTTCTGGAAGAACTGCGACTGGAAGAGGAAGCCAAAGCTGCACTTGAAGCTAAAACCCGCCAAGGAGCCTCAGCATGACCGAGTTTTTAATTGCTAACATCGCGCCGATCATGTTCGGCTCATTGCTGCTTTTTTTACTGACTGGCTTTCCGGTGGCCTTTGCACTGGCCAGCGCCGGCATGGTGTTCGGCTGGATAGGCGTTGAGCTGGGCTTGGTGCCAGCGGTGTTTTTTAATGCCCTACCGCTGCGGCTGTACGGCATCATGGCCAACGACGTGTTGCTAGCGATTCCGTTTTTCACGCTGATGGGTTTGATTCTGGAGCGCAGCCGCATGGCTGAGGACTTGTTAGAGACCATTGGCCAAGTGTTCGGCAAAATGCGCGCTGGCCTGGCCATTGCCGTGGTGCTGGTCGGTGCCATGCTGGCAGCGACCACAGGCGTGGTGGCGGCCAGTGTGATCTCGATGGGGCTTATTTCATTGCCCATCATGATGCGCTACGGCTATAACCGGCCGCTGGCTTCGGGTGTCATCATGGCGTCGGGCACCTTGGCGCAAATTATTCCGCCGTCGATTGTGCTGATCGTGATTGCCGACCAGTTAGGCCAAAGCGTGGGCGACATGTACAAGGCCTCGTTTATCCCGGCTTTTGCACTGGTCGCTATCTACATCGTTGCGATGCTGGGGTTGGCGGTGTTCAAGCCGAAATGGGTACCCGCCTTACCGCCTGAAGCACTGACGTACCACGAGAGCAATGGCAACACCGGCCACCGGTCGCTGGGCTTTTTGTTGGTACTCAGCGTGTTTGTTGGCGCGCAAGTGTTCACCTTTTACGACAAGCTCAAAATCATGCTGGGCGGCGACTTGGACTTCAAAGCACCGACGGACGAAAAAGTTGTGATGACGCTGATGGTCGGCATCTTGTTTGCCTGGCTGGTCGCTGTGATTGACAAGCTGGCCAAGACCGGTTTGCTGTCGCGGCTGGCCCAACAAGTGACGTTTGTGCTGATACCGCCGCTGCTACTGGTGTTCTTGGTGCTGGGCACGATTTTCCTAGGCATCGCCACACCCACTGAAGGTGGCGCGATGGGCGCAGCAGGTGCGATGCTGATGGCCATGCTGCGCAAACGCCTACCGATGAAGCTCTTGAGCCAAGCGGTGGACTCATCGGCGCGTCTGTCAGTGTTTGTGCTGTTTGTGCTGATTGGCTCGACAATTTTTGCACTGACCTTTCAAGCCATTGACGGCCCGGCGTGGGTCAAGGCGCTATTTGCGGCCTTGCCTGGCGGGCAGTTGGGTTTCTTGTTGTTTGTCAATGCGCTGATCTTCTTCCTTGGCTGCTTTTTGGACTTCTTTGAAATCGCCTTTATCTTGCTGCCACTCCTGTTGCCAGTGCTCAAGGAAATGGACATCAACTTGATCTGGTTTGGCGTGATGGTGGCGATGAATTTGCAAACCTCATTTTTAACGCCACCGTTTGGTTTTGCCCTGTTTTATTTGCGCAGTGTGGCACCTAAAACTGATTACCTTGACCGCATCACCAATGTCAAAATTCCAGCTTTGAAAACCGGCGATATATACAGGGGTGCGATTGCTTTTGTAGTGCTGCAGCTCATCATGGTAGCGGCGATTTTGTTCAAGCCGGAGATTGTGACCTACGGCTTGGGTGAGGTCAAGGTGCTGGATGTCAAGGGTGTGAACATGAACATTACCCCTGCTGATGAGACGGAAGAGGCACCGCCCAGTTTTGGTAAGCCTGCACCTGCCAAGTAAGCGCAGTTAAAAAGATGCGGGTACCAAGCTTGTTGCCAGCGTCTTTACATTTAAGCGTAGCGACTGAGACTTGCAAGTAAATCAAGTTCTCAATGTAAAGATGCAGAGACCGCAAAGAATACAAAACTGACTTTTTTACTTAGCGCTCTTTGCGTGTCTAAGGTGAGGGCAGTTGCCCCTTAAATACAGTTTTATAAAATTTCAGGCAAGTATGAATTTATACTTTACTTTGCATGGGCCACAGTAATAACCACATTCCCCTTCTTGCGCCCCGTGTCCACATAGCGGTGCGCTTGCGTGATGCGCTCTAGCGGATAGCGCCGGTCTATCACGGGCTTGAATGCGCCAGTTTCTGCCAGCTTGGCCAGCAAGCGCAGGTCTTCTGCGCGCTCGGCGGTGGGGCCGGCGATGATTTTTTTGTCGGTTGTGAGCCATGCCCATGGAATCTGTAGCATCTCGGGCAGGCTACCGGCCACCAGCAGCAGGCGGCCATTTTTCTTGAGTGAATTTTTGCAGCGGGCGAAGGGTGCTGTGCCTGCGGTGTCCATTATCACATCGTAGGTTTGGCCGCTCTGCGTAAAGTCTTGTGTGCTGTAGTCGATGACATGGCTGGCGCCTAGCGACTGCACCCACGCAGCGTTGGCGCTGCTGCACACGCCCGTTACGTGGGCACCGAAGTGCTTGGCAAGCTGCACGGCAGCGCTGCCCACCGCCCCCGATGCACCGTTGATAAGTACGGTGTCGCCGTGCGCAAGCTGCGCCCTTTTGAAAAAATCTAGCGCCGTGGCACCACCAAACGACAACGCGGCGGCTTGTTCGTAGGCCAGGTTGGCAGGCACCAGGGCCAAGGCTGCGTCTTGGGGCATGCATTTGTACTGGGCATGGCAACCCATGCCCATGCCACTGTAGGCAAATACCCGGTCACCCACTTTGAATTTGTCCACAGCACTGCCTACCGATGCAACCTCCCCGGCCAGCTCGGTTCCAAGTATGGGTTGTTTAGGCTTAAACCACCCCAGCACCAACCGCATGATGAGTTTGAAGCCAAACGGGGTGGTCAGGCTTCGCACGCGCCAGTCCCCAGCGGTGACGGTGGTGGCGTGAATTTTGATAAGTACTTCGTGGTCTTTAAGCGTGGGCTTGTCTACCTCTTTGACTTGAACCACTTCAGGCGGGCCATAAGCCTGGACCACTGCGGCTTGCATGCGTTGTTTGACCAGAGGTGTAGTTTTTGTCATGTTTGCTATATTGCGAGAGAGCGTCCTAGTAAATCAGCCCAATGTAGCGAAACCAAGAAACCCATGGGCCGAGAAAACGACAGTCTTTGGCTTTGCGTTGCAAAACTGTACGTGGTTTTGCCCTTCAGATCAACACGACCCAAGTAGGGTAGTGCCATGGCTGCGCAAGGGCTGCCAAGTGTTTCCCCCTCTGCAAAACGCAGCCCATGCACATAAGCCTGTTGGGCAGCGGCACAATGCTAAGCAAACACCGTAAACTAGGCAACATATTTGCTACGAAGAAAATCAGCTCTAAAGGCTAAGATTTACAGGATAAAACCCTTTATGGCCCAAGGAAATGCTGCATAAGCAGCTATATATTTAATAGTAACTAACTTGTATAAAGCACCATGACACAGCACGCCCCCATCATCCTCGACGTTGCCGGCTTAACGCTAACCAAGGTTGACAAAGAACGCTTAGCCAACCCCCTGACCGGCGGGGTGATTTTGTTTGCTCGCAACTGGCAAAACCGCAGCCAGTTGACCCAGCTGTGTGCGCAGATTAAAGCGGTGCGCAGTGACCTGTTGATTTTGGTGGACCACGAGGGCGGGCGGGTGCAGCGGTTTAAGACCGATGGGTTTACCCACCTGCCGCCGATGCGGGCGCTGGGCCAGATGTGGACGGAGGACAAGAGGGGTGAAGGCAGCGGTGCCATGAAAGCACAAAACGCGGCCACCGCCGTGGGCTACGTGCTGGCCGCCGAGCTGCGGGCCTGCGGGGTGGACATGAGCTTTACCCCGGTGCTAGACCTGGACTTTGGCGAGAGCAGCGTGATTGGTGACCGCAGCTTTGCGCGCGACCCGCGTGTGGCGGCGCTGTTGGCCAAGGCGCTGATGCACGGCCTGCTGCAAGCGGGCATGAAGAACTGCGGCAAACACTTTCCCGGCCACGGCTTTGTGCGGGCTGATTCGCACACCGAGATTCCGGTGGACAAGCGCAGCCTAAAGGCCATCATGCAGGACGATGCCGCCCCCTACGAATGGCTCAGCAGCGCGCTAGACAGCGTGATGCCCGCGCACGTGATTTACCCCAAGGTGGACAGCCGCCCAGCGGGCTTTTCGACCCACTGGTTGAACGATATTTTGCGCACCAAGCAGGGCTTTACGGGCGCGATATTCAGCGACGACCTGAGTATGGAAGGTGCCCGTTTGATTGACAACCAGCGGGTAACTTACACCCAAGCTGCTGTCACCGCCTTAAACGCTGGCTGCGACATGGTGCTGCTGTGCAACCAAAGCGTAGACGACGAAGGCCGGGCGGTGGATGAGTTGCTAAGTGGCTTGGCCAGCGCCCAGCGCGCAGGCCACTTTGTACCGCAGGAGGCCAGCGAACAGCGCCGTTTGGCCCTGCTGCCACAAACCCCACCGCTAGACTGGGACACGCTGATGGTGCAGCCGCAGTACATGCATGCAATGGCATTGTTGCCGTAAAGACATGCACCAGTTGCGCAGTTGGTGCCTGATGGGAGGCTGATAGTCTCTTAACCGCCCCGGCGCATCATGTCAAAGAACTCGGTGTTGTTCTTTGTAGACTTCATGTTTTTCAGCATCAGCTCCATCGACTCGATTTCGTCCATGTTAAACAAGAACGAGCGCAGAATGCGGGTCTTTTGCAAAATCTCGGGCGACAGCAGCAGCTCTTCGCGGCGGGTGCCCGACTTGCTCAGCTCAATGGCGGGGAACACGCGCTTTTCGTACAGGCGGCGTGACAGGTGCAGCTCAGAATTACCGGTGCCTTTGAATTCTTCAAAAATCACCTCGTCCATGCGGCCACCAGTGTCTACCAGTGCCGTGGCGATGATGGTCAGCGAGCCGCCTTCTTCTACATTGCGTGCTGCGCCAAAAAAGCGCTTGGGCCGCTGCATGGCATTGGTGTCGATACCGCCCGAGCCAATTTTGCCGCTGCTGGGCATCACGGCGTTGTAAGCACGCGCCAGCCGTGTGATCGAATCGAGCAAAATCACAACATCTTTTTTCAGCTCGACCAAGCGCTTGGCGCGCTCAATCACCATCTCGGCCACGTGCACATGGCGCGCGGCGGGCTCGTCAAAGGTGGAGCTGATCACTTCGGCGCGCACGCTGCGCTGCATCTCGGTGACTTCCTCAGGGCGCTCGTCTACCAGCAGCACCATCATGTGGACATCAGGGTGGTTGGCGGTGATGGCATGGGCAATGTGCTGCATCATCACGGTTTTGCCGCTCTTGGGCGGGGCTACGATCAAGGCGCGCTGGCCCTTGCCGATGGGGGCGATCAGGTCGATCACACGTCCGGTGATGTTTTCCTCAGACTTGATGTCGCGTTCGAGCTTGAGCTGCACTTTAGGAAACAGCGGGGTCAAGTTCTCAAACATCACTTTGTGTTTGTTGCTGTCGGGCGAGTCGCCGTTGACTTTGTCCAGCTTGTTCAAAGCAAAGTAGCGCTCGCCGTCTTTAGGGGTGCGCACTTCACCTTCGATCATGTCGCCGGTGTGCAAATTAAAGCGGCGCACTTGGCTGGGGCTGATGTAAATGTCGTCAGTGCTGGCGGTAAAGCTGGTGTCCAGGCTGCGCAAAAAGCCAAAGCCGTCGGGCAAAATTTCTAGCACGCCGTCGGCCACAATCAGCTCGCCGGCTTTGGCGCGCTTTTTGATGATGGCAAACATCAGCTCTTGCTTGCGCATGCGGCCGGTGTTTTCAATTTCGAGTTCTTCGGCTTGTTTGAGAACTTCAGATACGTGAAGTGCTTTGAGTTCGTTCAGATGCATGAGCGTCAGTCAAAAGTAAAATAATGGGGGGTGTGCCAATGGCACTGGGGTGGCGCGTCAAAATAGGCGCGGGATACAACGTACTAAGTAGACGTGGTGAAAAGCGTGCAGGGTGAAAACGTGTAAAGGACAAACGTAACAAGTACTAGAAAGGCTCACCCATTTGGGTGATTGCATTTAATTATAGCGCCCGTATGATACAGCCATTATGTACCGCATTTTTATGCACTTTAGTACCCGTTTATAAAAAAGTAATCATTAGGACTTCACATGGAACTTACACTGGCCAGCATAACGGGCCGCCATGATAACCAAAGGCGCACCAACCCACCGGCCCCCACGCCCAGCCTGGCTGCAATCAACAGAGCTGCTGCCAAAGCTGCAGCGGGCGAAGGCGCTACCACCAGTACACCCACGAGTACACCCACCAATACCGCGCAAACCGCCCCCCAGCTGCACCCCGAGGTACTGGGCACGATTGGTGAAGAAATTGCCCACAACCTGACCCAGGCCTTAGACTTGATTTTGCAGGCGGCATCGAATCCGCGCACCATGGGCGATAGCCTGTCACGCACCCATTTTTTAGTTGACCGCTTGCGCCGCAAGGCCATGTCGATGCAGCAAATTGCCCGTTTGGCCCAAAACCGGGTGCGCCAGTCGCATGAAAAGCTCTCGCTGGCGGGCGTTGCCCAGAACGTGCTGGACGACCGCAAGACCGAGTACGCCGCCACGGGGCTGGTGGTCAACACCCGCTTTAAAACCGTAGACATTATTGTCGACCCTGGCCTGCTGATGAGCCTGATCAGCGCGTCGCTAGACTGGGTAACCGAGTTTGGCACCGTGGTGCGCATGAGCACCAGCATGAAGCTGTGGCCCCAGCATGGGCAGCTTAATTTAATAGCCGCGCAAGGCGTGCGCACCCAAGAAGACATAGACCGCAAAACTACGGTGAACCAGTCGATAGCTTGGCACCTGATGCAGCAAATTGCCCTGTCGATGGGCGTGGGCTTGGTGATGGACGAGACCGTGAACGAGCGCAGCCTGACGATTGAATTCCCGCGCACCGTGGTGGCGCTGGAAGGCATGACGGTGATGGAAATGGAGATGGAGACGGGCCACAGCGGGCTGAGTGGACAAAGCGGTTTTGGCTCGGTCGGTTCCAACTTTATTGCCGGGCACCAGGTGCTGGTAATCTCAGCCGACTACCGGCTGTTTGTAGAGGTGCGCGAGATATGCGCAAAGCTCAGCCTGCGCTGCGAGCATGCGGCCACCGTGCAAGTGGCCGAGCGCTACTGCGAAGGCCAAGTGCCGCACTTGATTGTGTGTGACGAGGCGCAAGACGACGATGTATACGCCGCCCTGCTAGACGATTTGCAGCGCCATTCACCGGGTTTTCCCACCATCATTGTGAGCGAAGGTGGCTATGGGTTTGAGTTTTCTGACTGGTCAGGCAACAGCAAGTCTAAAGTAGCGCGCAAAAACCTGGCCGAGCAACTGCCCAGTGCGCTCACGGTAGAGCTGTCGCGGGCGATGTAAGGTTTGCCTGCGCGGCATAAAAAAAGCGTGCTCTAGGGCACGCTTTTTTGTGGGCTAAACGGTGGGTTTATGCCATTTGCTCGTCAATAAAGCTGACCAGTTGGCCCTTGCTTAGCGCGCCCACTTTGGTGGCTGCCAGCTTACCGCCTTTGAAAATCATCAGCGTAGGAATGCCGCGAATGCCAAACTGGCCGGGAATGGTGCGGTTTTCGTCCACGTTCATTTTGGCCACTTGCAGCTTGCCTGCATAGGTGCTGGCCACTTCGTCCAAAATGGGAGCGATCATTTTGCAGGGGCCGCACCACTCGGCCCAGTAGTCCACCAGCACGGCAGCGTGGTCTGACTGCAGTACGTCGGCTTCAAAGGTGGCATCGGTTACGTGTTTGATGAGATCGCTGGCCATGGTGTTTTTCTCCGAGGTGGATGGTTATGGGTAATTGCTGGGCACTGGGCCTGAAAAAGCTGCCAGATAAAGCTACAGTGTGGGCATTGTGACAGAAAGCAAGGTTTGAGTTGCGTGCGCAACCCCTGCAAAACACTATTAACCGTGATAGCCCCAACCTATTTACCCCCCCAAGCCGCTGTTGAAACACCGGCCAGCCCCGCCTACAGTGCGCTTGCTAACCTGGTGCAGACCTCAGCACAGGCCCCAGCGCAGGCCCCAGCGCAGGCCCAAGCCTGGGCCCCACTGTGGGCGCAGGTGGCGCAGCACATGCAGGCCTTGGGCGCGCACCCAGCGCGCACCGTGGTGCTGTTGCCGTTTTTTCAGCTTCAAGCGGTGGCGCGTGCCTCAAGCCGGGCTTACAGCAGGGCCTGCAGCACAGCAGATGGGTCGCTGGGCAATGCCCCAGGCTTTATGCCCCGGCTGGAGACCACTAAAAGCTGGAGCCAGCGCCTTGGCCACTTTATGCCCAGCGCGGTGGACATCAGCTTTGACGCGGGCCAAGACAGCCTGCGCGCGGCTGCCTGGCTGCAGCGCGCAGGCCTGGGCCCCCAGCGCGCCATGCTGACGGCCAGCCTGGTGCAAACCGCCCACCAGCTGGGCGCGCTGGTGGCTGCCGTAGCCCCCGCCCAGCGCCCGGCCTGGGCTGAGCAGGCCAGAGCCCAAGCCCTGCAAGCCGTGGAGACGCTGGCCAGCAACCCGCTGAAGTACGAGGCCGCCGTAGCCCGCATCGCGCTAGAGTGGGCTGCTGCGTCGCGCTACGCCAGCGACGTGCTGTTTGACGCTGCCCTGCACAGCAGCCTGGACGCGCTGGTGGTGGTGCCCGGCCTGCAGGCCAACCCGCTGGCCAGCGCCTTGGCCCAGCACTGGCAGGCGGTAAGCTGCACAGCCAGCTGGGGGGAGGCAGCGCAAGAAGTAAGTGGCCACCAAGTAAGCCAGCACCCCTGCACCAGCGCCCATGACGAAGCCGACCGCGCCAGCGCCTGCGTGCTGCAGCACATTGCCGCAGGGCGTGTGCCCGTAGCCCTGGCCGCTGTAGACCGGGTAACCACCCGGCGCATCAGCGCCACGCTGGGCCTGCACGGCGTGGCCCTGCAAGATGAAACCGGCTGGAAGCTGTCTACCACCCGGGCGGCCGCCAGCGTGATGGCACTCTTGCGCGCAGCCCGCTGGCGCGGCGCTGAAAACAGCCGTACCGACAACAATAACAACAGCCACAGCCACAGCCACAGCCACAACCACAGCCAAGACGGCGCACAAGACGCACTGCTAGACTGGCTTAAACACACCAACGCACCAAGCGCCTTGGTAGAAGCCTTAGAACGTGCATTTAGAGAGCCAAATACCGCTTTGGCCCAAGGAAATGCTGCACAAGCAGCTATTGAATTTATAGTAGGCTCTGCACAGCAAGTGCAGCCTAATATGACGGCCAGTGCGCTGCTGGCCACCTTGCGCGCCAGCCGCAGCGTGGGTGATTGGCTGACCAGCCTGCAGCAGGCCCTGCGCACCTCGGGCCAGTGGGGCGCGCTGATAGCCGACCCAGCAGGGCGCGACTGCCTGCAGGCCCTGCATGTGCTGCAGCCTGAAAATGTGGCTGAAGCTGGCCAGTCCGTTAGCCAAAATATGGGCCTGGCCGAGTTCACCGCTTGGGCCAGCGACTGCCTGGAAAACGCCAGCTTCAAACCCAGCGCTGATGCCAACGCAATGGCAGGCTCGCCCACAGCCCAAGTGGTGGTGCTGCCGCTGGCCCAGGTGCTGGCACGCCCGTTTGAGGCCATTGTGATAGCCGGTGCCGACGAGCAGCGCCTGCCCGCCTCACCTGAGCCTGTAGGCAACTGGACCCGCGCCCAGCGCGCTGCCCTGGGCCTGCCCAGCCGCGCCGCGCTGGCCGCTGAGCAAGAGCGCGTGTGGCACAGCGCCTTGCAGGTGCCCCGCGCAGACGTGCTGTGGCGCAGCGCCGAGGGCGACCAAGTACTGCAACCGAGCCCCCTGCTGCAGCGCTGGAACCTAGCAAACGCGGCAGCCCAGAGGGGCCTAGCTGCCCATGCCACTTCCCAATCAACCGCCCAACCAACCGCCGAAACTACCGACGAACCTACCGCCCAATCAACCCCCCCAGCCCCGCCGCCCGCCGACCCCCGCCTGCTGCGCCGCGTAGAGGCCAACCCCAGCCTGCCGCCCCAGCCCACCGTGGCGCTGGCTGCAGCACAGCCCAGCGCCCAGCCACTGCGCATCACCAGCCTGTCTGCCAGCAGCTACAGCGACCTGCGCACCTGCCCCTACCGCTTCTTTGCCCTGCGCCTGCTAGGCCTGCACCCAGCGCCAGAGCTAGACCAAGAGCTAAGCAAGCGCGACTTTGGCAGCTGGCTGCACAGCGTGCTGGCCGACTTTCATACCCAACGCAAGGCGCTGGCGCAAGATACCCAGCACAAAGTGATGGCGCAAGATACCCAGCGCCAAACTGCAGGTGTAAATGCAACCCCCAGCGACACAGCCTTGCTAGACCAATCTGCCGCTAAGCACCGCATACCCGGCAGCGGTTTCGTCCCCTTCGCCGCCGCCTGGCCGCAGGTGCGTGACAGCTATTTGGCGTGGCTTGCCCAGCACGAAGCCGAAGGCTGGCAGTTTGACCAAGCCGAGCTAGACCGCAGCCTAGCGCACACCGTAAGTGACAACGCAGCCCACCCCGCCCACCAAGGCACGGGCGATGGCACTGGCCAAACCAGCATCCAGCTCAAAGGCCGGCTAGACCGCGTAGACCGCCTAAGCCGTGGCCCCGAGGCAGGCACCGCCTACGTGATGGACTATAAAACCGAGAGCACGGCAGCCAGCCAAGCCAAAACCAAAACGCCCGCAGAAGACACCCAACTGGCCTTTTATGCGGCCCTGCTGGGCGAGGACGACCTGCACGCCGCCTACGTTAACCTGGCCGAGCGGGCCTGCAAAACCACGGCCCAAGACAACGTCATGGCCGCGCGCGATGCCGTGTTGCAAGGCATCACGGTAGATGTGCAGCGCATCCACGCGGGCCATGCCATGCCGGCCCTGGGCGAAGGCAAAGCCTGCGACTACTGCGACGCACGCGGCCTGTGCCGCAAAGACATGTGGACGCTATGAACCCCAACGCCAATCCCCAAGCCCACGGCGCTGCCCAAGACCAGGCCCAGGTTCAAGACCAGGCCAATACCTATGCCTACGCCCTAGGCGGCCAGCCCTGCACGCGCGAGGCTTTCTACGCAGCCGCCTGCGACCCCCATCGCAATGTGGTGGTGCAAGCCTGCGCCGGTGCCGGTAAAACCTGGATGCTGGTGTCGCGCATTTTGCGCGCTTTGCTGCAGTCCGAGCACAGCGCAGACAAACCCCTGGCCCCGCAAGAAATTCTGGCCATCACCTTCACCAAAAAAGCCGCAGGCGAAATGCGCCAGCGTTTGCAAGAATGGCTAGAGCAGTTTGCCCAAGCCGACCACGCTACCTTGACCCAAGAGCTGCTGGCACGTGGAATTAGCAATGAAATAGCCCTAGCGCCCAAGGAAATGCTGCACAAGCAGCTATCAAATTTATACCAATGCGTTTTAGACTCTGGCCGCAGCGTGCAGATTCGCACCTTCCACAGCTGGTTTGGTGCGCTCTTGCGCAGCGCACCCCTGGCCGTGCTGGAGCAGCTGGGCTTGCCGCCCCAGTACGAGCTGCTAGAAGACACCAGCGAAGCCGTAGCCTTGGTGTGGCAGCGCTTTTACACCGCGCTAGAGGCCGACGGTGCGCTGCACAGCGTGTACCGCCAGCAAGTCGCTGCGCACGGCATGTTTAACGTAGGCAAAGCGCTGGCCAGCGCGCTGGACAAACGGGTTGAATTTGCACTGGCCGACGCAGCAGGCAGCGTGGCCAGCAGCATCCGCCCGTTTGGGCAGGTGTACACCGAGTTTGCCGCCTTGGCCGCGCCCCTGGACATCTTTAGCCCAGGCCAGGCGCAGCGCCAACAGCTGCAGAACACTGCTAGCGCGCTAGGCCGCTACGACGGCAAAATTCCGCAAAAAGCCGCCAGTGAGATAGAGGCCGCGTTGAGTGACAACAACTTGCCCGCTGCGCTGTCGGCCTTGCTCACCAAAGAAGGCACGGCCCGCAAGTTCAGCGACAAAGTGCAAGGCATTGACCAGGTGCGCGCCGTGCAAGCCCTGTGCATCCGAATCAACGCCGCCCAGCAGCAGCACACCGCCTGGCTGCACCACAGCCGCATGGCGCAGCTTACGCGCTGTTTAGCCGCGTGTTTTGCCCAGCTTAAACGTGAACGCGGCTGGGTTGACATGGGCGACGTAGAGCGCGCCGCACTGCATTTGCTAAGCGACCCCGTGCTCAGCGGCTGGGTGCAACAGCGCCTGGACGCGCAAACCCGCCACCTGCTGATTGACGAGTTTCAAGACACCAACCCGCTGCAGTGGCAGGCCCTGCAAGCCTGGCTGTCCAGCTACGCAGGCGCAGGGCAGGCCGCGCCGTCGGTGTTTATTGTGGGCGACCCTAAGCAAAGCATTTACCGCTTTCGCCGCGCCGAGCCGCAGGTGTTTATTGCCGCAACCGAGTTTGTGTGCAACGCCCTGGACGGCGTGGTGCTCAGCTGCGACCACACCCGGCGCAACGCGCAGCGCGTGCTGGCGGCTGTCAATGGCGTGATGCTGGGCGCAGCCCAAGAAGGCTACGAAGGTTTCAGGCCGCACACCACCGAGTCGAAAGCGCAGGGCGCGGTGCTGCGCCTGCCGCTGGTGGAGCTACCCGCTACCGATGCGCAAGAGGCCAGCAGCGCTTGGCGCGACACCCTTAGCACCCCGCGCGAAGAGGCCCAAGAGCACATTCGCACCCTAGAGTGCGCGCAAGCCGCCCGCTGGGTGGCCCAGCACATGGGCGGCGGCGTTGCACCAGGCACCATCATGGTGCTGGCCCGCAAACGCGACCGCCTGCAGCGCATGGCCCGCGCCCTGCAGGCGCTGGGCATTGCCTCGCAAATCACCGAAAAAACCCAGCTCATGGCGCATTGCGCTGTGCAAGACGTGGTGGCGCTGGTTGATGCACTGGTCTCGCCGGGCCACAACCTGTCCTTGGCGCGCGCGCTCAAGTCGCCGCTGTTTGGCTGGGCTGATGCGCAGCTGGCCGCGCTAGCCCAAGCCGTGCGTGGCCCATCAGCCCAAGGCCAGCAGCGCAGTTGGTTGAACTTTCTGCTGCACAACACGCTCCTAAATCAAGAGCTGCCTGTGCAGCATTTCCTTGGGCCACAGGCCACTATCTTCTTAAAAATAGCCCAGGAGCTGCAACACTACCAGCAGCTGTTTGCCGCCCTGCCGCCGCACGACGCACTGGCCGCGCTGTACCAGCATGCCGACGTGGTGGCCCGCTGTATGGCCGCTGCACCCGCGCCCCAGCGCAGCGCAGTGGTGGCGCAGCTGCAGGCCCTGCTGGCCGCCGCGCTAGACCTGGGCGGCGGGCGTTTTCTTACCCCCTACGCTTGGGTGCGCGCGCTCAAGGCGGGCCACGTGCGCACGCCAACCGACGCTGGCGCTGGCGCGCTAGCTGGCCACAGCGTGCAGCTGCACACCATCCACGGAGCCAAAGGCCTAGAAGCCCACACCGTGCTGATGCTAGACACCGATGCTGCGCTAGAAAAAGCCCGCAGCATGGACGTGCTGATCGACTGGCCCGCCCAGCAGCGCGCGCCCACCACCTTTGCCTTTTTGGCCAGCGAAGCCGCAGTGCCCCTGTGCGTGCAAGCCGCCCTGGCGCACGAGCAAACCGCCCGCGCCCGCGAAGAAACCAACGCCCTGTACGTGGCCATGACCCGCGCCCAGCACACGCTGGCCCTGTCGGCCCACCAAGTAGCCCGCCCCGACCCCCGCAGCCCATGGCAGCGGTTTGCAGCGCTGGAAGGTGGGGAAGTGGAGGAGGTGGAGGTAGGGGCAGTAGGGGCAGTAGGGGAAGTAGGTGGCATGGGCGTTGCAGCGCATCTTGCACCATCCACCACTATGTCCACCACTACCTCCAACAGCACCTCCAGCCCTGCGCCCACCTTTGCATCCCCAGCTTCTGAAGAAAGCCATTTTTATATACAAATAATGCCTATCACCCAAGGAAATGCTAACCAGTTAGCTATTAATACAGAAGCAAATGAGGTGCCTGCACAAACTGACTCTGCAGCCACAGCCACAGATTCCACCGCCGCCCGCATCGGCCTGTGCATGCACCGCCTGCTAGAGCTCTACCAGCCCGGCCAAGAGGGGTCTGTCGCAGACCCCGGCGCTCTACACCCCAGCGCTTTACACACCAGCGCGCTAGCCCGCAGCGTAGGCAGCCAGTTTCAGCTGACAGCCGCGCAGGCAGACCAAGCCTTGGCCATGGCCCAGTGCATCACCACCGGCCCTGCCGCTTGGGTGTGGGACGCGCAGCAGATCGACTGGCAAGCCAACGAGGTAGAGCTGGTGCAGCATGGCCAGGCGGACGACGCTGACCAGGCCGTGGTGCTGCGCCTAGACCGGCTGGTCAAACACCGCGCCAGCCAAACCTGGTGGGTGCTGGACTATAAATCCAGCACCGCACCGCAGCTGCAAACCGCTCTGCGCCAGCAACTCAGCACCTACGCACACGCTGTGCGTGCAGCCCACCCCCAGCACACCGTGCGCGCCGCTTTTATCACCGGCGCGGGCGAATTGGTAGAACTATGAAATCCAGCACCTCATCTACGCAGCCCAAGCCTGTCCAAGCCTTAGCGGCCCCTTCGACAAGCCCAGGACCAACGGCGGTACAAGTCGCCATCATCGGCGCTGGCCCCGCTGGCCTCATGGCCGCCGAAGTGCTGAGCAACGCCGCAAAAGTACATGGCAACGCGCGCATTGAAGTCCACGTGTACGATGCCATGCCCAGCGCAGGCCGCAAGTTTTTGCTAGCAGGCATTGGCGGGCTCAACCTTACCCACAGCGAGCCGCTAGCGCCCTTTTTAACCCGCTTTTACGAACAAAAAGACCGTCTAGCCCAAGTAATTACTGCACAGCCAGCTGCGCAATTAGGAGCATGGGCCAAGGGCTTGGGCATTGAAACCTTCGTTGGTTCCTCAGGCCGCATCTTCCCCACTGACATGAAAGCCGCGCCGTTGTTGCGCGCTTGGCTGCACCGCCTGCGTAGCAACGGGGTGCAGTTCCACATGCGCCACCGCTGGACGGGCTGGGACGAAACTGCAACGGGCCACAGCCTGGGCGCATTGAAGTTTGAAAAAACCACAGCAGGCAGCGCAGACCTTGCAGCGCAAAGCGCAAACCCAGCGCATGAAAGTTCAACCACTTCTGCAAAAACCGTACAGCACATTACCGTCACCGCCCAAGCCACCATCCTAGCCCTAGGCGGTGCAAGCTGGCAACGCCTAGGGTCTGATGGCGCATGGGTGCCCTGGCTGCGCGCCAAAGGCATCGACATTGCCGACCTGCAAAGTGCCAACTGCGGCTTCGACGTAGCAGCCAACGGTAAGCCCGGCTGGAGCGACCACTTCACAACCAAGTTTGCAGGC
Organism: Polaromonas sp.; assembly: GCA_043778205.1. Classification (GTDB taxonomy): domain Bacteria; phylum Pseudomonadota; class Gammaproteobacteria; order Burkholderiales; family Burkholderiaceae_C; genus JAAFIP01. Next base: position 2,131 of record JAYWGO010000131.1, on the reverse strand, counting down.
CAGCCCTTCAAAACAGTCGCCATTCACATCGAGGGAAACGGCGAGCAACCAGATTTCCACCGCCAAGGCGAATTCGTAGCCACCCAAACCGGCGTAGAAGGCAGCCTCATCTACGCCGCCAGCAAGCTCCTGCGTGAGCGCATAGCCGCCCACGGCAGCGCGACCTTGCACCTAGACCTGCTGCCCCAATGGGATGCCGCCAAAGTGCTGCGCGAAGTCAGCCACCCCCGAGGCTCCCGTTCCCTGTCCAGCCACCTTAGCAGCCGCTTAAATCTAGAAGGCATCAAGCTCAACATCCTGTATGAGCTGCTAAGCAAAGAAGCTATTAACAACCCCCAGCAACTGGCCACCGCCATCAAGGCATTACCCATCACAGTCACCGCCCCCCGCCCGATAGATGAAGCCATCAGCACCGCAGGCGGCATCCGCTTCGAAGCCATGACCGCCCAGTACATGCTAAACAAACTCCCCGGCGTGTTCTGCGCAGGCGAAATGCTGGATTGGGAAGCGCCGACTGGGGGGTATTTGTTGACTGCGGCTATGGCTACGGGGAGGGTGGCGGGGGAGGGGGCGTTGGTATATGCACTCGCAGCTGTTGATTGAGTTCCTATGTTTACTTTCACTATCGTTGTTTTTACACTTGTTGCAGTTGCCATCATCTGTTTTTTGACCTATGTCGTTGGGCAAGCGATTGCTGAATGCATTGGTAGAATTTATTTGGCCGTAAGCGGCAAAAGTCTCGATACGCGGCCATTAGGCATCAGCTTGGTGATCGCTTTTGTATTCCTCTTTATCATCGCACCAATACAAGGGTGTGAGTATTTTCAAGTCAAGATATACAAAGACGCTCTGCCCCCGCAGTTTGAAATTCGCAGTCTCATTTACCACGATGGGAAATCTGGTTTGAGGGAGGGGTGCGGGGCTGCCATATTCAAGTTGTCCGAAAAAACTGTGAATGAAATCAACGAGCAAGGTATTGAGTTTTTCAAAGATGCGACGCACGGTCGCGTTGAGCGCAGTAAGGAAACCTACCGCGCCTATAAACCTTGGCAGGCTACCCCCGCGGGTTTTGAAGCTGAAAGGGATAACTTGCTGCGAGGCAGTCCCTGCATTGACAACCCACCGCCGATATGGACCGAGATTGAAAACGCGACTCGTGGGGGTGGTTTTTTCACCACTGGGCACGAGATAGATATTCTGGTCGTGCCCAAGCTTGGCGTGATTGTTTTTTCCCACAACGGATAGCGTCTCCCTCTCCCGTCGCAGTACGAACTTGCACCAAGTGGCGTTGCACTGCACCTTCACCGATGATGCAAGAGGCAAGCAATGCAAAGATGCTGACGCAAAAGTAGTTGTGTGCTACGGCACCTAAGTGCGCGGACGTTAAAGCAAATTTTGAAAAGATATCTGACGAGTATGCGCCGTTGAATGAGTTGCTTAAAGCGCGGGTTACAAGAACATCAGCGCAGCGCTCTACTGAATTGGTCGCTTCACCATCCAGTTCTGAGCTTTCCGTTAAACTTACGTTATGAACCGTGAAATAGTCTTAAACCTGCTTGCAGAACACAAGCCCCAGCTACAGCGCCAGTTTGGCGTGCGTAGTTTGGCGCTGTTTGGCTCTACAGCACGCGGTACCGCTATTGAAGGTAGTGATATTGATGTATTGATTTCGTTCGATGCGCCCACCACGTCTAAACAATATTTCGGCGCGCAGTTTTACCTTGAAGATATTTTGAAGTGCCCGGTGGATTTGGTTACCGAAAAGGCATTACGCAAAGAACTGCGCCCGTATATTGAACGGGATGCCGTGCATGTCTAGCGATCAAACTGACCGCGAATGGCGGTTTTATGTTGAGGACATGATTGGGTTTTGCGAGCGCGTTCAAAGTTTCACTAGCGGAATCAGCAAAGACGATTTTGTGGTCGAACCGATGCGCTATGACGCGACAGTGCGCAATATTCAACTGATTGGCGAAGCTGCTACACACGTGCCTACATCTGTGAGGCAAACTGCCGTAAATATCCCATGGCGCATGGGAGTGTCAGCATTTCTGTGTGTGAGGCGGCTTAGGGTTTATCCACGCAGGTGTGCGCTTGTGGGTAACGCGCGGCCCTTCAAGGCCGCACGCGC